>NZ_JAQKGP010000037.1:0-36395 GCF_027956525.1 Agrobacterium sp. ST15.13.013
TCGCCGCGAGCGCCCAGAACATCAAGAAAATAGCGATGGCGCTCACGAAAGCACCCAAACCCGCCTGGGGATGAGGAAACGAGGCTCATCTTATCTCCCGTTCACCCGCAAAAGACGACAATAAAACGTCATCATCCCGAAAAAGAAAAAACCCGCCGAAAATATCGACGGGTTTGTCAGCGGTCTGAGCCGGCTCTGCAGCCGGCTTTTTATTTGGGTATTTGTTGATAAATGGAGTGGACGGTCGTGGTTGTCATCGAAGCGATGGACCGTCTGAATAGATTCGAAGTTCGTTGCCGCCTTCGGCCTGCCGCCATAGATACCGGGACGGCGCTTGTAGCCAATCTGCGCCTTGACCTCGGCGAGCCGGATCAGACGGCAACGCGGTTCGGGCAGCACATCTGTCTTGATTTCCTCGGCCTGGTCGTTGTCCTTGGCGTTTGACGCAGCAAACTGATCGGGTCATGTGCACGTATCCTGCCCAGGGTCTTCGAAGGTGACCAATGGCAGGATTTGAAGAACCGAAGCTAAAAGCATGTCGCATCCCGCCATGCTATGTTCAGGTTCAACATGTTCTGCCTCGTTATGACTGAGACCATCGCGGCACGGAACAAAAATCATGGCTGATGGGGCGACCCTATTCATAAAAAGTGCATCGTGAAATGCGCCCGACAACATGCGTTCGGTCGGAAAACCACGCTCCCGCGCAGCGCGGTCCAATGCCGAGACGATGCTATCCTGGAAATTCGCGGGTGACATGTCGAATATCTGTTCAATCTTCGCGTCGCACTTTTGGCCCGTCGCAGCTTCGTGCACGATCGCGCGGATTTTGCTCTCCATCTTGGCGAGCGTTTCTGATGATGGATGCCTGATATCGACGGTAAAAGTCACGGATTGTGGAATGGCATTGACGGCGCCAGGTTGCAACGCCATTCGGCCGACGGTGAACCGGGCCGCAGGATCCTGCGGCATCATGGCGGGGAAAAGCGATCCCAGTGCATTGACCGCAGCATGAAAGGGATCGCGTCTGTATGCCAAGGCTGTTGTGCCTGCATGGGCGGTCTGGCCGGTGATTGACACCTTCAGCCAGCGTGTGCCCTGTATGCCCGTCACAATCCCGATGGGAATGCCCTGTTTTTCAAGGGATGGACCCTGCTCTATATGCACCTCGACAAAAGCAAAGACCGGAAAACCAAGATCGCGCATGGTCGCTTCCGGCAGGCTTTTCAGGGTGGCGTCAAGCTCACCTGCAAAACCGGCGCCGTCATCCGTTGCCACAAGATGAAGCCAGTTGTCGGGGATATTACCGGAAGCAAAAGCCATGGAACCCATGCAGCCGGGAGCGAAGCGGCAGCCTTCCTCATTGGTGAAGGCGACCACCTCAATGGGGCGCTCCGTATCGATTCCGAAATCTTCGAGCGTTTCGAGAACCTCGAATGCCGAAAGCGTTCCCAGCGCTCCATCAAACCGGCCGCCTGACGGCTGGCTATCCAGATGGCTGCCGATCAGAAGCGGTGCAAGGCTCTCGTCGCGGCCACTCCTGCGAATGAAAAGATTGGCAAGGGGATCCTGAAACACGGAAAACCCCCGATCAATGGCGAGTTTCGCCAGCAGTCGTCTCGCCTCTCGATCCAGTCCGGTCAATGCCTGCCGGTTGACGCCGCCCTTTTCAGTCGCGCCGATCGCCGCAAATCGATCAAGATTTGCCAGCAGTCTCTCGCCGTTGATCGAAAGTTTTGCCATTGCTGTCTCCTTCTCAGCCATCGAGGCCGCTATGAGCCGCTGCAACGAAAGAACGTACCCGGGACAGTTCGACCGGGTTCCACCAGACACCGCCTTCCTTCAGCGATGAGGCCACGATCACGCCGCTGGTGCGTTTGAGGATGTCGACGATATTGCCTTCATTGACACCCGACCCAACCAGCAGCGGCAAATGTGTTGCCGCACCGATTTCCTCGATTTCTTCCAGGGTCGCGCTGTTGCCGGTGCGCTGGCCCGTGGCGATGACCCCGTCGGCGTCGAAGAAGGCAAGGTCGCGAGTCAGTTCATCAATGCTACGATCCGCCGTGATGGCGTGGGCGCCATGCTTGACATGGCTGTCGGCAAAAACCTTTATGTGCTCTGCCCGCAGCAACGAACGGTAGCGCATCGCCTCGGCTGCACGCCCCTCCATGAAACCCTCATTGGCCACATAGGCATTGGCCCATTGATTGACACGGATGAACTTTGCCCCGCCCGCCATGGCGATGGCGAAGGCAGGAATGGGGGCATTGGCCAGCACGTTGACGCCAACGGGAACGCCGGCGGCGCGAACGATACGGTCTGTCACAACGCTCATGAAAGCCGAGGTTTCCGGCCCGATATCGTCGGGCTTGGAAAACGGCACGTCGCCATGGTTTTCGATCATCAGACCGTGCATGCCACCTTCGACAAGCCGTTCGGCATCGCGCATGCACGCATCGTAGATGGCATCCATGCTCGCGTTGCGATAACGCGGCGCTCCGGGAAAGGCCGGGCAATGGATCATGCCGATCAGCGCCTTGCTTCGACCGAAAATTTCCTTGATAGCATTGGCCGCATTGTCGGATATGGTCTGCATTTCAGTCCCTTTCGAAAGTTCTCCATGCGCGCCTTTGTTATCGGCAATATCGCACTTGATGAAACCTATTCCATTGCCGCGCTGCCCGAGGCAGGCGCTTCAATCTTCGGCGAGCAGGCCTCGCGCAGTCTGGGTGGCAAAGGCTGCAACCAGGCCATCGTTCTTTCGCGGTGCGGCGTCGAAACCACGCTGGTCGCCGCCGTCGGCAGGGATGACCGCGCCGTTGCGATCAGAGAAGCGCTTGCCCGCGAACGCCTGACACCAAAACTCATTCCCGTCGACAGCACCAGTAGCGATATTTCCATCATTCTGACGACCCCGGACGGCGAAAACTCGATCATCACCACCCGGTCGGCAGCCGCAGCGCTTGATAAAGACGCGGCTCTGGAGGCACTCGGTGATGCCGTATCGGGTGACCTCGTTGTCCTGCAGGGCAATCTATCGGAAGAAACAACCCTCGCCATTCTCCATGCGGCGAGATCAAAGGGGCTGACGACTGCCTTCAATCCTTCGCCCCTGCAACCCTGGTTCGCAAGCGTCCTGCCGCTCATCGATATCGCCGTCCTCAATCGCATCGAGGCAGAGGTGCTATCAGGCGAGAGTGGCGCTGCGGCCGGCGCTTTTCTGCTGCGGGCCGGCGTCGGCCTCGTTGTCGTCACACTCGGCGGACAGGGCTGCGTGCTCGTGTCTGCCAATGGTGCAATCGAGGTGCTGGCCGCGCCCGCCACGATTGTCGACACCACGGGTGCCGGCGATTGCTTCGCGGGTGTTGCGCTCGCCTCCGCCACGCGTCGCGGCGTCGCCGTGGATACGCGTGCCCTTGAGGATGCCGCGAGGGCCGCAGCCATCACGGTCGGCCGCCGTGGCACGCAGGACGCCTTTCCCAGCCATGAAGAACTGACAACCATCCTGCGGGCCTGAGCCTGCCGATCACGGCTTTTCCGTCAGCCAGCCGAGAATGTTCTTCCACAGGCGCCCATAGCCGTCCCACTCGCAGAAGGCGGGAGAGAGCCAGTGGGGGCCGATGTCCGAGGTCCATGCGGCCGTGCGGCCCTGGCCGAAACGTCCGGTGACGAGCAAAGGATGGGAACCCTGATCTTCCGGCAGACGGGCAACCACCTCGACATCGGCGCGGTCACGCACCTCGACCTCGTTCACCCCCAGCAGAAGCGGCCATTCGCCGGAAAGGCCTGCGACGGTCGGATGGTCGGGTTTAAGAATATCGGCTGTCGAGCCCTCCGGAATTTCCACACGGTCGTCCCACGGAAGGCAGGTAACGGGAAGGGTGTCTTCCACCGGCGTGCGACGCCAGCGCGCCTTGCCGTCGATGCCCTGGAAGGAAAAATAGCCGCCGACCATCAGCAGGCCGCCGCCCTTTTCCACCCATGCCTTGATGAGCTTCAACCGGTTCGGCACGGTCTTGGATTGCAGCCAGACGGCGGGTGGCAGCAGGAGCGAATTCGCACCGATATCCGAGAGAATGATGACGTCATACGCGTCTAGCCCGGCCATCTCGAAGGGGAACTTTTCCACCGCATCATGGGCTGTCATGTAAGTCAGCTCATATTCGCTGCCGTCTAGCGCTTTCACCAGCGGCTCGGCACCGAGGTGAAACGTCACGCTGCCAAATTGATCGAAGCCCTTGTAGTGGGTGGCGGAGCTGACCCAGCTTTCACCGACGAGGAGCACTTTTTTTGTCATGATCTTTCCATTTCCATAGTTTCGTCAGGTCTTTGCCTGGAAGACCGAGCGCGGATTATCCCGCATGAGGGTTTGAAGGGTGGCGTCGTCGAGCCCGTGCCGCTTCAGGCGCGGCAGGAAGTGCTTGAGAATATAGGCGTAGCCATTGCCGCCATATCGCGTCAGCATCATTTTCAGGAAGACGTCGTGGGAAAGCAGAATGCGGTCGAGGTAACCGCCCTCCGCCAGCGTGACAATCGAACGGGCGGCATCCTCGTCGCTGGGGCACTGCACCTGCTGGTCGGCATAGAAAAAATCCATGCCGATCATGTCATATTCGATAAAGGCGCCGCGGCCTGCGAGTTCGCTCTGGTAGGTAATATCCGCGTGGGACGGGTTCATATGGCAAAGAACGGTGTGGTTCAGATCCGCACCTTGCTCCGCGACGATGTCGAGAACCTTATGCCCCAGCCGCAGCCATCCCGGCAGATGAACCATCAGGGGCAGGCCGGTGCGAACATGCGCCTGCGCCGCTCCCCGCAGGGATTTTTCCTCCGCTGCCGTGAAATCCGCGGAAACACCGATTTCGCCGATCAGGCCGATGCGGACATCGGTCCCATCGACACCGTGGAGCGCCTCGTGCACGATCTCGTCGGCTATGGCTTCGACCGTCAGCCCGGCCACCTTTTCGGGGTGAGAGGACGCAAGGTAATAACCCGCCCCCATGACGATATTGAGCCGGGTTGCCTCTGAAATCCTGCGCAGCGCCAAGGGATTTCTGCCGATACCCTGACAGGTCGGCTCAACAACCGTCTGTCCACCGGCCGTGGCGAAATCCTTCAGTTCCGCAATCGCCAGCGGTTCGTCGTCAAGCGTAATATTGTGCTTGTTGACGAAGGGATCCTGACGCAGCTCACCGAGGATTTCCATGCAGACGAATCCCTCGGCAAGATATTGCCGCTCCGGTGTCTTGGGGGCGTGCCACCAGCAACGGCAATCGTTGAGGATGTGCTCGTGCATCAGCGTGACGCCGAGTTGATCCGCAGCGATTGCGCCGCGCACGGTCATGACCTTTCCCGACCGGATATGTCCTTCAGACAGTTCCGCGGTCATCGCATCAGCCCTTTCTCTTCGCGCCCAGGCGGAAGTTCGCGGTGAAGATGCGCGTATTGAGCCAGATTGCGGCAAGGATGATGGCGCCCGTCACGATCTGGGTGAAGAAGGGAGAGATGTGCATGAGGATCAGACCGTTGCCGATCACGGCGATGGTCATGGTGCCCAGCACCGTGCCGAGAATGGTGCCTCGGCCGCCCATCAGCGATGTGCCGCCCAGAACCACGGCCGCCACCACCTGAAGCTCGAACCCGACTGCCGCATTCGAGGATCCAGACCCCAGCCGCGCCGCAATCATCAGGCCGGCAATGGCCGAGGCCACGCCCGCAGCCAGATAGACGGAGGCGAGAATCCATTTGGCGGGCATTCCCACACGGCGCGCCGCTTCGGGATTGGAGCCGACGGCCACGACGCGACGACCATATCGGGTGCTCGAAAGAACGATATAGGCAATCACGGTGACGACGACGCCGATCAGGGCGGGCACGGGCATGCCGAGGAAATCACCCCGCCCGAGGTAAAAGAAACCGGGTGCTTCCGGTATCGGCACGGAATAACCCTGCGTGATATAGAGGGCAACGCCGCGCAGGATGGAGAGGCCGGCAAGCGTGACGATGAAGGCTGGAATGCCCTGATAGGCAATGAACCAGCCCTGTACGAGGCCAAGGCCGCCGCCTTGCACGAGCATGGCGACGACAACCAGCGGCCAGGGGTAGCCGGCTGCAAGCAGGATCGCCCCGACGGCATTGATCAGGGCAACCATGGAGCCGACGGACAGATCGATACCGCCGGTGATGATGACGAATGTCATCGCGACGGAGACGATCAGGATAGGTGCGGCCTGACGGACGACGTTCAGAAGATTGCCGGCCGTCAGAAACGTATCCGTCGTCGCGGAAAAGAACACCAGGCAGAGGGCAAAAAAGGCCGCGATGGAAAGCACCTGCGCATTTTCGGCAAAAAAGTCCGAAAGCGGTGAGCCTTTGGCGCGTTCAGTATAGACGGTCAATGACGTTGCCCTCCCACGATCAGCCTTACGAGATCCTCAAGGCTGGTGTCGTTGATCTGGCGCTCCGCCACCTTGGTGCCCTCATACATGACGGCGATGCGGTCACAGACCCGAAAGAGATCCTGAAGGCGGTGGGTGATGAGAATGACCGACACGCCCTTCGCCTTGACGCGATTGATGAGCGAAAGCACCGCTTCCACCTCCGCAACGGCGAGCGCGGATGTCGGCTCGTCCATGATCAGGACCTTGGGATTGAAAGAGGCCGCCCGCGCGATGGCGATTGCCTGCCGCTGGCCACCGGACAGTTTTTCCACCTTCGCGGTGAGACGCGGAATGCGGATTTCCAGCGCATCCAGCATCTTGCGGGCTTCCGAAAGCATGGTTGGCCGGTCGAGAAACGGCCCCCTGGTAATCTCGCGTCCGAGGAAGAGATTGCCGACGACGTCGATATGGTCGCAGAGGCTCAGATCCTGAAAGACCATTTCAATGTTGCGGTTACGAGCATCGGCGGGCCCCGAAAAGCGAATGGCTTCGCCTTCCATCGTGATCGTGCCTTCATCGGGTATGTAGGTGCCGGAAATCACCTTGGTGAGGGTGGATTTACCGGCCGCATTGTCGCCGACGAGACCGAGGCACTCGCCGGGGAAGATATCGAGATCGACGCCGCGAAGCGCCTGATGCGAGCCGAATGTCTTGCGGATATTGCGCAGGGAGATACGCGCTTCACGGTCGGGCTGCCGGGAGAGAAGATCTCCCCCGGCGCCGTCGACAGCGCCTGTGTGCTGTCCGGCCGCAATCATTTGAAGACCGCGCGGTAGGGTTCGACGTTGGCCTTGGTGACGATGGTAACCGGCACGGCGATGGTCTTTTCAACGGTGCCGCCGTCGGAGACGGTCTTGAGCGCCTTGACCGCCGCTGCACCCATGGCGGAAGGATCCTGCTGGATGACGCCTGCGACATAACCCGCATCGATGCCGGCAATCGCCTGTTTGGTCAGGTCCCAGCCAAACACCTTGATGTCTTTCTGCTTGCTCTGGCTTTCAACGGCGGCGACCGCTCCAAGAAGAGCCGGTTCACCCGTGGCATAAATTGCGGTCATATCAGGATTGCCGGTGATGAGGTTTTCCGCTGCCGACAGAGCGGTGTCCTGAACGTTCTGGCCATCGACGACGCCAGCCGTCGTGATGCCGGACTTATCCTTGATCGTGTCTTCAAAGCCCTTCTGGCGGATGTTCTGGATGAAGGAGTTCAGCGCGCCGACGACGCCGATCTTTGCCTTGTCGCCCATGTCCGACTTCACGTAGTCGAGGAAAAATTGCCCCATGTCGGCGCCCGCCTTGCCATTGTCGACGCCGATCTGCGCTTTTTGCGGCCCTTCCGGCAAAATGGCGTCAATCGCGACGACGGGAATATTGGCGGCAGCAGCCTGCTTTACGGCCGGCATGATACCGTTAACATCGATGGCGACCACGGCAATGCCGTCCACCTTCTGCTGGATATAGGTCTCGATCGCGCTGTTCTGGGCGGCGGGATCATTGTTGGCGTTGAAGATCACCAGCTTGACGCCGGCTTCCTTGGCGGCCTTTTCCGCGCCTTCATTCATCTGGTTGAAAAACAGCGCCTGCTGGTTGATCTGCACCAAGGCGATTGTTTTTTCGGCGGCGGTGGCAAGACCGGCAGACAGGGTCGCGCCGGCAAGAACGGTCGCAGCGAGCGCTGCGGAAAAATATCGACGTTTAAAATTCAGCATTATCGTTCTTCCTCTGTTGGTTTCGTTGCTTTTTATTTGATCGCGGGCGGCGCAACGGATTCACGCACGACGATTTCGACGGGCAATAGCTCCTCTGACAGCAAAGGAGGTTCCTGGTCCCAATTGGTTTCGAGCAAAAGCGACAGGGCGCGTTGGCCAATGGCGCTGACAGGCTGGCGAATGGCGGTGAGCGGCGGGGCAAACAGATGCAGCGGTCCGACATCATCGAAACCGATCATCGACACATCTTGCGGGATACGCACACCTTCGGATCGCAGAACTTCGATGAAGCCGATGGCGATTTCGTCCGAACTGGCGAAAACAGCCGTTGCCGGGCGCCCCTCATCCAGAAAGCGGCGCGCGGCAGCCCGGCCAAATTCCACTGTATATGCGCCGCAATATCTGGAAATCGAAAGCTCTGCCTCCGCCACCCGCTCGGTGAGAGCAGATTTTAGACCGCGAAAACGACGCTCCGTACTGATCATGTCCTCTGGTCCTCCGACATAAAGGACATGTTTATGCCCATGCATAGCCAGATGCGCGCCAGCCAGACGACCGCCCTGCTCATTGTCGCAGAAGAGTTTCGGCACGGTGGCGCCGGGCACGTCTTCATCGACCACCACGACCTTTCCGGTGGTATTGATCAGCTCCGCCAGTTCATCGGTATTGGGGTGGTTCGTGATGAAAACGAGCCCATCGACATGATTGCGGGCAAGCAGACGAAGATAGGACAATTCCCGACCCGTACGGTTCAGCGTGGCGAAAAGCGAAAGGGCAAGTCCTCGCCTGTCGGCTTCTTCTTCCACGGCCGCAACGAGCATGCCGAAAAACGGGTTTCCAATATCAGGAACGACAAGGCCGATCGTGTCCGAGCGCCCTCGGCTCAAACGTCTGGCATGGGGATTGGGCACGTAATTGAGTTCACGGATCGCGGCCTCGATGCGCGCTTTCGTTTCTGGCGGCAGCTCCAGCGTGCCGTTCAGAAGCCGCGATACGGTCGCAACTGAAACGCCTGCCGCCAAGGCGACATCTTTGAGGCTGGTCGCAGGGTTTCGCGCCATCACACTCCCGCTTTCTGTTCCACTCTACCGGGTCTTTTCGACCTCTGTTTGGCTTGTAAAGCGATTTACTAAACCGCTTTACAAAAAAGTCTAAAAGCTAGGCCGAGTCAACACGGTTTTATAGCCTCTTTAAAATTTGTCTGTTTCACCGGAGCCGTATCAGGGGACCTGAAAACCCATGGCGGAGCCTTGCAGCTTCATTTTTCTCCAGAATCTCGAATAGATAGAGACACCCAGGCATGGCGGGTCTCCTCATAAACGCTCTGCGTTGGTTCCATGGCGCTTGAATCTTCAAAACAGCCCAAGGCGATGGCGACGAGCCTGGGCCGAAATTCCGGTAACCAATAAACCGTGGATCCGCAGGCGGGGCAGAAGCAGAACTCCAGGTTCTTTCCGCTATCTCCGGGCCGCATGTAGGTTTTGTACTCTCCCGACGCAGTGACTTGATCGGCTTCATAAAACACTGCGACGCCGAACGCTGAGCCGGTGCGATGCTGGCACGCACGACAGTGACAAACGGATACCTTGCGGGGTTCTCCATTTGTCACGACAGTTAGCTGACGACATGAGCAATGGGCCAAGCGCACAATGTTGTTCCCAGTTCTGAACCCGGACTCTTCGGCTCCGAATATCCCCGCCACAACCGTATCGGAGCAGTCGACTTTGATAAAGGTAACAGTCGGGAAGAATATCAGAACTTTTGCGCCGACATGTCGAAGTAGGGATAAGGAGGCACTGACCCTTGCCTACCAAGCATCTTCGTAGATTCTGGCGGCATCGGACAGCGACACCGTGCGTGGATTGTTAACCAGCAGGCGTGTCTGTTCCATCGCATTTTCCGCCAGCAAGGCAAGCCCGTCTTTTGGTATTCCAACATCTCTCAGTCGCACCGGCAGGTTCAGGCGCACGGGAAGCAAGGCCAGCCCTTCCAGGAAGCCGGCAAGTCGTCCTGACCTGTCGGCAGGCTCCAGCTGAGGAAAAAGACATGGCGCCAGTTCCGCATAGGCATCGCCGCACATCGTTGCGTTGAAATGCAACACATGCGGCAGGACCAGGCTGTTGGAGAGCCCGTGCGGAACATGATAGAGGCCGCCAATCGGGTAGGCGAGAGCATGAACGGCCGCCACCGGCGAGTTGGCAAAGGCCTGACCGGCCAACATCGCACCAAGCAGCATGGCCTGTCTGGCAACCATGTCGGTCCCGTTCTTTACGGCAGCCTCGATATTTGCTCCAAGTAGCCGGAGCGCCTCTTTGGCAAGTGTGCGGGAAACAGGATTGTTGTTCGCGCTTGCGGAGGTGAAAGCCTCGATGGCGTGGACCATCGCATCAATTCCCGTCGCCGCCGTTACCGCCGGAGGAAGGCCGACTGTCAGACTTGCGTCCAGGATGGCCGCATCCGGCAGCAGGGTTGGCGACACGACGCCCTTTTTCTGGTGTGCATCCGTGGTAACGATGGAAATCGGTGTGACTTCCGATCCGGTGCCTGCCGTCGTCGGCGCCAGCACCAATGGCAGGCGTTCACCGGTCACCTTGCCGACCCCGTAAATATCGCAGAGCGCTTCACCGCTCCTTGCCAACAGCGCCACGAGTTTCGCGACATCGAGCGATGAGCCGCCGCCGATGCCCAGTATGCCGGTGGCCCCGAATTCGATTGCACGCGCCACAGCGTCGTGGATGACGGCTTCCGGAGGATCAGCGACAACGCCGGTGAAGATCGACGTTTCGGCCCCGCCCTCCGAAAGACTTGCAAGGGCGGGCTGAACAAGCCCAGCCCTGACGACGCCATCGTCGGAAATTACCAGAATACGCGACCCAAGCCCGGTCTTCAGCTCCGAAAGTCTTGAGATACTACCGGGGCCTGCGATTATCTGCGGGACGGTTGCGAATGTGAATGTGGACATCTTATCGGTCTCTCACTCATGCCATTTGACGAGATGCCGATAGTGATGCGGCTGGCGCATAAGGACAAGACCATTTCGCCGGACAATGCTCGTCGGATAGGGTGCATCGGAGTTGGTGGTGTCGGCTGATGCGGCCGCAATCCCGTCCTCGTCCACAATTGCCGGTTTCTGGCGCGGAAAGCTGCGGAAACCCGGCCGCAACACAGCATTTTTTGCCCAAATACACCCGTTGTGCATCCAGCATGTCGTTCACCGAAATCAAGGGCATCGTCGGTTTCGGAGACTGACCGTTACAACCCATCTCCTATCGTGACGCGTTCATCGGGACTCGCCTCGAAATCGGGAAGCGCTAAACCTTCATCCCCATCGCGCAGTGCCGACAGCGATAACAGGGCCGGTTGCCTGACCAGTCGGCGAGCCGCCGAAAGGTTCGACGCTGATGGCGAAGGTTGTGCCTTCGGTGATGCTGTTGCGCATGTCGGCGGGGATGATGAGGTCGCCATTCGTTCCGGGCTGGAAAACGCCGAGCGAGCGGGTCTTGCCGCCGTCCATCACCAGCCACAATTCCAGTGATTTTTCGTCGGTCTTGCCGGTTGCAACAGGCACAATCCGCATCCGTCCGGATTCCGCGTCGTAGGAGGCAAGGAGATTGACCTGGCTGTCCGTCGTTGCAAGTTCGGCCACCAGCGGTGCGGTGCCCTGCCGCTTTTCGGGGAAGGCGGCGTAAACGACGGCGGCAACGGCGGTTGCGCTGGTGGCAACCGAAATCCAGCGCCACAAGGATGCGGAATTCCACAGGCTGCCATTGGTATTGACGGCCTTGCTTCCGAACAGTCGTTGTTCGATACGCTCAAGAACAGTGGCGCTCGGTACGTGCTCCTCGTAATCGGCATTGAAGTCGGAAAATTCCGCTTCCCAACGCTGTACCAGCTGTGCGAAGGCCGCGTCGTCCTGCATGCGTCGTTCCAGTTCCCGACGCTTTTCAAGCGGCAGGACGCCCAGAACATATTCACCGGCGAGGATATCGTCGCGCGAATGCTTGCCGCCGCTCTGTTCGCCCGTCGTCATCGCTGCATGCACTCTCTGAGTTTGAGGAGACTGCGTCGTAGCCAGGTTCTGACCGTGTTGAGCGGCACGCGCAATTCCTCGGCGAGTTCGAGATAACTCAAGCCCTCGACATAGGCCCGGCGAACCGCCTGCGCGTGTACGGTCTCAAGTTCGCGCATGCAGTCTTCGATCCTGCGGCCTTCATCGGCGAGAACGATCTGCTGCTCAGGATCGCGGACGCTCTCGTCGGCAAGATCGTAGGCTTCCTCGATGTCATCGGTTATGGGCTTGCGCGCCCGGATCGTGTCGATGGCATGGTTGCGGGCAATGGCGGCAAGCCATGTGGTGGGTTTTCCGGCACTGGCGGCGAATGTTCGGGCCCGCTGCCAGACCTTGATATAGATTTCCTGCAGAGCCTCTTCGGCTTCCGTCCTGTCCCGCAGGATTTTCAGGCAGATTGCGAAGAGCTTCGGACTGGTCGCCTGGTAAAGCGAGACGAATGCTGAACGATCACCCATGCCGACGCGGTTGATAAGGCTTGCGATCTCTGTGGCCTGCATTCGAACCTTCCTTGCTGCGTCTCCCTTATAGAGCCGTCTTTCGCAGGAAGACAAGAGATGTATGCCGGGAACCCGGCAACGGATACGCTGCAGGGGTATCGGAACGAAGCTGCCGGTAAGAGAGGATGTCGTCATCACAGGCCCGCCGGATTTTCCAGTGGGCCGACGAGCCGCGCCGTTATGAGATAGCCGATTGTGGCCGCCGCTGCGGAGACGAAGGTTCCCCATAAAAGATCGGCGACGGTCAAGGTCGTGGACCAGCTTTTCAACGTCGCCTGATTGGTCAGGTCGTAAGTGGCGTAGGCCATGAAGCCGACCACCGCGCCATAAAGCAGCGCGGTCGTCCATTCCCCCGTCTGAAAGGCCGGGCGAACCGCAAGAAAGGTCAGGCCGGCGGCATAGATGAGGTAAAAGACGACCGCTGGAGCAAGCCTGAAATTGTCCGCCAGAAGATCGCCGATAGCCGGGCGGTAAAGGCGCGACGCCATCGTACTCAACCAGATGAAATCGATCACCAGAAAGGCGACGAGGGTAACAAGGTATGCCGCGAAATAGGTCTTCATCGGTGTTTTCCTTTGCAGGACATTGATGCGGAAGCGAAGATGCGAGGGCAAAGCAATGTGGAGATGTGGCTAGTCGATCCTTGTCCAGTTTATGCCCTTGCACAGCAGACCGGCGACGATACAGCCTTTCGTGGTCATGCCGTTGCCGTTCACTGTCACTGTTATACTGTAGGACTTGTCACGCTGGGGGTCGAAAGCGGTGCCGGAATAGCTGCCCGCCTCTGTCTGCTTTATGTCCATGATCAACTGGTCCCCGGTTTTTTCTTTCGGGGTTCCCGGCTTGATCCAGGTATTTGTGGCGCAGATATTTTCGCCGCAGGGCGCGATCATTACTTTCGCCTTGCCGTCTCCGCGCGCCCAGTTGCCGTCGATATCGGCCGCCATGGCGCTGGATGCAACCAGCAGTGGCCACAGGACGGAAGCAGCTGTCAATCCATTGATCATCATTGTCTCACTCCGTAGTTTGGTCCCGCCTTATCCGTGTTCGATGGTGTAGAATCCGACGTTTATGGTCCCCTCGGCAAAACCTGCCTCGCAATAGCAAAGGTAATAATCCCAAAGCCGCCGGAAGCGGTCATCGAAACCGAGCAGGGATATCGTCTGCCACCGCGCATGAAAACGCTGACGCCATTCGGCGAGCGTGAGCGCATAGGACTGGCCAAAAAGCTCCTTATCCGTGAGCTTCAGGCCGGCCTTGACGACCGCCTTTTCGAGCGCGTCATTCGAGGGCAAAAAACCGCCGGGAAAGATGTATTTCTGGATGAAATCCGCCTTACGCCGATATGTATCGAAGCGGCTTTCTTCAATCGAAATGATTTGCAGCACAGCGCGGCCGCCGGGTTTCAGGCATCTTTTCAGCGTTTCGAAATAGCTTGGCCAATAGGCTTCGCCGACTGCTTCGAACATTTCGACGGAGACAATCCTGTCGAATTGGCCATTCAGGTCACGATAATCCTGCAGTCTCAGATCGATGCGGTCCGTGCTGTCGGCTTTTTCCGCTGCATTTTTTGCCCATTTCAACTGGGAGGGGGAAAGGGTGATGCCGGTGACGTTGGCTTTGGCCTGGGTGGCAAGGTGAATGGCGAGTGCGCCCCAGCCGCAGCCGATCTCCAATATGTTTTCGCCGCCACTCAATTGCAGTTTATCGACGATACGTTCCAGTTTTTTCAGTTGGGCGGCCTCGAGCGTAGACGCCGTGTCATCGAAGATCGCCGATGAATACAGCATCGAAGGATCGAGCCATTGCCGGTAGAACTCGTTGCCGAGATCATAATGTGCTTCGATATTACGGCGGCTGCCCCGTCTGGTATTGGCATTCAACCTATGCGCAGTGCGGTGGAGAAGGCGCATGGGCGGGCTGCCGCGCATCGACCTTGTGAACGCCTCGCGATTTTGGGCCGCGAAGCGAATAAGCGCCGTCAGATCCGGTGTTGTCCAGTCGCCTTCGATGAACCCCTCGGCAAAGCCGATGTCGCCGTTCAGCAGCATTCGCCGGAGCGCGCGCCAGCTATGCAGGACAATGGTCGCCTCGCTGCCATTTGTTGCGCCGGATTTTTCAATGAAACCGCCGCTGGGAAGAATAACATGTAATCTTCCTCGGTCGATATTGCTCAACAGCCGGCTGATGAGCCACATGCCAGGGCTGATGCGGCGGTCAAGACGCGTATTTTTCACCGATGATTCCGTGAGATTGTCAAACCGGGTCATGAATTTTGGCCTCGGTTTGCGACGATGAAGGATGAAGGAAGGAGACTGGACTGGCAGGCGGCAGCGGACGTTTTCTGAAACGCACACCCTTCAGCCAAATTTTCAGCGCCTCCCAATGAATGCCCAGAATGACCTTGAGCGTCAGGAGGGGGATGGCGAAGAAAGCTTTCACAAGTGCGCTGTCCGTCAACTCGACACGTCGGGCCAGATGGCGGGCGGTCAGGACCAGGCCGTCATCGTCGAAAGTCTCGATGACGATTTTCAGCCTGTCGCCGGGTGGGGTGACGCGGAAAACATAACGGAGATCCATGTCCATGAAAGGCGAGACATAAAAGGCCTTTTCGCATCGCTGGACGATCTCGGTCGATTTGCCGGCTTCCACGGGGATCAGGTATGCGTGTCTCTCGCCAAACGTGTTGTCCACTTCCCAGAGGATAGCTTTGAGCGACAAGTCGCGCCCGTAACAGAAGAAGACACTGAGTGGGTTGAAGGCCCAGCCGAGCACACGCGGCATGGTGAGCAGACGTATCGGTCCTCCGTCCACCGGCATGCCTGCCGCCGTCATGGCTGTTTCGATCTGCTGGCGCAGCCCGATGGCGCTGCGGCTGCCGCGGTCTCTGCTGTGGAATGAGAAAAGGTTGAACCGGTCTACGGAGAAAAACCGCAATTTTCGGTCGAGCACATTCAACTCATCGAGATCGAGGAGCAGCGAATAAATCCGGTAGGCGAGTTTATGGGTTTTCGGCTTGAAACGCGCATGCGTTACATGGCCGGGAAAAAGCGCGGAGTTGAGGGGGGACGTCATGCCATCACCTCCATAACTTCCGTGCCTGCCGCAACTGTCGCCAAATTCAGGCGAATGATCCGGCCATTGTCATCGGCAACCTTCCATGGGCGGGATACGCCGCCAAGATCTTCGGCGACGGCGAGGCCGGCCTGGAGGCCGTCCTCGTGGAAACCGGATCCGAAATAAGCGCCGCAGAACCAGGTGTTTCGCAGGCCCTGCAAGGCCCATAGCTCCTGACGCATCTGTTCGGTGCCAGCGTCAAAAACCGGATGGTGATAGATTTCCTCGGCGATGATTTTTCCTTGATCCGGTTCCCGCGCCGGGTTCAGCGTTACGAAAACGTCCGGGATTTCGCCCAGCGGCTGAAGCCTGTTCATCCAGTAGGTAATGCTCGGCTGGCCCGTTTTAATGCACGTGTCGGCCACATAGTTCCAGCTTGACCAGGCAGCGCGGCGGCGCGGCATGAAGCTGCTGTCGGTGTGAAGCACGGCGCGGTTTTGGGTATAGGTAAAAGCGCCGAGAATGCGCCGTTCGGCGCGTGTTGCGTCGGCAAGGATGTCGAGCGCCTGATCCGCGTGGGTTGCGATCACCACCTCATCGAAGCGCACGGCTTCGCCGCCCGCAGTGGTGATTTCGACGCCGTCCGGCAGGCGGTGGATGCGCTTCACCGGTGTCGAGAGGCGAATTCGATCCGCAAAAGGCGCCGTGATGCGTTTCACATATTCGCGCGAGCCACCGACGACGGTGCGCCAGACCGGCCGATTGCGCAGCAACAGCAGGCCGTGATTGCGGCAGAATTTGATGAAATGCGCCGCCGGATAACGGCCGACCTCCATGGCCGGCGTGGACCAGATGGCCGCAGCCATGGGATAAAGATGATCGTCGCGAAACGCTGAACCATACCGGTTGCGGGAGAGATATTCATCGAGAGACAGATCGCCCATCACATGCAGGTCGCGTGGGGCGTTGCGGTAAAAGCGCAAAAGGTCCGCAAGCATCGCCCAGAAACGTGGCCTCAGGATATTGGACTTCTGGGCCAGCAGGCCAAGGCCGGTTCCGCCGGAATATTCGAAACCGCCATCATCCAGAGAAACAGCGAAAGACATGTTCGAAGCCGCCGTGGCCACGTCCAGTGTTCGAAAAAGAGCGGTGAGATTGGGATAGGTCTGCTCGTTGTAGACAATGAATCCGGTGTCGACATGGACTTGTCCGTGGTCCGTCCTGAACGTCACCGTATTGGTGTGGCCGCCGATGCGATCAGCAGCTTCGAAAACAGTTACGTCGTGCCGTTGCGACAAAAGCCAGGCCGCCGACAAACCGGAAATTCCCGTTCCGACCACGGCGATGCGGCGCCGGCTTTGTTGTTTTTTCGCTTCGGTGTCGACCATTTTTCCTCGCTATCGCATTGCCAATCCAGTCTTTGGGTCTGCGACATGTACGAGGAGGGCGCCCGATCAGTTTCACCGGCGCATTGATTTTCTGAAATTTTGTTCGACGCCTGAAACTCTTTTGCCGGTTCGGTCGTATTTCCCATCACGAAACCCGACCTCAAACTGTTCACAAGGGCGAGCAAAGTGGTGATATTTTCTGTTGTCCTGGCGCTGGCCATTCTTATGTCGCTTCTGATGGCAGGCGCCTGGGCGTTGCAGAGAGCAACCGGTTCAAGCGGCTGGATCGACACGGTGTGGGCGGCGAGCGTCGGGCTTGGCGGAATTTTCGCTGTTGTTTTCGCCGGCGGAGACGGCTGGCGGCGCGGCGCTACACTTTTCCTGGTCGTTGTCTGGTCCCTGCGGCTTGCCGGCCATATCGGCATGCGCACGCGAGGAGGCGGGGAAGATCCCCGTTATGCAAAGATTATGGAGCAATGGGGGAGCGCTGCCGCCCTGCGGCTCTTCATCTTCCTGCAAATACAGGCAATCGCTGCTTTTGTGCTCGTTCTCGCGGTCTATCTCGCCGCAAGCAACACCCATGGTTTTCCGCGTATCGTTGACGTGATCGCCATGGTGCTTGCCCTTGGCGCGCTGGCAGGCGAAGCGCTCTCCGACGCCCAGCTCTCGAAATTCAGAAAGACCGCAGCGGCAAAAAACAGTGTCTGCGAAACCGGCCTGTGGCGTTATTCCCGCCATCCCAATTATTTTTTCGAATGGCTTTTCTGGTGCAGTTTTCCGCTGCTGGCCATTCAGGGGCCGGCCTTGTCATGGGCGTCGCTCGCCGCACCGGCGATGATGTACTGGCTGCTTGTCCATGTCTCCGGCATTCCGCCGCTTGAAGACCATATGCTGCAATCGCGCGGGGAAAAATTCCGCGCCCTTCAACAACGCGTCAACGCCTTTTTCCCGGGGCCGCGCAAGAACGAGGACAGGCCATGAACATGCTCGCACTCGCCATCAACGCCGCCGAGCGCACGCCGCTTAGCGATAGCGTGACGCTTGCCGGAATAGATATGCTCTGCGGACGGACGAAGCGGCGGCTTGCCGCCATCCCAGCCGATGCGGAAGAGGTTTTCGCGGCGGATATGGTGAAATTTCCCGTCGCCAGCCATACCGACGACGCGAACAAACAGCATTATGAAGTGCCAGCGGCATTTTTCGCGCTCGTTCTGGGAGAGCATCGCAAATATTCCTGCTGTTATTATGATGATGCCACGGCGACGCTGGATGAAGCTGAAAATGTTGCTTTGGCCAAGACCTCGGCCCATGCCGACCTTGAAGACGGCATGGATATTCTGGAACTTGGCTGCGGATGGGGTTCGTTGTCACTTTATATGGCCGGCCGTTTTCCCAATGCGCGTATCACGTCAGTCTCGAATTCCGTGTCGCAGCGCGAATATATAATCGGTCGTGCGCGAGAATCTGGGTTTTCAAACCTCTCTGTAATAACGGCCGATATGAATGATTTCACGACGAACGATCGCTTCGACCGTGTCGTATCGGTGGAAATGTTCGAGCACATGTCGAATTGGCGCGTGTTGTTTGAGCGTGTTCACGCGTGGCTAAAGCCGGACGGCAGGTTTTTCATGCATGTGTTTAACCACCGCGACCGATCCTATCGTTTCGACCATAACAATCCTGCCGACTGGATCGCCCAGCATTTCTTCACCGGCGGCATCATGCCGGCCTTTGACCTTCCCCATCGTTTCAACCAGCTTTTCACCGTCGAGCGGGAGTGGCGCTGGTCAGGGTCGCACTATCGTCGGACAGCTCTCGATTGGCTCGAAAACTTCGACAGAAAAATTGATCGCATCCGACCCATTCTGCAACAAACCTATGGCGCCGATGCGCGGCTTTGGGAAAGGCGGTGGCGATTGTTCTTCTTGGCCACCGCGGGGCTTTTCGGGCATGATGGTGGTGACGTGTGGGGGGTGGGGCACTACCTCTTGAAGGCGGTGTAGTGTTAGCGCCCCGCAATCGGCATGGGCGCGTTTCAAAAACCGCTCTCGAAACGTTTGCCGAAACGAACGTTTACATCCCCGCAATAATGAATAGGCTGGCCGCATCTTTTGAGCAGGTCGAACGTTCTTGCACAAGGAGCAGCTGGAGAAAGTTATGAGTTCAGTTACGCCGAAACTGGATAGTTGCGGCGCCGAGCCCATCCATATCCCCGGCGCTATTCAGGAGCATGGGGCTCTTCTGGTCTTGTCTGCGCGGGAATTTTCCGTGGTGCAGACCAGTGACAATTTCGCTGACTATATTGGTCGGGCAGTGCCGATCGGTGCCGTTGCAAGCGAGGTGGCGTTGCCGTTTCTCGCAGCATTGTCCGCCTGGTATTCCAGTGAAGAGAGCATTTTCCGATATGTTTGGGCCGAAAAGAAACTCGATGTTTCGGCGCATCGATCCGGCCCTCTGATTATCGTTGAGGTGGAAAAGACGAGGGAGGGCGAATCTGCTGAAAGGCTGATGGGCGAACTCACCCGTCTGGCGCAATATCTGAATAGCGCGCCGTCGCTGGAAGATGCGCTTTTTCGAACAGCGCAACTGGTCTCCGCAATCAGTGAGTATGATCGCACCCTGATTTACGACTTCGGGCCGGACTGGAGCGGCCACGTCGTGGCGGAAGCCGGTAGCGGGGCTTTGCCGTCTTATCTTGGACTACGTTTTCCGGCGGGTGATATCCCGCCGCAGGCGCGGCAACTCTATACCATCAACCGTTTGCGAATGATCCCCGATGCCAATTATCGGCCCGTCCCGGTGAGACCGCAGGTGAATGCGGAAACGGGGGCGGTACTCGATATGAGCTTTTCACAGCTGCGCAGCGTGTCTCCGGTTCATCTTGAGTATATGCGCAACATGGGCACGGCCGCTTCCATGTCGGTGTCGATCATCGTTAACGGCGCCCTGTGGGGCCTGATCGCCTGCCACCACGCCACACCTCATGCGGTGCCCCTTGCCGTGCGAGAAGCCTGTGATTTTGCGGCGCAGTTGCTGTCGATGCGGATAGCGATGGAGCAGAGTTCTCAGGATGCATCCCGCCGCGTGGAGCTTGGCCACGTTCAGGCGCGTCTGCTGAAGCGGATGGCGACTGCCGAAAAATGGGTTGACGGTCTGATTGCAGGCGACGACGAAAGAGAAGACCTGCTGAAACAGGTGGGAGCCGATGGTGCTGCGCTTATTCTTGGCGACAAATATGAACTGGTCGGCAAGACACCTTCACGGGAGCAGGTTGAAGAGCTTGTCCTGTGGCTTGGTGAGCAGGATTTAACCGATGTTCTTGCAACCGACAATCTGGCAGGCGATTACCCTGCTGCTTCGGCCTATGCATCCGTCGCCAGCGGGATTATCGCGATGCGGGTTTCGGAACTGCATGGAAGCTGGCTGATCTGGTTTCGGCCGGAGGTCATAAAAACAGTGCGCTGGGGTGGCGATCCGCACAAGACGGTGCAGGAAAGCGGACGCATCCATCCGCGCAAGTCCTTCGAAATCTGGAAGGAGCAATTGCGCGGCACGGCGTCTCCGTGGTCGGAGCCCGAGCTTGCAGCCGCAAGGGAGCTGCGCAGCGCGATCATCGGTATTGTCCTGCGCAAGGCGGAGGAAATGGCGGATCTGACGCGGGAACTGCAACGGACCAACAAGGAACTGGAGGCTTTTTCCTATTCCGTTTCGCACGACCTGCGCGCGCCTTTCCGCCATATCGTCGGTTTTGCGCAATTATTGCGTGAGCGCAGCAACGCCTTGGACGAGAAATCCCTGCATTATCTTCAGATGATATCCGAGGCGGCGCTCGGCGCTGGCAGGCTGGTGGACGATCTTCTGAATTTTTCTCAGCTTGGCCGCACGCAGATTACCATGAAGCCGGTCGATATGCAGAAGGTGGTGAGCGAAGTCCGCCGTTCTCTCGATCCGGCGGTTGCTGGCCGCCAGATCGAATGGCGGATCGGAAAACTGCCGGTGATATTCGGAGATCCGACCCTGTTGCGGCAGGTCTGGTACAATCTGATCGAAAACGCCATCAAATATTCCTCCCGGGAGCCGATTTCGATCATCAGCATTTCAGCGGTTGAAGGCGAAGACGACGTCACCTATTCCGTCGAAGACAATGGTGTCGGCTTCGATATGGCCTATTACGGCAAGCTTTTCGGCGTGTTTCAGCGGCTTCAGCGTGTCGAGGATTTCGAGGGCACGGGCATTGGACTTGCGTTGGTGAGACGAATTGTCGAGCGCCATCACGGTTCGGTCGGCGCTGAGGGAACTGTCGGTGAGGGAGCCACGTTCTCCTTCCGATTGCCGATTGTGAAGATTAAAGAGGACGACATTGCCTGAACTCAGACCTATTCTGCTGGTGGAAGATAATCCGCGCGATCTGGAATTAACGCTGACCGCTCTCGACAAATGCCAGCTGGCGAATGAGGTGGTGGTGGCGCGCGACGGCGCCGAGGCGCTCGACTATCTCACTGTCACTGGCAGCTATCACAACCGGCCTGCCGGCGATCCGGCTGTCGTCCTTCTCGATCTCAAACTCCCGAAAGTGGACGGGCTTGAGGTTTTGCAGAGGGTAAAGGGCGCTGATCATCTGCGGCACATTCCGGTCGTCATGCTGACGTCATCTCGAGAGGAGCAGGACCTGGTGCGGAGCTACGAACTCGGCGTTAACGCCTTTGTCGTCAAGCCCGTGGAATTCACACAGTTTTTTAAGGCTATACAGGATCTCGGAGTTTTCTGGGCTCTCCTGAACGAGCCGCCACCCGGTGCACGTCGCAATGGTGGATGAGGCGGTGCGGCGAATGGAAGCAGGCAAGCTTCTTCTCCTTGAGGACAGCTCGGTCGATGCAGAACTGATTGAGGACCAGCTTTCGCGTATTTCACCACCTCCGCTGGTGACCAGGGCGGTCGGCAAGGCGTCGTTCATAGAGGCTTTGGAAAAACAGCCGTTTGATATCATTCTTGCGGATTTCTCCCTGCCGGACTTCGACGGCATGGCGGCGCTTGACGTCGTCATGCAGACCCGACCCGATACGCCGTTTATCTTCGTGTCCGGAGTTTTGGGCGAGGATGCTGCGATCGACGCATTCCGGCGCGGCGCCACGGATTACGTGCTGAAGCAGCGGTTGGTGAGATTGCCGTCCGCCGTCGAGCGCGCGCTGGCGGAAGCGCGGGAAAAACAGGAGCGGAAACGGGCGGAGCTGCACAAGGAACTTCTTGTTCGTGAGCTGAGCCATCGCGTCAAGAACACCATGGCGATGGTCATATCCATTATCCGCAGAACGGCAAAAGGCAGCACCTCGATCGAGGATTATCAGGAACGGCTTGTGGCCCGCGTGAGTTCACTGGCGGAGAGCCATGCCCTGCTTTTTCAGAGCAATTGGGGCGAGACTGACCTGAGAGACGTCGTGAAGCGCGCGATCGAGCCGCATAATGTCTTTGCGAGCAGGGTCGAACTTGACGGTCCGGATGGCGTGCATGTGTCGCCAAAATCAGCTTTGGCGCTGGGAATGATCCTGCATGAACTGGCGACGAACGCGCAGAAATACGGTTCTCTGTCCGGCGCAAACGGAAAGGTCGAGGTTTTCTGGAAGAAGTTGCGTGACGGAGATGGGCGCAACCGTGTTGACCTAAGGTGGCAGGAAAGCGGAGGCCCGCCTGTTTCCGCGCCGAAGGAAACCGGCTTTGGAACGACCCTGATAACAAAAGGCGCGCAATACGAATTGCAGGCTGAAAGTGAAATTCGCTACGATCGCGGCGGCCTGAAATATCAGGTCCTCTTTCCCCTGGATTGAATCGCCGGATGAAAAGATGCCGGATGAAAAGATGAAGGTGGGGCGCCAAGCCGCGATCGGCTCGGCCCTAGTCGATCAGTGAAAACTCATTGGCCAGAACACGCGAGAGATTGTCGAAATCGCAAGGCTTGGAAACGACTGTCAGGCCGTCCAGCTGAGCCCGGACACCGGGTACTTCCGCATATCCGCTGCAGATGACGAAGGGAATGTTCGCCGCCTTGAGCTCTTCGATGACGGGGAAGGACAATTCTCCCCTCAGATTGAGATCAATGACCGCGCCGTCGAGATCGGTGACGTTTATTTTTTCGAGCGCGGCGTCAACATGGGAAACCGGCCCGACAACATTGACGCCGAGGTCGGAGAGAAAATCTTCCATATCCATCGCGAGAAGTGCGTCATCTTCCAATACGAGGATCTGTTTTCCCTGGAAATCGTAGCTCATTGTCACCGTATTCTCATTACTTCGGCCCCGCAGGCCGCTTTCAATCAACATTGCAAAACCCCTGAACCCCGCGCTGGTTCCACGGATCGATAAAAAGAAAACAGTCGCCTCCGGTGTTGTCATACTCTAGCTTGCACAACTAATTTAGCGCCTACCGGGAATGTATTGCTGTGACTGGTTTTTCACCGTTTGCCAAACGAAGCCTTTTGATGCTGGCCGTGGGTGTTGCGATTTTGATTGGCATGGTTTCCGTGTCTTTATGGCTCGTCCAGGTGAACAACAGGTACTCACAGGAGACTGCGGAACTCCGACGTTTTCGTGCCGCGGTTTTCGATGTGCTGACGGCGATGCAGGACATTGAGACCGGGCAACGAGGATATCTGCTTGCCAACAACTCGGAATATCTGGCGCCTTATGAAGAGGCTCTGCGTACATTGCCGCAACGCCAGTCGAGACTCTTCGACCTGCTGAAGGAACAGCCTCAATATGCGCAGTCTCTTTCCGGTTTGAGGCGGGCGATCGAAGCCAAGCTGGCGGAGACAAGCGAAACCATTGAGCTGCAGCGCACGGGTCGAATCACGGAGGCAATTGAGATCGTTCGCAACAATGACGGCAAGCGCTTAATGAGCGAGATCAGAGGCATCTTGTCCAATCTGCAATCGAATGTCGACGATCGTTTGCGTGTCATTGTTAATGATCAGCTCGATGCCGCCAATACACTCCGATGGGTAACCGTGGGCGGCGCGCTTGCAATTCTCCTTGTCGTCGGCGGTTCGATCTTCCTTGTCTTCACCTATATCAAGGCTCTGACCCGGTCTCGGGAGGATGTTGACGAGCTTAACCGGAATCTGGAGGAACGTGTAGAAGACAGGACACGCGATCTCCGCCGCGCCAATCAGGAAATCCAGCGTTTCGCCTACATCGTTACACACGACCTGCGGGCGCCGCTGGTAAATATAATGGGCTTTCTCTCCGAGTTCGACACCTCGCTGAAGTCGGTGAATGCTTATGTCCTTGCGGATGGGAAAACCCTGGCCGACGACGTCGTCCGCGAGGCGCGGTTGGCGGTGGAAGAGGATATTCCCGAGGCTATCGGCTTTATCCGCTCATCCACCCGCAAAATGGATCAGCTGATCAACGCGATCCTTAAAATATCCCGCGACGGCCAGCGCAAGCTGCAGCCCGAGAAGGTCGACGTAGAAACATTGCTCTTGTCACTTTCCGAGACGGTACGCCACCAGATCACGGCGAACGGCGGCGAGATCGATGTCGACACGCCGAAGCTGACGATCGTGACCGACCGCATATCCCTCGATCAGATTCTCGGAAATCTGTTCGACAATGCGGTGAAATACCAGATGCCTGGTCGTCCGCTGCGGCTGACGGCGCGCGCCTATCCGGCCGGGCGTGGTGCGATCTGTATCGAAGTCGGCGACAATGGGCGCGGTATCGGTGAAAAGGATCTCGAAAGGGTTTTCGAACTCTTTCGCCGGGCGGGCAATCAGGACCAGCCGGGAGAGGGTATTGGCCTTGCCCATGTTCGTTCGCTAATCAGAAATTTAGGAGGTGACATTAGAGTTGAGTCCAAACTCGGTGAGGGCAGCACGTTTTTCCTGCTGCTGCCGAGTGACCTCAGACGAGTGACGAAGGAAGGCGACACATGAAAGCGACCGGTCAGGAAGTGACGATCGTGATGATCGAAGACGACGAGGGCCATGCGCGGCTGATCGAAAAGAACGTGCGGCGGGCCGGCGTGAACAACGAGATCGTGCCGTTTACGCTCGGAGCTAAGGCGCTTGACTATATACTGGGCGAAAGTCGAGATGGCCTTGTCAGCAAAGACCGTTATCTTCTTGTCCTGCTCGACCTTAATCTCCCTGACATGTCGGGCATCAACATTCTCGAGCAGATCAAAAGCAACGAATACACCCGTCGTTTGCCCGTCGTGGTTTTGACAACTACCGATGACGAGACTGAAATTCAGAAATGCTATGACCTGGGCGCGAATGTTTACATAACCAAGCCGGTCGATTATGAGGGCTTCGCGACTGCCATCAAAAATCTTGGCCTGTTCTTTTCCGTAATTCAGATACCTTGAAGGCACGATGGCTCTGCGCGTTTTATATGTCGATGACGACCCGGCTCTGGCCCGGCTTTCGAGCCGCGTTCTTGGTCGCCACGGAATGGAGGTGGTTCATGCCGCCTCCGTGGCGTCCGGACTCGAGCTTTTTCAAAACGGGCAGTTCGATATCGTCGTTCTCGACCATTATTTCCAAACCGCGACGGGCATGGAATTTCTCGCCGCTATCGAGACGATACCGGCGCGTGTTCCCATCCTTTATGTGACGGGGTCCAACGAGGCGCAGATCGCCATGGATGCGCTCAGGGCAGGTGCCGCCGACTACGTCATCAAGAATGTCGGAGATGATTTCTTCCCGCTTCTGCTCACAGCCATTAATCAGGCATTGGAAAACCATCGCCTGCGCCAGACGAAGGAGGAGGCCGACCGCTTGCTGGTGAAGGCCAAAGAGCACGCGGAAATGATGGTTAAAGAGATGAACCATCGTGTCGCGAACAGTCTCTCACTGGTTTCCGCCATGATCCGACTACAAATAAATACCCTGAAGTCGCAGGAAGCAGAAACCGCGTTGCTGGAAACGCAGAGCAGGATTTCGGCAATCGCCGGCGTTCACCGCAGCCTCTATAACACCGCGAATGTGGGCCTGGTCTCTCTCAATTCCTATCTGACCTCGATCATCGGCGATCTGTTTCAGGCCGTGCCCGGCTCTTCCTCCATCACTGTTGAAACGTCGCTGTGTGAGGTCGATTTGAATGCGGACCATGCCGTTGCGCTTGGCGTCATCATCACAGAACTTCTGACCAACGCGCTCAAATATGCCTACCCCGATCAAACCGGCGCCGTCCGGGTCAAGCTCTCTGAAGAGAATGGGCAATTCATTCTGGTTGTGGAAGATGACGGGATAGGGTCGAACCCGCACATATCGCCGAAGGGCACAGGGTTGGGCACGAAACTGATCATGGCGATGGCGCAGAACATCGGCGCCCGTGTCGATCAGACACATACCCACCCGGACCGGAAGGTGGGTACGCGTTATACGATGATTTGGAGCGAGAGATAGGGGCGGCGTTCTCGCCGGCTGTCCCAAGGTTCGCTTCCGCCATCGTGCCGTCCGGCGCATTCAGCACGCCAACCTGGCGGAGCTTTGTCACGATCCCTTCTGCCTTGCGCGGCTTTTCGCTGCCATTTTGTCAGGGGGCCGTCTGCCTTCCGTGCAAAGAGAGATGCCGAATTTTGTAAGGCTTTCATCCATAACCGGATCAGCGCAATAGCTTTTGCACTTCCTTAACCTATGCGTTTTAGGGTTAAGAAAGCGCAAACCGTATCAGTGTGTTTACCATTTTCAGTAACGATTGTTGTAATACAGGTTTCCATTTTAATCGGGACTTAACCATTTTACGACAATCTTCATGACTGAAGAATTCACTGGCATCTGACGCCGAAACCGTATGTGTCTCTTCTGGAGTGGAAGTCATGAAAAACGCCCTGGCCGGATTTCTGGCCGTCCTGCTGACCGGTACCAGCGCCATCGCTGCCGATCTCTATCAAGCCGAGCCTGCCCCTGCTTATGTCGATGCACCCGAAGTGACCGTCACCCAGGCGAGTGGCTGGTACCTGCGCGGCGACGTCGGTTATTCCTTCAACAAGCTGCGCGGCGCCCATTATTATCAGGGTGGCCCCGGCGGCTATCTCGCGGATTTTGACACCGCGACGATCAAGGACAGCTATGTCATTGGCGCCGGCGTCGGTTATCAGTTCAACAACTATTTCCGTAGCGACTTGACCTTTGACTATATGGGTAAGTCGGATTTCCGCGGCTCCACGAGTGGCTCCTGCGGAGGTGGCCCGTTCGGGAGCAACACTCCCTGCGTTTCTACTGATCTAGCCGCGTTGCGAGCCTACACGCTGATGGCCAACGCCTATGTTGATCTCGGAACCTATGGTCGGGTCACGCCTTATGTCGGCGGTGGTGTGGGTGCGTCCTACGTCAAGTGGGACAAGCTTCGTAATACGTCCTGTGCAACGGACGGATCTGGCTACTGCGACCCGACCACTGAACATGGTGGCAAGGGCAAATGGCGCTTCGCCTACGCCCTGATGGCCGGCGCATCCATCGATGTCACCTGTAACCTGAAGGCCGATATCGGCTATCGTTTCCGCCACATCAACAAGGGCGATATGTTCGCTTATGAAAATGGCGGCGGTCCGGGCCGTGACAAGGGCCTTTATTCGCACGAAGTGCGCGTCGGCGGTCGTTATGTCTTCAACGGCTGCGATACCGCGCAATACATGCCGCCCGCCGATATTCCGCTGCAGCCTGCCGTTTATAAATAAACGTCACGCCCTGCTGGTAGTTTCAGACCGTCCGCATCCTCCGGGTGCGGGCGGTTTTGTTTTACCGGCACCTGACGCGGCGCATGACGCATATGGACCAAGATTCTTCTGTGTAGCGACATATTCCGCTTGACTGGGATGGGCGACAGGAATAGCAACGGCGTCAGGACACTCCACCCTAACGTGGAGCGCCTATCTGGAAGGGTAGTCAAATGACAGATATCGTGAAACCGGACGTCCGTCCGGGCAATACGCATTTTTCCTCTGGTCCCTGCTCGAAGCGTCCCGGTTGGTCGCTAGATGCTCTCTCCGATGCGCCGCTCGGTCGCTCGCATCGCGCCAAGGTTGGCAAAGCCAAGCTGAAGCAGGCCATCGATCTCACCCGTGAAGTTCTGAACGTTCCTGCCGATTATCGCATCGGTATCGTTCCCGCATCCGACACCGGCGCCGTTGAAATGGCGCTATGGTCGCTGCTCGGTGAACGCGGCGTCGATATGCTCGCCTGGGAAAGCTTTGGCGCTGGCTGGGTCACTGACGTCGTCAAGCAGCTGAAGCTGAAGGACGTCCGCAAATTGGAGGCCGATTACGGCCTGCTGCCGAACCTTGCCGAAGTCGATTTCGACCGTGACGTCGTCTTCACCTGGAACGGCACGACATCAGGCGTTCGCGTTCCCAACGCCGATTTCATTCCCGCCGACCGCAAGGGTCTGACCATCTGCGACGCCACTTCGGCAGCCTTCGCGCAGGACATGGATTTTACGAAACTCGACGTCGTCACTTTCTCCTGGCAGAAGGTTCTGGGCGGCGAGGGCGGCCATGGCGTCATCATCCTTTCGCCCCGTGCCGTCGAGCGTCTCTTGAACTACGCACCCGCATGGCCGCTGCCGAAAATCTTCCGCATGGTCTCCGGCGGCAAGCTGATCGAAGGCATCTTCACCGGCGAAACCATCAACACGCCGTCCATGCTCTGCGTTGAAGATTATATCGACGCGCTGCTGTGGGCGAAAAGCCTCGGTGGCCTCAAGGCGCTGATCGGCCGTGCCGATGCCAATGCCAAGGTTATCTACGACTTCATCGAGAAGAATAACTGGATCGCCAACCTGGCCGTCAAGCCGGAAACCCGCTCCAACACCTCCGTCTGCCTGAAGATCGTCGATCCCGAGGTGCAGGCATTGGATGCGGCTGCACAGGCCGATTTCGCCAAGGGCATCGTCGCCCTGCTCGAAAAGGAAAATGTCGCCCTCGATATCGGCGCTTACCGCGACGCTCCGTCCGGTCTGCGCATCTGGGCCGGCGCGACCATCGAGACGGCCGATATGGAAGCCGTCATGCCCTGGCTCGCCTGGGCTTACCAGACGCAGAAGGCAACACTTTCCAAGGCTGCCGCCTGATTTCGATACCGGCCCTGCGTTGATGCAGGGCCGCCGATTTCCCGTTCTCAAAAACCACCCCCCTTTTCAAGGAGCCCGTGAACCATGGCACCTCGCGTACTTGTATCCGACGAACTGTCGGAAACCGCCGTCCAGATTTTCCGTGATCGTGGCGTCGAAGTCGATTTCCAGCCGAAACTCGGCAAGGACAAGGACAAGCTGGCTGAAATCATCGGCAATTACGATGGTCTTGCCATTCGTTCGGCCACGAAGGCGACCGAAAAGCTGATCGAAGCCGCGACCAACCTCAAGGTCATCGGCCGCGCCGGCATCGGCGTCGATAACGTCGATATCCCGGCCGCCTCGCGCCGCGGTATCATCGTCATGAACACGCCCTTCGGCAACTCCATCACCACTGCCGAACATGCGATTGCGCTGATGTTCGCAGTTGCCCGCCAGCTTCCGGCAGCCGACAGCTCCACGCAGGCCGGAAAGTGGGAAAAATCTAAGTTCATGGGTGTCGAAATCACCGGCAAGACGCTTGGCGTCATCGGTGCCGGTAACATCGGCTCCATCGTCTGCTCGCGCGCACTTGGCCTCAAGATGCATGTTCTGGCCTATGACCCCTTCCTGTCGCCGGAACGCGCGCAGGAAATGGGTGTGACCAAGGTTGAGCTGGACGAACTTCTGGCCCAGGCCGATTTCATCACCCTGCACGTGCCGATGACCGACAAGACGCGCGGCATCCTGAACGCTGAAAACCTCGCCAAGACCAAAAAGGGCGTGCGTATCGTTAACTGCGCCCGTGGCGGTCTTGTGGATGAAGCGGCCCTTGCCGAAGCCATCAAGTCCGGCCATGTCGCCGGCGCCGGTTTTGACGTGTTCGAAGTCGAGCCCGCCACCGAGAGCCCGCTTTTCGGCCTGCCGAATGTCGTCTGCACGCCGCATCTCGGTGCTTCCACCACGGAAGCGCAGGAAAACGTCGCCCTTCAGGTTGCCGAGCAGATGTCGGATTATCTGGTCAAGGGTGCGGTTTCCAACGCCATCAACATGCCGTCGATCACGGCTGAGGAAGCGCCGCGCCTGAAGCCCTTCATCCGTCTGGCGGATGTTCTCGGCTCTTTTGTCGGCCAGGTGCAGGAAAGCGCCACCAAGGAAATCGAAATCCTTTATGATGGCGCAACCGCCAACATGAACACCAAGGCACTGACCAGTGCCCTGCTGGCCGGCCTGATCCGCAGCCAGGTGGCCGATGTGAACATGGTTTCGGCCCCGGTGATGATCAAGGAAAAGGGTATCATCCTTTCCGAGGTCAAGCGCGACAAGACCGGCGTTTATGACGGCTATATCAAGCTGACGGTCAAGACGGAAAACCAGATCCGCTCGGTTGCCGGCACGGTCTTCTCGGATGGCAAGCCGCGCTTCATCCAGATCAAGAACATCAATATGGATGCGGATGTCGGATCGCACATGATCTACATCACCAATACCGACGTTCCCGGCATGATCGGCTTCATGGGCACCACGCTCGGCGAGGCTGGCGTCAACATCGCCAACTTCCAGCTCGGCCGTGAAAAGGAAGCCGGCGACGCCATCGCGCTGCTTTATGTCGACGGTCCGGTTTCCGAAACCGTGCTCGACAAGCTGCGCGCCAACCCGGCGATCCGCCAGGTCAAGCCGCTGACCTTCAACGTCGACTGATATCGTTCCTCCCAAGGGGACAATAAGGCCCGGCGCAGGGGAGACCCTGTGCCGGGTTTTTCGTTTATCCAGTGTCTCTTTCGTCGCAGAATATATGTGACTATCGCATTGGTTGCATATCACGAAAAATTTAAGGCAACTGCTCTAAAAATGATGATCATGAGTTGCTATATCGCCTGCTGACATGCCGCTCATGGGAGGGCGGCCAACAGGAGATAACGATGTTTGCTGCCTTTCGGCGCTTCAAGGGTTTGTTCGCAGTCGCCGCGCTTGGTATCGCGGTGTCTTTCGTGGCGGTTGATATGGCGGAAGCGCGTCGCGCCAGCGGCGGTTTCGGCAGCCGCGGCACGCGGACCTATTCCGCTCCGCCTTCGACCAGCACGGCACCCGGCCAGACCGCGCCGATAAACCGCAGCATGACTCCCAATACCAATCAGGCAGCGCCGAGCGCTGCTCAGCCGGCCCGTCCCGGCGCGCAGGCGCCGCAGCAGAGCCGCGGCCTGTTCGGCGGCATGATGGGTGGTTTGATGGGCGGCCTCTTGATGGGCGGTCTGTTCGGAATGCTGCTGGGCGGCGGTTTTGGCGGCATGGCCGGTTTCTTCGGTATGCTGTTGCAGGTGGCTCTGATCGGCCTTCTGGTGATGCTCGCCATGCGTTTCTTCGCCTCGCGCCGTCAGGGCCAGCCCGCTTACGGCGCGGCCGGTGCCTCGCAGCGTAGGGATCATTCCGGTTCTTCCTATAATGGCGGTTCGAAGCCGGGTTCTGCCGCATCCTCCTTCAAGATTCCGAAGATCGGCGCGCTGGCCGGCGCTGCGGGCGGCGTGGCCGCCAATGCCGCAACGGCAAAGCCTGCGCCTCATGCCCCCGCGCCTCATGCCAATGCCATGTCGGAAGGCGATGAAATCGGCATTACCCAGGGCGATCTCGAAACTTTCCAGAAAATGCTGGAAGACGTGCAGGCCGCCTATGCCGCCGAGGATTATGGCACATTGCGCAAGCTGACGACGCCGGAAGCCATGTCGTATCTCGCCGAAGAACTGAGCGACAACGCGACCAGCGGCGTGAAAAACGACGTGCGCGATGTGACGCTGCTCCAGGGCGATGTTGCCGAAGCATGGCACGAAGAGGGCCAGGATTATGCAACGGTGGCTATGCGCTACTCCGCCATCGACGTGATGCGCGACCGTACCTCCGGCAAGGTGATCGAAGGTGACGAGCACCAGCCTTCTGAGGCGGTGGAAATGTGGACCTTCGTCCGCCGCCCCGGAAACGATAACTGGCAGGTCGCCGCTATTCAGGCGGCCGCCTGACGAATCGTAGCTTATTTAACAAATAAAGGCCCGGCGGTTCTCGTTCCCGCCGGGCCTTTGCTCGTCACGCTCGCGGAAAACATGGTCACGCCGACGCTCGCTCGGCTAAGGGACAAAAAGATGCGGTCAAAAAAACGACTGATAAATCTAACGGGTGATATCTCACGCGGCCATCGGCGGTGAATTCCGCTTCGTCCTGCTATGCAACGTTTTTAGCCCTGTTTGTCGCGACATGTTACCCGCGCATGGCTCTTCCGCTTCACGCAATTGCCTTTTTTCATTCATCCGGCATTCAGTCCCGGCGTCCTAACCACAGGGCACACACATCGATGTGACTTTTCGCGCGGGTTCTACACCGCTTTGGAAAGGGAACCTGAGGCGCGAAACAGCGTTGACAATCCATACCCGGCCCCTCCCAAGCCGGGCTGGATGGCCGGGCAATGCAGGCCCTGCGAGAACGGAGAGCTATCGAGATGAAACGCTTTGACCTGATCGACGGGATGCGTGGTTACTTCCTCGTCTTCATGCTGATCAACCATCTGGTGTTTGCCGGCGGCTTTTGGCTGGTGGAAATCAATCACCGGCAGTTTGCTTTTGTCGAGGACGCGCAGGGCTTCGTGTTCCTGTCCGGCCTGCTGATCGGCATGGTTTATGCGCGCAAGATGATGAAATATGGCTATGACGCCGGCAAACAGATGATCTGGAACCGGGCGATGGAGCTTTATCGTTATGCCATGGGCCTTGTCATCGCCGTGCTGTTTTTCCGCATGGTCATCCCGCATGCGCCTTATATCTGGTACAACTGGCTTGGCATGACGTCGTTCGACGATCCGCTGCGTCTCGCGGCGATTGCGACATTCCTCTTCCAGCCGACCTTCATGGATATTCTGCCGCAATATATCGTCTACATGATCTTTGCGCCGGTTCTGGTGAAGCTTTGTCTGGATGGCAAGTGGGCCTATGTCATGGCCGGCTCCCTGCTGGTCTGGATGGCGGGCCAGCTTGGCCTGCAGCAAATTGTGACGACCCCGCTCAACGAACTCGTCAAGGGGGCGGATGAGCAAGGTATCCGTGTCAGCTTCAACCTGCTCGGCTGGCAGCTGGTATTCTATTCGGCGCTGGTAATGGGCGCGATGACGGCGCAGAACCGCATTCCGTGGAAGGCGATCTTCTCGCCTGAGCGTACATGGTTGCCGAAAGCGGCGCTCGCCATCTGCCTGTTCTTCATGCCGCTGCGCATCGCAACTGCCTGGGGCCTGATGCCGGATTTCATGATGGGCAAATTCTCCACCATGGAAATCCGCGCCGATTTCGGCCCGGTCTATCTCATCAACTTCCTCGCCGTCGGCGTCGGCTTGACCTGGCTGGTGATTGCCGGTCCGAAGCACCACCGTCCGCTCGTGCGTTCCATCGCCGAAGGCGTCATCTGGGTGCTGTCGCTGAAGTTCCTGCAATTGCTCGGCCGCCATTCGCTGCAGGTCTATGTCTGGCATGTGGCGATCGTCTACGGCGTCTATTATCTCGACGGCCGCACGGCAGAACTGTCGCAGCTCAACAAGACGCTGATCGCCGTCACGGCGATTGGATTGCTGGCCTTGCCAGCCCTGTGGCGGGAGCGCGACAAGTGGTTCGGCAGCAGCGGCCAGAAGACGGCTGGCGCCTGAGGGCCGGGTCCCAGCTCGAATCTGACGGCTTTGCGGGGCGGTTTTCCGCCCCGTACTTGCGTGTGCGGCCATTCCTTTCTATATGCAGCCCTTAAATCCGCAGGATGATGAGACAGGACGGCCAACGAATGGCCAGGTTTCTCGCGACGGATGACCGACAGGCGGCGGGGCCTTTACCCCCGTTATGACTGACGATGGGAAAAAACGTGAATACGCTCGATTTTGACAAGAGGCCGGAAGATACCCGGATCGTTGTCGCCATGTCCGGTGGCGTCGATTCTTCTGTGGTGGCCGGTATCCTCAAGCGTGAGGGCTATGATGTCCTCGGCATAACTCTCCAGCTTTACGACCACGGTGCCGCTGTGCACCGCGCCGGCTCCTGTTGCGCCGGGCAGGATATCGACGATGCGCGCCGGGTCTGCGAAACGCTCGGCATTCCCCACTACGTGCTGGATTACGAAGCGCGGTTCCGCGAAACCGTCATCAACCCCTTTGCCGAAGCCTATGCGATGGGCGAAACGCCGATCCCCTGCGTGGCCTGCAACCAGACGGTAAAATTCGCCGATCTGCTCGCCACCGCGCAGGAACTGGGCGCCGATGCGCTGGCGACCGGTCATTACATCCGATCGCGCCCCAATCCCGTTGCCGGCCAGCCGGGGCGGCGTGCGCTCTATCGGCCGATCGACAGCGACCGTGACCAGAGCTGGTTCCTGTTTGCAACCACGCAGGAGCAGATCGATTATCTGCGCTTTCCGCTCGGCGGCCTCTCCAAGGCCGAAACACGGGCGCTGGCGGAAGAGATGGGGCTTGTCGTCGCCAAAAAGGCCGACAGCCAGGACATCTGTTTCGTGCCGCAGGGCAAATATACCGATATCATCAACAAGCTGAAGCCGAATGCGGCATTGGCGGGCGATATCGTTCATCTCGACGGCCGTGTGCTCGGCCGCCACGATGGTATCGTGCATTATACGATCGGCCAGCGCCGTGGTATCGGTGTCGCGACGGGGGAGCCGCTTTATGTCGTGCATCTCGATGCGCGCGGCCGCCGGGTCATCGTTGGCCCGCGTGAGGCGCTGGAAACCCGCCGGGTCTATCTGCGTGACATGAACTGGCTGGGTGACGGCGAACTGGCCGTCGACGCCGGGCAGGGCTTTGCCTGTTTCGCCAAGGTGCGCTCCACCCGCCCGCCGACGGAAGCGGTGCTGCATGCGGACGAAAACGGCATCTATGTCGATCTGATGACCGGGGAGGCCGGTGTCGCTCCTGGACAGGCCTGCGTGCTTTATTCCGCGCCGGGGGCCGATGCCCGCGTTTACGGCGGCGGTTTCATCGAACGGTCGGAACGCTCAGTGGATGCCGAGGCGTCGCTCAAGGCGCTTCTCGAAAAACCGGTTGCCGCCTGAAACCATTCGCTTTTTGCCATGATGCGGAAAGCGAATTTTTTGCGCATCTTGCGCTTGACACTTTGGGGAGCGGCACCTTATAAGCCGCTCATCCTGATGGAACGGCCGGTCACATGACTGTCACGTTTCCCCTGTGGCGGGGTAGCTCAGGTGGTTAGAGCAGCGGAATCATAATCCGCGTGTCGGGGGTTCAAGTCCCTCTCCCGCTACCATTTTCCTTGATCTGAAAAATCCAGACCGCACTGTTCTGCGCCCGTATTTCGTTGCTTTTCCGAGGCGGAGAAGCGATTGATTCTGCCGGCAAGTTTCGCCCAAAAAAAGGGAAACCCGCTTACTGCAAAAATGCAGCCAGCGGGTCTCAACCTCTACCCCCTCCCACAAGGGCGGCTGCACAAAAGCACATTGAAAGAATTATGGCAAGATCAAGGCGACCATATTGTTGCTGTTGATGGTCCTGTTCGCCAATTTAGCGGCGGATGGCAGAGCGTGACCTGTTCCGTGTGCCGTTCGTAAGGGGAGCGATAGGACACGATATTTTCGGTGCAGTTCATTTGTACGGGATTGGAATAGGTATTTTCGATCCGCTGCGGTTGATGATGTGTTTTGTGCGGTAAAACCCGTTCCTCACGATAAACCGTGGTATCGGCGGCATGCGATGTGCCGGGTATCGACGAGGCGGCGAATGCGGCAATCAAGAGAATTCTTCTGGGATATGCGGACATGGCTCTTCCCCACGTTGAACAACGCAGGAGAACGTGCTGTGCACATAAGCTGTTCCAGCGACATCGGCAAAAAAATGCCCGCTCAAGGCGGGCAATCAGAGGGGAACTGAGGTTAGGAGCCTCGCGTCTGAAACGGACATCTTCCGCATAAGTTCCGCTTGCGGAATAATTTCCGTCGCGCTCTGCGGATAAGCGGCTGCGAAGGCCAAATTTCAAGCCGCACGACACGGAACGATGCGCCGCGCGCGAACGACTATATTTAGAAGACAATTCTATCTTTAGGTGTCCGACTTGAGAGATAGGTGACGTTTTGTACCGGAGACATGGGTAACACTTTTCGCTTTGCGGGAGGTGTTGATGCCGTGGAGAGAGACTTCGGTTA
>NZ_JAQKGP010000038.1:0-35712 GCF_027956525.1 Agrobacterium sp. ST15.13.013
GTCGTCTCGTCATGGTATCTCCTGTTCCCGGCATCTAAGCCGAAGTCAGGCAGAAATTCCACTTATCCTGGCTGTGCAGATTTCCCGAGCCACCTCTGAATGACTGTCCCTTAGACTCTGGCAATGTGACCTTTAGAGACATCTTGCGACGGGAAATCGTGATGACAAACTACTATCCACTTTTGCCGCCAGTGAGCACGGGTCGACGCCAACGATGCCCGCGATGTTGGCAAGGCGCCACCTCTTCAAGGCTTCCTGACGGGGAGTTCGTGCGAAGTGTGTGGCCTTGATTACTCGTTTGCAGAACCGGCGGGCGCCCCGGCCTTCTTTGTCATTTGTCTTGCGTGTGTCCCAAGTCCACTTCTCGCGGTGTGGCCTCAGGTTTCGTGCGAAGTTTCGGTATGGACCCAAGTGTCCGTTACGGGCCATTCATTCTATTGATATGCATGCCGCCATTGAGGCCGTTGAAGAGATGGCTGATCTGCAGCCCGTATTTCTATAAGGCTCAAGAAGGAAAGCTTGCCGGGCTCGATGAGCTGGAGGCATGGGACTAATCCAGGTCTCGGTGTTTTTGAGATAAGACTGCATTGGAATTTCTGGAAGGGCACTTAACAATTGGGGATCCAATGACCGTTCTGCATTTCGAAGGTTTCGAACTGGACGTTCAAAATCGTAAGCTGACGGCGGGCGGGCAACCACTTAGACTTGGTGGCCGAGCATTCGATCTTCTTGCCGTGCTTGCCCAACGTGCGGGTCAGGTGGTCAGCAAGGATGAGCTCCTGAGTGCGGTTTGGCCGACCAACGGGGTCGAAGAAGGTACGCTGCGTGTCTCGCTGGTTTCGCTGCGCAAATCTTTGGGAGAGCGCGCTCGTGGCTTCATAGATAACGTGCCCGGCAAGGGGTACGTTTTCGTGCCACCGGTTCGGATCGACGGCGCTGCGTCCGTCACGACGAAGTCCAGCATGTCCTCAGCAGACCTTCCGCGCCTCGCGAACAAGGTCATCGGCCGTGATGAGTTCGTCGAAACAACAACTGACCTTTTACAGCAGTCGCGCATTATTACCATCACGGGTACAGGAGGCATCGGGAAGACGTCCGCTGCCATCGCCATCGCAGAACGCTTCTTAGGCCGAAGAAGAGTGTTGTTCATCGACCTCGCCTCCTTGTCCGAAAACGCCAGCCTGATGCCGTCGCTTGCCAGTCAACTCGGCCTGAGCGTCTACGGTTCGGAATTGCTCCAGGCTGTGGCGACAGAACTGCGTAAAATTCCGACACTTCTTGTTTTCGATAACTGTGAGCACGTCATTGATGCTGCAGCCGAAGCAGCAGAATCGATCCTTCTCGAAGTTCCGACGTCCACGATTCTCGCGACGAGCAGAGAGCCGCTCAGGATACAGCTCGAGCGCGTCCGTCGCTTGCCCCCCCTAGCCGTCCCGCCAGAGGGCACAATCGCGGAGGACGCGCTAGGCTATGCGGCTTTGGACTTGTTTTACAGAATGGCTGGTCTCTTTAAAGACGAGCGGGACCTGAAACAACCCGAGATAATCGAATTGTCTGCCGACATTGTACGAAAATTGGAGGGTATCCCGCTTGCCATTGAACTTGCGGCTTCGAGAACCCTCGACCTAGACATCAGGGAGTTGCATCGCTCCGTGGCAAGACCGCTTGCAGTTCTTCGTCGCGGAAGGCGAAATGCCCCGGCAAGACAACAAACCTTGCAGTCGGCGCTCGACTGGAGCTTCCAAACGTTATCTCCGGTGGAAAAGGAGCTCCTGCTCCGTTTATCAACTTTTGCCGGACTTTTCAGCGCCGAGGACGCCCGCGCCGTCGCGGGCGACCATCTTTCCGATGACGAATTCTACGAAGCATTTGACGACCTCTTTCTCAAATCCCTCCTAAACGTCACTTCTGAGGGCGGAAGCTACAGGCTTCTCGTAACTACACGCCACTACGCCTCCGCGAAACTCGCATCATCGCCCCTCAAACGGGAGGCCCAACATGCACATGCCCGCCATTGTTCCGCGAGGTTGAAAAAGGCAGAGGCGGATTGGACTAAACTCGAAACAGACGAGTGGTTGCGGCTGCATGGTGCCCTCATCCACGATTTGCGCATCGCCCTCGCCTGGGCATTTTCCGCCGATGGCGACGATGCCCTCGGAATAGAGCTCACCGCCACCTCGAACATTATCTGGACGCAACTGGGATTTATGATCGAACAGTTGGTCGTGATCGAGACCGCGCTTGCCCGAGCGTCTGCCACGGAGGTACGTGATCCACGTCACGAGATGTATCTGCGGCTATCGCACGCAGGCACCATCTATCACATCAAAAGCTCCGAGCGAGATCCACAAGCCCTTGCCGAATACCACAGAGCAATCCAGATCGCTAAAGACCTCGACGATCATATGGGCATACTTCGCGCGAGCGGCGGCATAACCGCGATCCACACAATGAATGGGGACTACATTGATGCGATCAACGTTGCGCGACAGTTCGATGACCTTTGCGGTGAAAGACTGCCAAACGCCGTTAGCCGCATGCTCGCTCACAACCTTCATTACATAGGTGATTTCGAAGGTGCTATGCGACATGCCAACATAGCCCTCGACATGGCGAAAGTCGGCGTTCGGGGAACTTTGAATAATGGAGCAAGTTACGACCAAAGGATCAGCGCTCTTTCAACTGTTGTGAAGACCCTATGGGTCCAGGGTGAACTACGAGCGGCAATGCGGCAACTCGACACCGTTTTGGCCGAAGCAATTAACCTGGACCACGCGATCTCGACCTGCCTCTATCTTGCGGTCTCGGCCTGCCCCACCGCTTTTGGTATGAGGGAGGTCGGACCTGGTCGGAGCCTGCTCGGGCTCCTCATCGAAAAATCCGGCGATAATTCCCTACTCCGTTGGCAGGAATGGGCTTTCACGTTCGAGCAGGTTTCCATGGCCCTCGCATCTGATGACAAGGAGCGCTTCAACAAGGCGCTAGCAAACGCCGGGGGGGCGCGGTTTGAGAACTGCCTGATCGTAGGCGGCCACCTCGCAGACCGTACGGCCCTAGACCGGGCGCTATCGAAAAATGCCGGATGGTGTCGAGCAGAACTCTACCGCCTCAAGGGCCTGCTGCTCCTCGACGAAGACGTCGATGCCGCCCGGAAGCTTCTCATGGAAGGATATCTGATTTCCTCTCAACAAGGCGCAAGGTTCTGGGAGCTTCGCTGCGCAGCCAGTATAGTGAAGTGTACCCCAATGGGGGGTCTCAGCGCCGCAAAAAGCCGCCTTGCGCGAACGCTGGCAGGATTCGATGGAGAGCTTGCCACTGTGGACGTAGTGGAGGCAAGAGCGCTCCTCTAAGCTTTGCCACCCGGACCTGCCATATTTCTGCACGGCACCTTTATCAGGGGAAACAGCGATCGACGCACGTCGCGCCTAGTTGAACATCATGGAACAAATGCGGAAATCGGCTCGCCGATCAGCCGCAAAGTCCCGTCGAAGCGAACTACGGAACGCCGCTTCCCGTCTGCTCGATCAAGCGGTTGCCGGCATCGTTCGCGAAGTCGGGTCCAATGCGACTGATATCAGCAGAAAGACTTGGTCCGTGTTCCAACCGCAGCTCTGCGTGACAGCCCCGGTCAGTTTAGCCGCAATTACGAGCTTTCGTAGACAAGTTTCGTGAAAAAGTCCGGCGTGACCTCAAACCTTCCCCATACGGCGTCAAACGCCGAGGTCGGCCGTTGAGCCTGCACCTCACCCAAACTCATGCCCTTGCTTTTACTCGCCGAGATCGGCGCCCTGATGGCGACGAGCATTTCCATGTAAACCTTGGGTTCATAGCGGTTGCCGACGGGCTTGGCATGTCCTGATACGACGAGCGTGTCGGCATCTCAGATATCGACGTTCCACCGTGCAGCCTCGATCATGCCGTCAATGCTGCCTCCGGTAGACCTGTCGATGAACGGATAGATCCCGTTCCGGAAAGTGTCGCCGGTGTGAAGCACATTCGAATTCTGGAAAAATACCGAGAGATCACCATCCGTGTGCGCATTTCCGTAAAACCTGAGACTTACCCGGTCCCCGTTGATATCCAACTCATGCGTGTCTGCCACGACGACCGAAGGCAGAGCCGGGATCGAGGAAGGAGGAAAGTCGAAATTCCAGTCCTCGACACGCTGTGCCGTACTCAAATGCTTGAGCGTCATTTCATGAGCGATGATCTTCGCACCCTCTCGGCCTAGCCAATCGTTGCCGTCAGCGTGGTCGAAGTGCCAATGTGTATTTACCACGGCAGCAACCTCGGGGGCTTCCCAAGTTAGTCAAGCTTTCCTTGATCTTGGCTTCCGATACGGCGATACCCGCATCAACGAGGAACATTCCGTCGTCGCCGAAGCTGGCAAGCATATTGCCGCCTGAGCCCTCCAGAACCGTAAGCCCGCCGCGGACGGTGTGACGCGAAACAGGAGACGAGGCCGCATAATCCCTCATCGCATTCACAATCCCGCGCGCTTTCGCGTAGGCCTGTGCGGGTGTCAGCATCGGACCGCCGCTGGCGCCGGAAGTCTCGGGGGCCACGCAGTAAAAGCAGAAGCCGCGATGGGAAAAGCGAGAAGCGTGCATTATTCCTGGTCTCAAAATTCCGGAAATCGAGTGCGTGAGGCGTTGACTACGGATGTTCGCCGGACCGATGGTTCCGGACAAACGACGCAATCACGTCGGCGCAGAAGTGCGGTTCCTGGTGGTGCGGTCCGTGCCCGGCCTGCGGCAGCGTCACCAGGTGAAGCGACTTCCAGTCGCGCACCAGTTCCAACCAGTTGTCGACCGGGCAAGCGATGTCGTGGTCTCCGGAAATCACCAATAGCGGCACCACGCCGGCCGCCAGCTTTCTCATGTGAGCGCCTTCAGGATCCGGGTAGATGGTCGACCTGTCCCTCGCCTCGCTGAGGAGTTTCATGAAGGTCGCCTCCGGGATCGCAGGGGAGCGGCCTGCCTTGCGTTCGGCGATGCGATCATGAGAACGCTTTGCGGCCGCCTTGCTGCTTTCGGATGCCGGTTCGAAGAACAGGATAAACTCGTCATCCAGGGTATTCACGGGATTCATGGCGGTCTTGATGAAAATCGGCTCGCCGCTGACTTTCGGATGTCCCGGAGGAGCCGTTCCGATTAGGACCGCCTGCGAAACCTTGTCCGGATAGGTTGTCGCGAAAACCTGCGCAACAACCCCACCCAATGACCATCCCCCCATGACAACTTTGTCAAAGCCGAGGAAATCGATCAGGTCCCTTGCGTCCTTCGCAAGCGACGCGCGATCGTATGTCGGCGTCCCGGTCGATCCACCGAGTCCGGTATAGTCGAAAATCACTACCATGAAATTCTTCGCAAGCTCGTCAAGGAAGAGCGGATCCCAGGAGTCCATCGTTCCCCTGAACCGGACGGCAAGGACGAGTGGCGGCCCCTCTCCGAATTGCCGATAGGCAAGCGTGCGACCTTCAAGGTCTGCGTGTTTCGTTGTGGTTGTCGAAGCCTTGGCTGGGGTCATCATTAAATCTCCGAATTGTTCTTAGTTGCGCGTGATCGGAGCGCCGAGGTTTGCAAAGAGCATGTTGAGGCCTTCGGTAATCGTAGGATGGGCGAAAATCCCGTCGCGCAATGCGGTGAAGGGCAGTCCGCCTTGCATGGCCATCTGGACGACGCTCATCACTTCACCTGCGTTCACTCCGAGCATGCTGAAACCAAGGATGATGTCGCTGTCGCGTGCGACGATGGCCTTCATGAATCCTTTGCGTAGCGACAGCGTTCGCGCACGCGGAATGACATCCACGGGGAGGTTGGCAACGCGGTAGTCAGCCCCGTCCTTCGCCATATCGGTTTCGTTCTTGCCGATCCTTGCGAACTCAGGATCGATAAACACGCAGTACGGAATAGTACGATCTTTGGTGGTACGGTCTCCGCCGCTCATCGCGCTTTTGACGATCCGGTAGTCATCGAGCGAGGCATGGGTAAACATCGGCGTGCCGGCGACTTCACCCATCGCCCAGACATCGGGAGCGGTCGTACGCAGTCGATCGTCGACCTTGACGAAACCGCGCTCATCGACCTCAACGCCGGCAAGCTCCAGCCCGATGTTGGCCGTTCTTGGCTTTCGACCCGACGCAACCAGAATATGCGAACCTTCGAATGATCGGCCGTCGGCGCAATGCACCGTGACGCGATCGCCTGAGCGACCCGAAACGGTCAGGTCGTAAGCGCTGAGAGCCACGTCCACGCCTTCAGAATTGAGGATTTTGAGGATTGCTTCGCTGACATCGACATCTTCGCGCGGAGCAAGCCGCGGCCCGCGTTCAACGATAGTAACCTCGGCGCCGAGACGCCGAAATGCCTGCCCCAATTCCATTCCGATATAGCCACCGCCAATCACGATGAGGCGCGTGGGTAACTCTCCCAGTTTCAAAGCATCCACGTGCGTAATCGGGTCCGCCTCGGAAAGCCCTGGGACATCCGGAATGTCTGCAACGGTTCCGAGATTGATGAATACCTGATCGCCTGTGAGCATCCGCACGCCGTTTTCGGTTTCAACCTGGATGGTCTTGGGCGCGACAAAGCGACCCCAGCCCAGAATCAGATCGAATCCGCTTGCATTGAAGCCCGCTTTGTTCGTCGCGACCATCTCCGCGACCACCCTCGCCGTGCGGTCTCTCACCAAATCGATGCTGTGGCGAACGCTGTCGACAGTAACTCCGAACTCGGCCGTATTCTTGATCGTGTGTGCGACCTCGGCGCTGCGAATGAGGGTCTTGCTGGGGATGCAAGCGACGTTGATGCAAGAGCCGCCAATCATGCCAGCTTCTACAACGGCAACTTTCTTCCCTGCCTTGGCCTGCTCCATCGCCAGCGTCTTGCCCGCCTTACCGCCACCAAAGATAAGGAAGTCGAATTTTTCAATTACGTTCATTGCTGCCTCTCGGTTTCGATTTCGCAGCATGGAACCACGCCTGGGCATCTCGATATTGTAAGATGCGGCCGCTCGAAAACCTGCAGGGGAGCCGGATCGTCAAAGATCTGCGGGCTCTTCCAAGCCTACCCTGACTATAGATTTTGCCGCAGCGGCAACCGAACAGGAGGCTATTTCGATGACCAACGGCTTAAACATGCCTGAGAAAACCTCCTTCATATCTATCGACGGCATCAAGGTGCGAACTGTCAGCACTAAAGATGCTCAAGGCATTCCCGTATTGCTTACGGCCCCTTGGCCCGAAAGCATCTTCGCATTCAATCTCGTGTGGGCGCGTATCAGCGAACTCGGACCATTGATAGCAGTTGATCTCCCGGGCTTTGGCATGTCTGAGGGACGGTCGGACCTGATGTCGCCCCACGCCATGGGGGATTTCCTCATCCGCATCATGGACGCCCTCGAAATCGAACGGGCGCACGTGGTGGCGCCTGACGTCGGCACGCTCGCCGTGCTTTTCGCCGCCAGTCGGCATGCGGAGCGCTTTGAGAGCATTGTGGGCGGCAGTGGCGGAACAAGCGAACTGCTTTTTGGAGAGTCCCTGCGTCAGATCGTGGCGTCGTCAAAGAGTGACTTCGCTGATTTCGATGGTGGTAAACGTGTCTATGAGCTGGTGAAGAGCACCGCGCGTGCTTCTATTCCAGAAGCTATCCTGGAGGACTACAGAAACTCTTCCGACGGCCAACGATGGAACGAAGCGGCCGACTTCGTCCGAGCCTATAAGCAAGACCTTCCGATCCTCGCCGGCCTGCTGCCGTCGCTCCAAACACCTATGCTCGTCATCTCCGGCAAAGATGATCCGATCGTCCCTCCCGCCAACGGACAGTTCCTTGCAGACCGCCTTCCGCATTGCCGCGCCGAAGTCGTCGATGCCGGCCACTTCGTCTGGGAAGACGCGGCAGAGACATACGCCGATTTGATTTCAGAGTGGATTTCCGGCGCTTACAAAAGAGCTTGATGCTGTTGTGGAAACATGCGCAGGCCTTTGCGAACGTGTACTCGACGGCCTGCGCCCATAGCGCCGATAATGCGGTATCACGGAGCTTCGTGACTGACTGAGGCTTCCCTTAACTGCGGCCTCGACGAAATCTCCTTGAGCAGCCCCCCGACTCCCATCTTGGCAATCGTCCCGCTGTCAATGCGGTCGCCCGCGAGCATCCTGTCCAGCACCCAATCAAGACCGTTCAAGGACGGGCTGCGTGCGCAGCCCGGCGCTCCGATTACGGGAATGTCCGCAATCGCACCGATGACGATCAGGTTACCCGGATCTACAGGCATCCCCACTCGCTCCACCTTTCCACCTGCCTCACGGATCGCAGCAGGAATGACATCGTCTGCGTCTGCAACGGCCGACGCCCCGAAAACGATGACCAGATGATTGGATCCTGCCCTTCGATCGGCTTCCTCCCTCAGGACGTTGGCCAGTGCGATTACATCGTGTTCCGAATATAGCTCCGACACGAGCGCCGAGCCTCGCTCCATCAGCCTGGCTGCAGTTATTCGCGTGGTCTTCTCCACTGTCTTCGCGCTAAGTGCCGGTAGAGTGGTTGAGATGAGCGTAACGGTTCGGGATTCAAACGGCCATACGGATATTGGTGGCCGCGCAGAAGCCACCAACCTCGCTGTCTCGACCGTCCTATATCCGACCGCAAGCGGAATGATCTTCAGGGTGCCGACGAGCTCCCCCTCGGCTACCCGGCTGCGGTCAGCCAGACAGGCGAAGGTGACCGCTTGATTGATGTTATTGAACGAGTTGATCAAGTCTCGCTCGGCGATAAACAGGCCATCGGCTTTGGCGTAGAAATTTACCCTTCCCCCCACGGCTGACTTCGAAAAAACCCCCTCTTTGGCGAAAGGAACGCTTAGGATATCGGCGGCTGTGATCTCATCAATCTCGTGTTCTTCGAACCGATGGGCAAGTACGCTCGAAATCCCGTGCGAAAGGAAGAATGCCACATCTTCGAGGGACAAGGTGTATCCTTTGGAGAAGGCCCTGCCTCCGACCGCAAGACGATGTCCGAGCATCATCCCGGTAGCTATTTCTGTCTCAAACTTGCCGAACATATCGTCTTTCCCGCCTCATACCTGGACCGTCGATGGGCGATAATCTCAGCCAGGATGGCGACGGCGATTTCACCCGGCTCCCTTGCGCCGATATCAAGACCGATCGGGCCCCGAATGCGCTCTAGGACAGACTGTTCGAAACCAGCTGCTCGCAGGCGCTCCAACCTTGCAAGATGAGTTCTCGAGCTACCGAGAGCCCCGATATAGAAGGTTCCGGCCCTTAGAGCTTGCTTGACCGCTGGATCGTCGATTTTCGGGTCGTGGGTAAGAGCGACCATCGCGGTGTTCGCGTCGACAGATATCTCCTCGAAAGCCTCATCGGGCCACGCCGGAAGCACGGCGACGCCGGGAAAGCGATCTTCGGTTGCGAAAGCTTCCCTCGGATCGACAACGATGGTCTCCATCCCGGCCTGGCTGGCCATAGGGGCCAGCGCCTGCGCGATATGGACTGCACCGATGATCATGAGCCGGATCGCGGGAAGATGCACATTCAGGAAATATGGAACACCGTCAATCTCCGTACGATAGGAAAGGCCGCCAGCCAGGGCTTGGCGTGCTGCATCGGCGACCGCGCTGTCGATGCCATCGATAGTCGTTAAGAGTTCCTGGCTTCCAGTGGCGAGATTGATGATCTCGACCACCGGGATTCGACGGGCTTTCACCGAGTTGAGGGCGGTAACGAGACTGACGTCCATTAGCTCAGCCTCGATACGAAAACGGAGATGATGCCGCCGCACGAGAGGCCAACACGCCAAGCTGTTTCGTTCGCAACGCCGAATTCGACGAGCCTGGCTTCGCCGCTGTTGATAACATCCAGTGCTTCAGTGACCACCGCGCCCTCGACGCATCCACCTGAAACCGATCCTTCGAAATTACCTTGGTCGTCGACGACCAATCTGCTGCCCGCCGGTCGGGGCGATGAACCCCATGTGCTTACAACGGTTGCGATAGCCACCTCTTTCCCCGAACGGTGCCATATTTCGGCGGTTTCCAGTGGATCCATTTGACTATTCCTCATTCCAGAATCTTGATCATGGAAGGTCTTCAGGCGGACGCTGAGTGGATTGCTTCACGGATCCTGACGTATGTGCCGCATCTGCAGATGTTGCCCGCCATGGCCTCATCTATCTCAGCGTCGGTCGGCTTCGGATTGGCAGTAAGCAGGGACGTCGCCGACATTATCTGTCCAGACTGACAGTAGCCGCACTGAACGACTTCCTTCTCGAGCCAGGCGGCCTGGACTTTCGCCCCGATTTCCGTTTCGCCGACGCCTTCGATCGTCGTGATTTTCTGGCCATCAATCATGTCCATCGTCGTCTGACACGCTCGGACAGCCATACCGTCAACGTGGACAGTACAGGCGCCGCACTGGGCAATGCCGCATCCGTATTTGGTGCCTGTCATTCCGAGGATGTCACGAAGCACCCAAAGAAGTGGCATGTCGTCCGGGGCATCGACCTGGTGGGTTACGCCATTGATAACGAGGCTTTTCATGTTTCTGCTCCTCTAGTGCCGGATTATTGGACAGTGAGTGTTTTCAGGTAGGCGATAACATCGGCGCGATCCTGGTCCTTGGGGATCGAGATGGTCATTCGGGTGCCCTTAACGACGCCCGAAGGCGACTTGAGGAATGCGTCCAGTGCTCGCTCGTCCCATGTCACGCCCGAAGACTTCATTGCTGCCGAATAGCTATAACCTTCAGCTGTTCCGGCGGTCCGCCCGACCACACCAAGGAGCCCCGGCCCCACCCTGTTCTGTTCGCTCGCGGTGTGGCAGGCACTGCAACGTGCGAAAAGTTTCAGGCCTTTTTCCGGGTCGCCATCGGCCCGAGCAGTCGAATCTGGGAGGGCGATCGCTACCCAGCCGAGGGTCAAAAGACAGAGATGTTTCCTCACAATATCCTCCGTTGAAAATGCAGTGACCCGGCGGAGCTGGATTGGTCCACCGGGCTTTTACGAACTCGCGCCATCATGCTGCGTGCATGAACCTGGAGATTTAATGCTGCATGAGATCGCGCCGGTGAACGCCACCTCTTCCCGATCAACCTCGTCACCGCGAGGAAAAGACCGCCCGAAATCATGTTTCTACCAGGTGCCATGGCCTTACATTGCCATCGCGCGTTCAGACGACTGTGCGAGCCTTGACCATGACTGCGACGCAACCGGGACAGCCGATCCGCTGGCATGGCGGCGCCGCCAATTGAGGGGGGTCACCCCGACCAGTCGTTTGAATACCTTCGAAAGATGAGCCTGGTCGCTAAGCCCGCAGGCCTGTGCAATCTGACTGAGCGGCTCGTCAGTACAGGTGATAAGGTATTTGGCCGCTTCGATCCGCCGCGCGAGGACGTAGTCGTAGGGCGACTTGCCGAACGAAACTTTGAAGCCCTTGGAAAAACGGCTTGCGCTAAGCCGAACCTGAGCCCCGAGCTCCTGAACCCTTATGCAGCTTTCGACATTGTCGTCGATGTAGCGCATAATCTTGTTTTTCTGCCATTCGGCCAGACCTGCAACCGTCCTGCCGCGAGGAAACGTCGGCGTCCTCGTCGGAGCTAGTGCTGGTGTCGGGAAACGCGCTGTGAGGCCATGCGGGTTCAAACTCCACACCACGATCTGGTTATTTGCTGGACGCAGTTGAGCGGATGAAACTTGGTTTGGCATTGGCGTAACTCGTTGCTTCGGATGCCCTTGAATCTAGTCTGGGCATTCGGCGCTAAGCGAGTTAAGCGATGTTAAGTCTGATTAGCAGTGTTACGGACTGTATGTTTTTGGGTGCTGCCCAATCTTACAATACGGGTATTGACTCTTCGCGTATCCGGGCTCGACGGGCGAAGTTCGCAGTACGCTTCGTTGCCGTTGTTCTGAAGGAAATGTCAGTGCCAGAATTGCCCGACGACATCCTACGTCCGCTCGCAGGCCGAGTGGCGCTGCTAACAAACGCCGATAAGGGCGTAGGCCGGGCTACGGCGAGGCTGCTCGCTATAGCCGGAGCCGACTTGGCCCTAACGGTCGATGCTAGCGAATTCTCCTCGGATTTCATCACCGAACTTCAGCGGTTCGGCAACCGCGTCATCACCTTCGATTGGCCCAACGATGGATCGGGAGTCGAGTGCGCTCGACTCGCGCGGGGTGTGATCTCTGCGATGGGTCGGATAGACGTCCTGATTGCTAACGCACATCATCGCGCCCACTGGCAGATCGATGACGTGGACATGGATGAGGACGCGCTTGAAGCGCAGTATTCGGGAACCGTGATGGCTATCGCAGCTCTGGTTCGAGCCTCAGTCAGGTTCATGGGACACGGGGGACGAATAATCGCACTCAGTGCCAGCCTCGCCGACAGGGTAGGCGCTCCCGGTTTGGCAGACTACGCGGCAACCCGAGCAGCCATCACCGCTTTCTGTCGCGGCGCGGCCCACGATCTTGGGCCGCGGGGGATCAATGTCAACGTGGTCCAGATCGGGTCGATCCAGGCCGAGCTCTCCGAGGCATCGAGCGAAATGCTCGAGGCGGAGAAACAGTCTAACGTCCTCAAGCGCCTGGGAACGCCTGAAGAGGTCGCGCAAGCAATCCTTTTCCTCGCAGGTCCAAATTCCTCTTTTATCACCGGAAGCGTTCTGAACGTTGATGGTGGATACAACGCATAAAGAGAATCCGACAGTTCATTCGCTCAATGGTTCGTTGCATAAACTGACCGGTTGGTCTATCTCCGCAATAAGACCAAAGGCGAGCCTAACGTGGGACAAGACCGCTTACGAATTTTTTCTCCCGGAGCTTTGTGCGCCGTGCCTACACGGGCGACTGCGCCTTTGTTCGGCTGTCCTAGCAATCGAGCCTCATTATTTGCGCGTCAGCACAGCTCCAACTTGGCCGGATATCGTCAATGACCGTACTGAGGTTTGGACGATTTGAGCTGGATACCGCCCAACGGAAGCTGACCGAATCCGGCAACGTGCTTCAGCTTGGCGGTAAGGCATTCGACATATTAGCCGTACTTGCAACATCGGCGGGGGAAGTGGTCAGCAAGGAAACCTTGCTCGCAGCGGTATGGCCGGATACGACCGTTGAAGAGGGCGCGCTGCGCGTGCACCTGGTCACACTTCGAAAGCTTCTGGGTGATCGGACTAGCGGAAGATACATCGAAAACGTACCGGGTAGAGGTTACGTTTTCGTCATGCCCGTGGAGGGTTCCGGTGTCGGGTCCGTCAATCAGGCTCCGGCCAAACCGCAGGTTCTGCAGCAGAGCTTTCCGCGACTGACCGAACGCCTCATTGGTCGAGACGACTTCGTGGCGGAGACCGCGCAAATGCTCTCGACCAATCGTCTGATAACGATTTCGGGCGCAGGCGGTGTTGGCAAGACGTCCGTCGCGCTGGCCGCTGCCGAAATCATAAGTGCTGGTCGCAAGGTCTTGTTTGTCGATCTCGCCTCGTTAAGTGACGAAAAGCAAATCGCTCCGACTGTGGCGAGCCTGCTCGGACTAAGTGTTGTCATCGACAACGCGGAGCATGCCGTCCTCGAAGCATTGGCCGAACGAAACCTCCTTCTTTTGCTCGACAATTGCGAGCACATTATTTCCAAAGCGGCTTTCATCGTCGAGGACATTTTGGCGGCCGCGAAGCAGGTGACCGTGCTTGCCACAAGCCGCGAGCCCTTGCGCATTGCCGGGGAAAGGATACGACAGCTACCTTCCCTTCCTGTACCCCCGGAAGACAGCCCGCAATCCTCGCTAATGAAATATCCTGCAGTCGAGCTTTTCGTTGACCGGGTTATGTTGTCGTCCGAACTGGAGGACTTCAACAATCCCGAAACGCTTGCGGCGGCTGCATCTATCGTCCGGCGTCTCGACGGCATCCCTCTGGCTATCGAACTTGCCGCGTCCGGCGTCGCCAACCTCGGACTTGCCCATCTCGTCAGCTCGTTGAGCGACCCGCTCGCGGTTCTGCGACGGGGACGGCGAACAGCGCCTCCAAGGCAGCAAACGCTGAGAGCGACGCTCGATTGGAGCTTTGATGGCCTGACGGATAAGGAACGCCTTCTGTTCGAATATTGCGCGATGTTCGCCGGCGCGTTTTCGACCGAAGCCGCCCAGACGCTCTGTGCGGGCGTAATGCCGGAGGAGGATTTCTACGAGGCTTTTGATGGCCTGTTCCTGAAGTCGCTGTTTTCGGTGAGCGGTGGCGACGGGAAATATCGACTTCTCCAAACAACAAGAAGCTACGCTCTGGACAAGGTCAGGAGAGGAGATCAAGCAAGGCTGCTTCATGCGGCCCATGCGGACTATTGCGAAAAGGCGCTTGCTAACGCCGCTCGTGACTGGCCGACGCTCGCGACCGCTGACTGGATGCGGCTGTATTCAGATCTGATCCACGATATCCGAAGTGCGATCCATTGGTCATTCGAGTCAATTGAAACGGCCGAGTCGGGAATGCGCCTTGCTGCCAATTCCAAGATTGTCTGGGTTCAACTTGGATTGATGAACGAGCAAATACAGGTCCTCGACGAAGCCTTGAAACGCGTCCCCGGATCTGCGCACGAGGGAACGGAAACGGAGCTCGACCTCCGGATTTCCAAAGGAAGCGCGCTGTACCACGTTCAGGGATACTCGAAAGACGGCGATGCCCTATACGAAATTGACCGCGGAATCGAAATAGCGGAAGCAACCGGCAATCTAGGCAAGTGCATCCAGGCAAATGCAGCAAGAACGGCCATCCTGTGCTCGCATGGCAGATACCAGGACGCAATCGATGCCGCGCTTGCGCTACGGGACAAGAACCCACAGGTGTCATCGCATGTGTTTAGCGCGATGCTTGGGCACAATTACTTCTTCAACGGGGAACTCTCTCGCGCGCGCAAGGAAATCGAGGGTTCGCTGGACGATGGCAGCGGGTCGATCAGGAGGACCTCGAATGCCGGACTTGGTTTCGACCAGCGAATCTCGGGTCTGGCGGTCCTGGTGTTCGTAGAATTCCTCGAAGGCAACATGGTCACCGCCATGGATCTCCTCAAGGATTCGGTACGGGAAGCGGAGGATCTGGGTTACTCGATCGCTTCGTGCCTTCTTCTGATGCTGAGCGCGTTTCCGATGGCTTCGCTTGTGGGACGACATAGCGAGGCAAGTGAATACCTCGACAAAGCAGAAGGCCTGGCGAAACAACAAAGACTGATCCGTTGGCAACAGTGGATTTCGTCCTACCGGCATGGGCTGTTCGGCGATGACAATCACAGTGGCCTCGAAAACGAGCTCTCAGGCGCGGCGGCACTGAGGCTGGAATACTTCGTGGTCATTGCCGGCGAGCGTGCTCATAAAACCCACATCGAGCGCGCCCTCCAGGGTGATGCGGGGTGGTGCCGTCCGGAGCTGCTTCGCTTGTTGGCAATCGCGGAGTTTCCGACAAATCCAGAGCTCGCGAGGAAGATTGCCGCGGACGCGGTAGCGCTCTCGCGCAAGATGGTGGCGACGTTCTGGGAATTACGTTGCCTGATGGCCGCGTACGAGCTCTCGTCGCGCTCCGATAAACCCGGTATCATCGATGACATCGAGGCGGTAATCGGCAAATTCGAACCAGGAAGCAAGACCATCGATCTCGAAGCGGCAACGGACCTGATACGTTTGGCTCCTTGCCGCAATGGTCTGACGTTGGAGAGCGATTCCGCCTCCTAGTTCGATCCCGACTGCGTCCGGGGCGCTATCCATAACCCAACTTAACACTGATTAACTCGCGTAACAGGACATTAATCAGCACTTTCCTCCACACCAACATGGGCGTGATGACAAGGAAAGGATGCCTGATGTCCGTCAAACTCGAGGAAGCCGAAACAAAATATGTCGAGGCCCACGGAGTTCGCTATGCGTACCGTCGGCTAGGCCGGGAGACCGGAACCCCGCTGGTTCTCTTGCAGCATTTCACCGGAACGATGGACTCATGGGACCCGGCTGTGGTGAACGCCCTTGCGGGGGATCGACCCGTAGTCGTTTTCAACAACGCAGGGGTCGGAACATCCGGAGGCAAAACGCCCGATACCGTTGACCAGATGACGACGGATGCTGAGAGCTTTATAGCCGCCCTCGGTTATGACAAGGTTGATCTTCTCGGCTTCTCCCTCGGTGGATTCATCGCACAGCTTATGGCTGCTCGCCCCGCCGTCAAGGTCCGCAAGATCGTACTCGCGGGCACCGCGCCCAAGGGTGGCGAAGAGCACCTGATGCAGGTCGTCGAGGAAGCGTTCGCGCGAAATGCCGAGGACGTCCGCCTTCCCCTTTTCTTCACTCCATCGGTACCAAGTCAGGCTGCTGGACAGGCATTCGTCAATCGCGCCGCTGTTCGCACATATCAGCGCGATCCGGAAAGCCCGGATTCCGTCAGCAATCCGCAGGCAGCCTCCATCATCGGATGGTGCGCGGACAAAGACCCCGCCCATAAGTCGTTGAAGGCGATCACACAGCCGACACTCATCGTACACGGCAGCGACGACACGATGTTCCCCTCCATCAACGCGTACGAGATGTTCAAGAACATGCCGAACGCCACACTCGTTTTATATCCGGACTCTGGTCACGGCGCACTTTTCCAATATCCCGATACGTTCGTCGCCCACGTCCAGCACTTCCTGAACAGCTAAACAACGCAACCACGGAGACGAAAATGCCTTCCCTCGTCGAGAAAATCATTGCCGCCCATGGCGGCCTGGAAAACTGGAGAAAATACACACGCCTTACGGCGCATCTCAAACAAGGCGGCGTCTTGTGGCCGTTGAAGGGGCATTCCGGCCAGCTTGATGTAACCAACGTCTCGGTCGGCCTCGGCGAGGAGTGGGCTTCCCACGATCCCTTCAGCGCCGAAGGAAAAGTGACGCTGTTTGAGCCGGGTCTGGTCCAGATCAAGGATGCACGTGGTAGGGTCCTCGAAGAACTCAAGGAGCCTCGCTCGTCGTTCGCCGGCCACACGCTGGAAACTCCCTGGTCCGACCCGCAGCTCGCCTATTTCGCGGGCATCGCCATGTGGACGTACCTTAACATGCCCTTCCTTCTAACCGCGCCGGGCGTCCAAGCGGAGGAGATCGGCGAGTGGACTGAAAATGGGGAGACGTGGCAGCGTTTGAAGGTCACTTTCCCCGCCAACATTGCTACACACAGCACCGTTCAGACCCTCTACGTCGACGAAGTCGGCCTACTCAAGCGGCATGACTACGACGTCGAGATTGCTGGAAACACGCCCGGTGCTCACTACATCGGCGGCTACAAAGAAGTTCAGGGACTGATGTTCCCGACCGAGCGGCGCATTTTCCCCAGACAGCCGGACGGCAATTCAATGCCGGAACCGCTCGTCGTATCGATTGATCTTTCCGACATCCATCTTTCGTGAGGTAGCGGGCGCGCGGGCAACCACCCGCGCCCTATGCCGCTTGCAAGGCTCGTTGCCCCGCTTTCCAAGCCAAATTGCCTGGAATCCTACTGAATAGAAATGTAGACTGGTTGCGCTCATGAAAGAGTTTACGAGAAACGTGTTGCCGTACGTTCCAGCCTTTCGAAGGTTCGCAAGCGGGCACGCAGCAGACATTGGGTCGGCCGATGCACTTGTGATGATTGCCTTGAAAACGCTGAAAGCACGTTGGATGTTCCTCGGTTTCGTTGGCCTCAAGATCGAAGGCTACGGCCTGATCCATAGTCTTGCAGACGACAAGGCCGCGATCTTCGACGACGCTGACAGCGAACCGATCCCGGAGTATGACACCGGGATCGCATGCGCCCTGAGAAGATTGACGACACTCGACCGGAGCATGATCCTGCTCACGTCAGTCGAACAGTTGACTTTCCAGGAAGTCGGGAGCGCCTTGGGCATACCTGACAGCTTCGTAATCAACGAACTCCCTCTCGCGAGAGAGCGATTGAGGGAGGTTGTCGAGATTCCGCTGCGGACGAGCGCGCGCAGAGGCGCGCATCTTAGGAGCATCAAGTAATATGCCGGCCATCACCGAAATCGAGATCCAGCTCTACATCGACCACTGCCTTCCCGAGGAGCGCAAGCGCGCCGTCAAAGAATACCTGTATGATGACCTGACGGCCGCACAACGGGTCGGGGCATACGAGCGTCACGCCGATGCGCTCAGGAGAGCACTCTTTCCTGTCGCCGAAATGCCACTTCCTTCGATCTTCGAGCCAGGCGCGCTTGAGACGGAATTGTCGCTGTCGCCTTTGAGGCATGTCAACTCGATCGCTGGCGCAATCCTCGCCGCCCTCATCGCCTACGTTGAATGGGGATGGTGGCGAGTGCTCGAAGAGCAGATAGCCCATTTTCTAATACGCTAGCGCAGGGAGTGTACGAAGTCCGTTTCGCGTGCTCTATCGGGACCGGATTTCGTTTCTCAACAAGAGACGCCCGTTTGTCGAGGATAAACGCATTTCCGCTGGTGGCCTTTACCGTGCCTGCGCTTGCTTCCGTCAAACCGTGACGTCGAGAAACTTCAGCGCCTGATGTATTTGGCTGACGACCGCGGCCCCCTCGCCCACGGCTGCCGCTACTCTTTTGGTCGAGCCGGCGCGCACGTCTCCGATTGCGAAGATGTTGGGTATGCTCGTCTCCAGAGCGAACGATTGCCGCCCGAGGAAAGACGAGACGTCTTCATCAAACCCTCTGCCTGTAAGCACAAAGCCGTTGTTGTCCGTGTCTATTTTTCCGCCGGTCCAACTCGTATTCGGATCAGCTCCGGCGAACAGGAAGAGGTGGCCGAAATCACAGGCTCTCGTTTGCATCGATTTCTTATGCTGCAGGATGCCTGAGACATTTGGTCCATCGTCCCTGCTGACCGAGACCAGTTCGCAACCCAGATGTATTTCGACGTTGGGCAACGCCGCAATCCGTTCGATGAGATATGATGACATCGTCTCGGAGAGGTCGCGGCGAACGATCATGTGCAGCCGCTTGACGCGTGGGGCGAGGAAAACTACGGCTTGGCCCGCTGAATTTCCGCCCCCGATAAGGGCAATGTCCGAGTTCTCGCAAAGCTTGGCCTCAAGTGCTGAGGCCCAGTACGAAACAGCTGTGTCCTGTATCCGCTGCAAACCATCGATCTCGGGCGTGCGATACCGCGCACCGGAGGCAATCACGAGCGACTTCGCACGAATTGACTGCCCGTCCTCGAGTTCCAGGGATATGGGTGCCGACCGTGCACGAGATATTTCCGGGGCCGTCAGTTCCCTGACCTTTAGCGGCAACGCAACCTCTACCCCGAATTTGAGCGCTTGGCTGAAGGCCCGCCCCGCAAGTGCTGCTCCAGAAATTCCAGTGGGGAACCCGAGGTAGTTCTCGATACGGGATGAACTGCCCGCCTGCCCGCCGATCGCGCGCTGGTCGATAACAATCGACCGTAGACCTTCGGAGGCCGCGTAGACCGAGGTTGCCAGACCTGCAGGCCCCGCTCCCACGATCGCAACGTCGTACAGGGTCTCCGGATCGAGTTCAGGCGTGATACCGAGACATGTCGCTGCCTCCCCCACAGTCGGGTTTCTGAGCATCGTGCCGCTTGGGCAGATCATCAACGGCAGTTCAACCGCCGTTATTCCGAGTCGCTCAACGAGAACGAGCCCATCCTCATCCGACTCGGCATCGAGCACGGTGTGGGGATATCCGTTGCTGGTGAGAAAGCCTTGAAGGCGTATAAGCGAAGGATCTGCTGACGTCCCGATCAGGATCGAGCCGCCTAGGCCGGCATCAAGGTAGGCGACGCGCCTTAGGATGTAAGCGCGCATGACAGTCTCGCCGACTTCCGCGGACCCGATGATGAGTGCGCGAAGGTGGGGCGCATCGAAAGCGATAGCCACGCATCCGTCGGGTCCGCCCTTAAGTCCTGATAGTGACGGGCGGCCCGATAGCTGGTTTATCTCGCCTGAGAACTGACCTGCTTTGTGTGCGGCGACATCCTGATCGCCGCGAAAACCGTCATGCCGAAACGCATCGATCTGCCCCTCGAGAACCAGAAAGGCTGGCGCGTTCCGCTCGCCGACAGGAAATATCTCCTGGCCGGGCTCGAATGAAAGCGGCCCAACGCTGGCGAATCTGCGGGCCGTCTCGACCTGCAAAGGCGTCAGCGTTGGAAATCTCTGATAGTCGCGGGAACCGCTATCCATGGTCCGTTCCTTTTGTCTGCACGCAGTGAGGCCGCGCACCAGATACCAGGCGTTTGAAAGCGCTCGAGTAACATGCCCGGGACGCGCCCAGGCTTTTCTTCACTCCATCTTGCCGGACGCCGGAGGATCGCTCGCCGGGAAGCTTTCCTGGAGGGCTTCATCGAGAAGCACATCTGCAGGGGATGCAGGCGCGTGTCCCACTACGAGGGCGATGTCCGATAACTCCGGCAGAGTTTCGATACCGTCCCGAACAGCCTCTTCGCTGATCTCAAACTTCATGTTCATCGTTTCCGAGCTCCTTTGACCTCAGACGTTTTCTAGCGACCACCCGAGGATCGATATTGGACGATCGGGTTCCGCTGGGGAGGACCGATCTTACAATCGTTTTTTGCTCGCCTCCGGCACTCTTTTCGAATGTGCCGCACCGACGTTGACCTACGATGCACATTTCCGCAACACCACAGGGGGCTTTGATGAAGTACCGCTCGATTCCATTTTCACTTTGGCTCCTCGCTTGCAGTGTCGCTTTGACCTCGGCCGGAGTTGCACAGGAAACAAGTCCCGCGCCCCAGGTCGTTGTGGCCAAGCCAGTGCTGCGTGATGTCGTAGACCGCGATGAATTCATCGGCCGCTTCCAGGCTGCTGAGGAAGTTCAAATCCGGGCGCGCGTTGGCGGCTACTTGCAGGCGATCAACTTCAGGGATGGTCAGCTCGTCAAGGAGGGTGATCAGCTCTTCGAGATAGACCAGCGCCCATTCTTGACGGCACTGAGCCAGGCGCAAGCCACCCTCGCTGTTGCCACTGCAGGCCTCACTTATGCGCAGGCGCAATTCGATCGCGTCAATTCTCTGGTGAAATCCGGAAGCCAGACGATATCTACCCTCGACGACCGTCGCCGTGAACTGGATTCGGCACAAGCGAATGTCCAGGGCGCACAGGCGACACTCGACCGCGCGAACCTTGATTTAACATACAGCCGGATCACCGCACCCCTCGGTGGCCGGATCGATCGCCATCAGATTTCAGTGGGCAATCTCGTCCAAGCCGACCAGACGCTACTGACTTCCATCGTCATGCTGGATCCGATCGACTTCTATTTCGACATCGACGAGCGCAGGCTGCTGAACTACGCCGAGACGGCACGCAAAAACGGCGAAGTCCTGCAGAGCGGCGGCGGTGGCATCAAGGTCTCCGTCACCCTTGGTGATCGGAACCGCACCAAATTCCAAGGAACCCTGGACTTCGCCGAAAACCGCGTCGATCCCCAGACAGGCACGCTTCGCGCTCGCGCCCGGTTCGCAAACCCGGATTTCGCATTGCAGCCGGGGCTATTCGGTAGGGTCGAACTCGAGGGATCGAATTCCTATCAGGCTGTTCTCATCCCTGATGAGGCTATCAGCTCGGACCAGGACGAGCGCGTCGTTTTCGTTGTAGGGAAAGACAATACAGTCAGCACGAAGGCCATCCGGCCCGGCCCGCGAATATTCGGTTACCGTGTCGTCCGCAGCGGTCTCGACGGAACAGAGTCCATCATCGTTAGAGGCGTAGTACGTGTGCGCCCGGGCATGAAGGTCGATCCCAAAGAAACAACGCTACCGTCGGAAAACAACGACTCGGTCGCCTCAGCACCAGAAAGCGCCTCGGCATCGGAGGCAGGCCAATGAGGTTCGCACACTTCTTCATTTCCCGTCCGATCTTCGCCTGCGTCATCTCGCTTGTGCTGATGATTGTCGGAACGATCGCCTACTTCGAGCTTCCTGTCTCACAATATCCCGAGATTGCACCTCCCACCATCGTCGTCAGGACCTCCTACCCAGGTGCCGACTCGCAGACGATCGCAGACACCGTATCGACGCCGATCGAGCAGGAAGTGAACGGCGTCGAGGACATGCTTTATATGTCGTCCTATTCGAGCGCGGACGGAGCAATGACGCTCACGATCACGTTCGCGCTGGGAACGGATCTGGACAAGGCTCAGGTCCTTGTGCAGAACCGCGTGGCCGTCGCCCTTCCTCGATTGCCCCAGGAAGTGCAGCGCCTCGGCGTCACGACGACTAAAAGCTCGCCCGACCTCCTCATGGTCGTGCATTTGCTTTCGCCGAATGGCCGATACGATCAGCTTTATACGTCCAACTACGCGCGAAACCGCGTCAGGGATGTACTCGTCCGTCTACAGGGGGTGGGCGACATTCAGATTTTCGGCGAGCGGCAGTATTCGATGCGAATTTGGCTCGATCCTGAGAAGCTGTCTTCATACGGAATGACCGCCACGGACGTTGTGAGCGCACTGCGTGACCAGAACGTCCAAGTCTCTGGCGGCTCGATCGGAGCCCCTCCCACTGCCAGGGAGAACCCATTCCAATACACCGTCCGCACGGACGGCCGCTTTCAGGATGCCCGGCAGTTCCGCTACGTCATCGTGAAGTCAACGCCCGACGGCAGGCTCGTCAAACTCGAAGACGTTGCCAGGATAGAGCTCGGCGCGCGGGACTATGTGACGAACTCCTATGTCAACAATCAGCCGGCGGTGGGCATGGGCATTTTCGCGCGACCAGGTACGAACGCGCTCGAGACAGCCGCGCAGATCAAATCGATTATGAAAGATCTCTCCGGCCAGTTCCCGCCCGGGTTGGAGTACCGGATCATCTACGACACCACGGCTTTCGTGTCGGATTCGATCAACGAGGTCTATAGGACGATCGGCGAAGCGATCGTGCTTGTCGCCATCGTCGTTCTCATATTCCTGCAGTCCTGGAGAACGGCGATCGTCCCAATCGTCGCGATCCCGGTTTCACTTGTCGGTACTTTCGCCTTCCTGGCGGCATTCGGCATGTCCCTGAACATGCTCACTCTCTTCGGTCTCGTGCTCGCAATCGGTATCGTGGTGGACGACGCGATCGTCGTGGTAGAGAACGTCGAGCGCAATCTCGCGAACGGTATGTCGCCTCGTCGGGCAGCGCACATTACGATGGATGAAGTGGGTACGGCGGTCATCGCCATATCGCTCGTTCTCATCGCCGTGTTTGTGCCGACGGCCTTCATTCCGGGAATTTCGGGCCAGTTCTACAGGCAATTCGCCGTGACTATCTCGATCGCGACAGCAATTTCTGCACTCAACTCGCTGACCTTGTCTCCGGCCGTTGCAGCGATCGTCCTGCGCCCTCACGATCACTCGGAGACGAAAACGAACCCCGTGACGAAGCTCACGAAATGGTGTGCCGATATCTTCAACCATTGTTTCGACAAACTCAGCGCCGGCTACTCAGCAATCGTGCGGCGTATCGTCAGCTCGAAAACCGGTCTAAGCTGTGCAGTTGTCGTCTTCGTCGCTCTCCTCGGAGCAACCTGGTTCCTCAACACCAAGGTGCCGAGCGGCTTTATTCCGATCATGGACCAGGGTTATGCGATCGTGGTCGTCCAGCTTCCGGAAGGCGCATCCCTCGACCGCACCGATGCGGTGATCAAGAAGGCCGGAAATATCGCCAAGGACACGCCTGGTGTCGCCAACGCGGTGCAATTTGCAGGTTTCAGCGGTGCAACCTTCACTAACGCTTCGAACGCTGGCGTGATTTTCACACCATTCAAGCCGTTCGAGGAGCGGCTGGCGACCGGGGACACGTCGGAAAAGATCATCCGGGCGCTCTATAAGAACCTGCAGAGCGTCGATGAGGCCTTCATCATTGCCATCCCTCCTCCACCGGTTCAGGGCATCGGCAATTCGGGCGGCTTCAAGATGCAAATTATGGACCAGGACAACTCGAACATGACCCGCGTCCTTGGCCTCGCTCAGCAGATGATGGTCGAAGCGAACCGGACACCAGGTCTCACCGGGGTCTTCACCACCTTCTCGGAATCCAGCCCGGAGTATTTCCTTGATATCGACAGAGACAAGGCTCAGTATCTGAACGTTCCGATTCCCAATATCTTCGACACTCTATCCAGCAATCTGGGTGTCGCTTACGTCAACGATTTCAACGCGTTCGGGAGAGTCTATCAGGTCCGTGCCCAGGCGGACAAACAGTTCCGCCTCGAACGCGACGATATGCTCGATCTCAAGGTCAAATCTGCAGCCGGAGCCCTTGTTCCATTAGGAACACTTGCAAACATCAGGGAAACGAGCGGCCCGACGCTCGTACAGCGCTACAACATGTATGTCTCTGTCCCACTCCAGGGCAACGCTGCTCCTGGGATTTCCACGGGCGAAGCGATCGCAAAAATGCAGCAGCTTGCTGCAAAAACGCTACCGTCGGGTACGGCGTACGAGTGGACCGAACTGTCCTACCAGGAAACCCACGCTGGGGGCAGCGCTGTCTACATCTTCGCGCTATCAGTAGTCTTCGTATTTCTCGCACTGTCCGCACAATATGAGAGCTGGATCCTGCCGGCGGCAATCATCCTTATAGTTCCGCTGGCGGTGCTGGGTGCGCTTTTCGGGGTCTATCTAAGGGGGATGGACAACAACATCCTCACGCAGATCGGCTTCGTGGTTCTGATCGGCCTGGCGGCGAAGAACGCCATCCTGATCGTGGAATTCGCGCGCCAGGCGCAAGACGCGGGAAAGACCGCAGTGGAAGCAGCTGTCGAAGCCTGCCATCTGCGTCTGCGCCCGATCCTCATGACGGCACTCGCATTTATCTTCGGCGTCTTGCCACTCGCGATTGCCGAGGGTCCTGGCGCCGAAATGCGGCGGTCCCTCGGTACCGCCGTGTTCAGCGGCATGATCGGAGTCACGCTGTTCGGCCTGTTCCTGACTCCAGTGTTTTACGTAATGCTGCGGTCGCGATATGTACCGAGGAAGCATGGCGAGGACGAGTGGGTGCCCGAGACGAGACAGGCGGCTGAGTAACCCTCTCCGATCGAAGCCATCGCGAGCCGGAAGCCGCGGTGGCAATCGCAATATCGCCACTCCATATAGAAGGTCTGCCGGCGTCTCCGATAGGAAGCAACGTCGGCAGTGCCGCATTCAGCACTGCACCGAAAACAGCAGGAGTAATCAGGACCATGCGCAGCGTGGGTTTCATTCTCGAGGACGGCTTCCAAGTCATGGGACTGGCGGCGCTCTCCGCGTTCGAATTCGCAAACCAGGAGCTGGGCGAAGAGGCCTATCGGCTGACCGTGATGTCTGAAAAAGGTGGGACGGTCAGATCTTCGCTGAACATCGGCATCCAGACGCAGAAGCTCGAAGAGTATCCCGATACATTGATGGTCGTCGGCGAGCTGGTTCCACGTGCGCCCTCACCGACACTTCGGCAATACATCGCCAATGCTGCCACGGAAAGTAGGCGTGTTGCGGGAGTCTGCACTGGAGCCTTCCTCCTGGCTGAAGCGGGCCTGCTTGATGGTCGGCTCGCCACGACCCATTGGGCACACGCACGCAATCTGCAGCGTAAGTTCCCACAAGTTCATGTCGACGAAGATCGAATCTTCGTTCACGACGAGAACATCTGGACATCAGCCGGAATGAGTGCCGCCATTGACCTGACTTTAGCGCTCATCGAGGATGACTACGGGGCGGCGCTTTCAAAGACGATTGCGCGCAAACTTGTCGTCTACCACAGGAGGCCAGGCGGGCAGTCCCAGTTCTCAGTTCTTCTCGAGCTCGAGCCACGTTCCGACCGCATCCGAAAAGCACTCATCTATGCCAAGGAGCATCTTCGAAATCCCTTGAGCGTCGAAGAGCTCGCGGATTCCGCTAACCTAAGCCCTCGCCAGTTCAGTCGGCTGTTCCGCGACGAAACGGGACATTCTCCGGCAAAAGCCGTTGAGCGACTTCGGCTCGAGGCAGCAAAGGCAATGCTCGAGGACGGAAGCCATCCCGTTGAAATCGTGGCACGCGATACAGGTTTCGCTGATCGGGATCGTATGCGCCGCGCGTTTCTTCGCTCATTCGGTCAGCCGCCTCAAGCTGTTCGTCGCACACTTAAAATGATCGGAGGCGCTGGGCTGGAGAATGTGGAGAGCTGACGGGCAAATAATGTCCTAAAATGCCGTTTCCTTGACATTTGAGACTATGGCATTTTGGGACATGATCCTCCAATCGAAACCGAGGCGATGCGCCTAGAAATACGCGCGTCTCAACGAATAGGAGCGATCCATGAAAACGACAGGTAACACCATCTTCATTACGGGCGGAACTTCCGGCATCGGCCGCGGGCTGGCGGAAGCTTTCCACAAGCTTGGAAACAAGGTCATCATCGCGGGCCGCCGCAAGGCCTTGCTCGACGAAGTCTCCGCGGCAAACCCAGGGATCGATGGGGTCGAGCTCGACATCAACGACATCAACGACATCCATCGCGTCGCCAAGAAGCTGATCGCCGAGTATCCCAAGCTGAACGTCTTGGTCAACAACGCGGGCATCATGCCGTTCGACGATGCGTCCGGCCTGGTTGACGACGAAGTATCACGTCGCATCATTGACACGAACCTGCTTGGCCCGATCCGTATGACCTCCGCGCTCGTCGAGCACCTGAAGGCGCAGCCCGAGGCGACGATCATCAATAACACATCCGTGCTCGCATTCGTGCCACTCGCTTCGAACGCGGTCTATTCAGCGACAAAGGCAGCCCTTCATTCATACTCGCTTTCGCAGCGGTTCATGCTTCGCGACACTAATGTACGGGTCCAGGAAATCGCTCCGCCATGGGTCGATACGGACCTGGTCAAAAAGAGCGGCGATCCGCGCGCGATGCCGCTGGATATTTTCATCCAAAAGACGATGAAGGGTCTCGAGACCGACGCCCCGGAAGTTTACGTCGAGGAAATTGCGGCCCTTCGCGACAATCCGGGGAACAACGAGCACGCCTTCGTTCACGGATTCAATGAATCCTTGGCGGCAAATCCGATCCCAGTCTAGGCCTTCAAAATCGCGGCATTGCTTCCCGTTCAATGGCCGGGAAGCAAATTCTGCGGGGAATTCGTCATGTCAAATCGACTGAAAATCACAGACAACAGGATGTCGGGTGACGGCGTTGTGCAGAATACAGAAATGTCGGCACCGTCCCTGGTCCCAGCCAATTTCCTCGCCCTCGGCACCTTTGCCATCGGCACGGAAGGCTTCATGATCGCTCCTCTTCTACCAACCATCGCCGACGATCTGGGCATGAGCATTTCGACGACCGCCATGTTGGTCGTCGTATTTACGCTCGTCCTGGCCATCAGCTCGCCGATCACGACCGTCGCGACCGGACGAATGAATCGCCGCGACCTGCTGATCGTTGCGATGACGTTGTTCACCGTCGGTAACCTTGCCGCCGCTTTCTCTTCCACCTTCGCCACCTTGCTCGTAGCGCGTGTCTTGATGGCGGTCGCATCGGGTCTTTACGTCCCGAATGCCAATGCGCTGGCGGGTGCCATAGCCGGTCCGCAAAGACGTGGTCGCGCCCTTGCGATTGTCAGCGGCGGGATGACCATTGCGATTGCACTTGGCCTGCCCCTCGGCGCGCTAGTTGGCCATGCGTTTGGTTGGCGTGCCACGTTCCTGGCTGTTGCGTTTATGGGCCTCATTGCGATCGTTGGCATTCTGGCGGGCATACGCCGACAGGTGGGAGACGGTATGGCCGTCGCCAGCCTTTCCGAACGGGTCAGTGTCGTCCGCCAGACGGCAATACTTGAGCTACTCGCGGTCACCCTGTTCTGGTCTCTCGGGGCCTATACTGCGTACCCTTACATAGCGCCCTATCTGAAATCCGAGCTCGACTTCGGAGTGACCGGCATCGCAGCAACCGTTTCAATGTGGGGTATCGCCGCCGCCATCGGAGTAACCACCGGCGGAGCGCTCAACGACCGGTTTGGCTCGCGCAAGGTAGCCACGGCTTCCCTAGTCATCTTGGCACTGTCTTTCCTTGCCCTTGCCGCAGTGACGGGCCTGACGCCATCAACTGCACTGGTTCCGACCCTCGTTGCGATCGCCGTGTGGGGTTTCAGTGTCTGGTCCTTTTTCCCGGCACAAATGGCGCGCCTCATCCAGGCCTCGTCGCCGTCCCAGGCGTCGGTATCTCTTTCGTTGAATACGTCAACGATGTATCTCGGCTTCTCGATCGGAAGCGCTATCGGAGCGGCCATCGTTGGTGCCGGCGACATCTGGCTCATCGGAGTGGCAGCAGGTGCAGCTGAAATTGTCGCCCTACTCCTTGACCAGCGGTTCAAGCGCCAAGGGGTTTGAGCACGAACACCCCTTGAACGCTCGGCGGCGATGTCCGACATCGCCGCCGAATATCTTCATTTGCGCGTCACGGCAATGGATCAGGATCGTCGATAACAACGAGCCCGCGCCCCTCCGCATTCAGAGCATCCCGTACCGACTGCCGCTCAGATACAAGCTTGAGCAAATTCCTCACGCGAGAAAACTCATCGGTCGGGATCCCGAAATGCCTCGCCCAGCTCCCGATCACGAAAAGATAGGCATCGGCGGCCGTGAAGGTCTCCCCGGTCAGGAACGGGCCTTTGAGGCTCCCGTCGAGGAATCCGAGGCGGCTACGGATACGTTGTAAGACGAGCGTCCGCATTTCCTCGTCGATCGGCCAGAACATCGGTACGAAACTCTTATGCAGTTCCGCAGCGACGTAGCTCTGCCACTCCATGACACGGTAGCGCTGCATGGTCCCCGGTTCCGGCATCAGGTCACGACGTCCCGCAAGATCACAGAGGTATTGAGCGATCACGAGGTTCTCGGTCAGCGTCTCGCCGTTGTCCAGTTCCAGCAGTGGTACCATTCCCCGCCGGGCGACCTTCCAGTAGTCGGAGCCATCCGCGCGAACTTTGGCAGTGACATTGATCACCTCAAGGTCGAAAGGTAGACGCGTCTCGCGCAACAGGATGTGGACGGAGAGCGAGCTTGCTCCAGGATGCGTGTAAAGTTTCATTGGATGATCTCGATTGAGTGGGAGATTAGACAACGGTATACGGAATCTACGCCGCATGATCTTGCCGATGGAATTATCCGGCCTCTCGACTTCCGCCGTGGTCCTCGACGAATTCGAGCCGAACTTCGGACCAGAAAGAGACTGCACTTTGCGACCCGTCGACAACGCGCAGCACCGACCATGTAGTCTCGTGCTGAAGATGGCACCGCCCGCTTTTAGCCAGCTGTGGGTGTCAATTCGCGTGACACATTGCGGTCGGTTTTCGTTTGAGCCAAAGGACGGCGCGCGATCACAGTTGAGCCAACGCCGTCTTTCAGCTCTTGTTGCTAGCTCAGAGCTGCCTCCGCGAGCGGCAATGAACGTATGCGTTTTCCGGATGCCGCAAAGATCGCATTCGCGAGCGCAGCCGCGGCAGCAGCCGTTGCTGCCTCGCCCACGCCGCCTGGGTTCTCCTGGCTCTTGACCTGATAGATTTCGATCTTGGGGATCTCGTTGATCCGGAGCGCTCGGTACATATCGAAATTGGTCTGGTCGACTGCTCCGTCGGTGAAGGTGACCTGATTGTACATGGCGCTGCTCAGCCCGAAAATCACACCTCCCTGCATCTGGGCGTCGACGGTATCGGGGTTGATCGTGATACCACAATCGACCGCGATGACCGATCGAAGAAGCTTCACTTCCTCTTTTGTAATCTCGATATCGAGGACATGTGCGAGATAGCTTCCGAACGCCACCTGAAGGGAGACCCCCCGGCCTCTTCCGGCTGGAAGCTTTTCGCCCCAGCCCGCCTTCTTCGCCGCCTCGTTCAGGACCGCCAGCGCGCGCGGGTTTTTGGTCAACATCCTGCGTCTGAACTCGACGGGATCCTGTTTGGTCGCCGCAGCCATTTCATCCACGAAACTTTCAACTACGAAGAGATTGTGCGACGGACCAACTCCACGCCACCAGCTCGTATTGACGCCGTCGGGCTCGCTGCGGACATAGTCCACGAAAACTGCGTCCTCGTCGTAGGGTGTTTCCGAGGCGCAGTCGATCGCATCGGGGTCGACGCCATTGATGAAGGCTGCGGGTGCGTAGCGTGCAAAGATCGAGGATCCCGTCACACGGTGCGTTCGTCCAATGAGCCGACCGTCCTTGTCCAGTCCCGCCGCGACCCTGTCGTAGTAGTAGGGACGGTAATAATCATGCGTCATGTCCTGTTCTCGGGTCCAGACGAGCTTTACCGGATACCGGATATCCTTGAGGAGCCGGGCGGCGAGTTCGATTGAATCCACATCAAGGCGACGTCCGAACGCCCCCCCGATCAACTGATTGTTCACAACTACGCTTTCCTGGGGCAGTCCGGTTGCTTCCGCGACGGCCTTTTGTGCCCGCACCGGAACTTGTGTGCCGACCCACATCTCTGCCTTGTGGTCCTGAATGTGAAGCGTGCAATTGAGCGGTTCCAGCGGCGAATGGGAGAGAAAGGGCGACTCGTAGACAGCGGAAAGCTTCACTGCCGCATTCGAAATCACAGAGGCGGCATCCTTGTCGTTGCGGATGATCACACCCTGTTGTCGCGATGCCTGTTCCAGTTTCTCGACGATCGAATTGAGATTCATCGATCCATTGGGTCCGGCCTCCCATTCGATCTCAAGCGCATCGACGCCTGCCTTAGCGGCCCACATATGATCGCCGATTACGGCCACGGCATCGGGGAGCTTGACGATATCGTGAACGCCTTTGACCGCTCGCGCTGCATCTTCGTTCATCTTAGAGATCAGCCCCCCGACCACCGGGCTTATGGCAAGGGTCGCAAATTTCATGTCGGGAATGATGATATCTATCCCGTAGATAGCGCTGCCGTTCACCTTATGCGGGGTATCTAGGCGCTTGGCGCGGGTGCCGATGACCCTGAATTCAGCGGGTTCCTTCAGCACAACATTTTCAGGAATTGGCAATACCGCGGCTTTAGGCGCGGCCTCGAGGTAGGTCATGGATCGTCCGGTGGCATCGTGATTGACGATGCCTAGCTCGACACGACACTCCAAGGGCTGCACCGACCATTCGAAAGCGGCAGCCTGAACCAGCATCATCCGCGCAGCCGCCCCAGCCTGCCTCAGGCGCATCCAGTCGGCCCTCGTCGACGTCGAACCACCTGTCGATTGGTCGAAAAGAAGCGGATCGAGATATTTCGACAGGTCTGGAGGTGCAGGTTGGAGCTTGACCTGATCAAGTCCAACCTCGAGTTCTTCGGCTATCAGCATGGCGCTGGACGTGAAGATGCCCTGACCGACCTCGTGATGAGCCATGATCAAAGTAATGCCATCAGTATCGATTTTTATGAATGCATTCGGGAAGAACGATTTCTGGTTATCCTGACCGGCGGCGACTGCGGTTCTCCCGAGGCGCGGCAGCTGGACCGAAAGCACCAATCCCCCAGTCGCCAAAACCGTGCCCTTCAAGAAATTTCGTCGCGAATGCAAATTGTTGATCATCGCTCTCTTCTCCGGTCCAGCACCAGAATCTGATAAAGCAGCCCACATGCCGGACAGATAACATCTGTGAACCACGCTTGGAGAACTTGCGCCTGCCCACGATGGGTTTCTTGAACGATCCGGCAGCAACCGCGAGAACTTTAAAAAGTCTTCCAATCGGAACTCTGCCACACCGGGACCGTAGAGTGGACTGCCGCCCTCGCGCTGGACTACGGGACACAGAAAAGCTGATACACTCTGCGGACTCCAATCGGAGTAAGACTCATGAAGTCCCGAGGTTCATATAGACGGGATTCGAAAACTGTCCGGCTCGGCGTTCCGGAGGATTTCGCCGCGCGGCGCGCGATTGATTTACTCTCCGGTTTCGCGCGGACATCTCCGCATGCAAGGCTCGACACGATCAGCGGATGGAGCTTCGAACTGCGCGGGCTTCTTCAGACCGGAAAATCGACCTCGCCCTGTCAAGCGTGAGCCGGGGGATGGCGCGTGTATCGCCAGATGTGAAGTGCAACTGGTCTGGGTCGGCGAGTCAGGGTCCGATGGGCGTGCAGGCCGCCGTCGCTTCCTGACCGGGCGTCAGCCTGCTGCCAGCGGATTCGGTGCTGCCTGAACACCAACTACTGGGCAGTGTGGATGGGTTTCTGCCGGAATCCTCTTCGGAACTGGCATTCATTACGTTGACGAAAAGATAGAACCTGCCGTCTGCGAACTGGCGGAGTTCTTGGAGGCGAACTTGACAGCGCTGCGGCGTGCCATCGGCATGCAGATCGGCCGAGAATCCTGATGTGGATCCTAGCCCGACGGTGGCGCAGAGGAAATATCCCGCAACGAAGATCATGGCACGCTGGAAGATGCGCTTGCGGCCATCCGGTACGTCAGTGTTGCCTGAAGCGCAGCTTCCACTGCTAAATCGAAACTGCTTCGAACCCGATCGGGAGCATTGGGGTCGATCTCGATCGTCAAGGTCGGCCGCATCACTCCAGCTCTAAGGAGACAGATCACCATCTGTCAGGATTTGCAGCACGGCCTCTTCATCCATTGCCTGGGCATCGAACAGGGCCTTTGCGAGGGAATGGAAGGTGGGTCTGCGTCGTCTCAGGATCGCCACCGCTCGTTCGAGTGTCGCCTCCAGCCTGGCATGAACGCGAGTCGCCAGCTCTGGTTCACGGTCCAGAACCGCGCCCGGATCGCGATGGGGCCGATAGAGCAGCGGATGCTCACTCCCCAAGCCGAGGGTGCGCTCCATGTCAAAGGCAAGCCGCGTGGCCCGCGCCAGATCACTGTCGTCGGTGCCACCGGAGCCACTCGAGACGCGCTTGAGCACCAGTTGCTCGGCAGCCCGCCCGGCCATGAGCATGGTGAGCATATTTTCGTACCAATCGCGGGTGTCGGTGGCCCAGACGTGGAAGCCGACGAGATTGTAGCCGCCCTCGCCGGAATCGATATTGAGGCCGCGAACAGGTCCGAGATCAAGCGCATGATGCACGACCGCATGTCCGGCCTCGTGGAAGGCGACCCGCTTCCCGATCAGCCCATGCGGCACAGAATAGAACGTTCTGTCGACCTCGACATGGTAATCGGGGTGGACTTTAGCGGTCTTCCATTCTGCATATTCGAAGGGCGTTGCAGGCAGCGGCTTCAACTGCGCGCGCTCTACCTCATCGAACAAGGCGCGCCGAGATTTGCCATAGCGCCGCATCGTCCGATTGTTGAGGTCTTCGATCAAAGCGCTGATGCGGACGTTCAGGTCGGCAAGGCTGAAGAATCTTTCGTTCCGGAGCCTGGCCAAGACCCACCTCTCAACAATGAGAACCGTTCCTTCCGCAGATGCTTTGTCGCGAGGCTTGCGCGGGCGTGCTGGAACCACCGTCGTATCGTAATGTTCGGCGAAAGCGGCAAAGGTCGCATTCAAGGTGGGCTCGAACCATAACGCTTTGGCGACGGCCGCCTTGAGGTTATCGCAAACCGTGGTCTTGGTTACGCCACCGAAGAAGCTGAAGGCCCGCTGGTTGGCTTCGATCCAGTCCGGCAGCTTCTGACTGAAACTGGCATAAGCAAAGGTCAACTGCGATGCGCTCAGCACTGCCACATAGATTTGTGCTGCTCGTATCTCGCCACTGGAAGGGTCAATAATCGGGACCGTGTGGCCAGCATAATCGCATTCCATCGCCACCCCGCCGACATGACGACTGCGATAGGTAGGTTTGGCACGGCTCTCATAATCGGCATACCGGCAGCAGAACCAAGTGTAGCCATAGCCGTCGGGATGAGCTTCCCGGTATTCCTGCCATAAAAGATTGAGCGTCACGCCCTTGCGCTTCAGCTCGGTGGCGACCTTGGACCAATCCGGCTCATCAGTGTCACGAGGTGGTCGGCCCATGCGCCGAAACAGGCGCTGCTCGAGAACGGCGTCTTCGTCCAGATCTGCTGGCAGGGGCCAGATCGCAAGCCCGGCTTCGCGCGCCCGCAGAAGATACGTCGAAATCGACGTCTTGCTTATCTTCAATCGCTGGGAAACGGCGCGTATCGACAATCCCTGTTCGAACGTAAGCCGCAGGATGGATCGGATATCCTTCACGTCGGTATGTCTCGCTTGCTTCCGTCTAGGCATCTTGTCCTCGCTCAAATCACGAGGTGAAAAAATGCCAGATCGGCGCTCACGAAATTCAATCTAAATCAGTCGCGAAACTGTCCGCGACTCACATGGGGAGTGTCGGGTCAAGAACTTTTTAATGATCCATCGCATGTTTCCTTCTCGCTCTTTCGGCATCCAAGGCTGAGCCTGTTCGCGTGAACGGGCCTGTTTCCATCGCCGGTTCAAACTCACATTCGGTTGCCGCGCTGGGCGGCTGCACCATGATCCCGCTTGCGTTGCGGCAAAGGCTCAGGAGGACGAGACCATTCTTAGCAGCGGCGTTTGAAGCCATATCGCGGATCGGTTCGTCCCTCTGGATCCGCCAGGATTGATCGCTCCTGGAAGATTGCGGAATTTGGCTTGTATGGATTGTCAGGCGGTTTTTAACACAGCGCCCTCGATGACAACGCCGGCGGTCACATATTTCCATAGAGCAACCAACAATTTGCGTGCCAGCGCCACGATCGTACTCTTCTTCATGCGCCCTCCGCTGGATTGCACGCGCATCGTAAACCACCGGCTCAACGCTGATTGCGGCTGATGGCGTAACCACAACCACGACAGTTGGATCATCGTGGCGCGCAGGCGCGGATTGCCCGCCTTCGAGACGCCTTGCTCGTGATCGATGGTTCCACTCTGCCAGGGTGTCGGTGCCAGTCCCGCGTACGCAGCAACCTGTCGCCGGTTGTCAAAATGGCGGAACAGCCCTTCGGTCCAGAGAACAGCCGCAAATTCTAGACCAATGCCTTTGATGTCGCACAACATCGCCCCAGCCGGGATCGGCGTTGCCGCCACGCTGTCCTTTTGCGCCGCAAGGAGCATATCCCGTTCGTCCTCCACCGTTGTAATTTGCTCGAGCAACAATTCGAGGCGATCAAGTTCACGGCTTATTTGAGTTTTGAGGTGGGTCGGCAAAGGACGGCTATCCCCCGTGTGAAGCTCGTCCAGTTGCTTGCGCCGGTTCTTGCGAAGCGGCTCGTAACCACTGATGCCCTGACTGAAGAGTAGGCCCTTGATGCGGTTGACATGTTTGACGCGCTCGGCGATCAGAACCTTGCGCTCACGGCAGAGCCGGCGGCGATCTTCTTCCTCAGGGCTTGGTGCATTGACCATAGCGCACACCCGCGGCTCTCCGCGTTTGAAAGCCAACAGCGCTCGCACCAGCGCCTCACCATCCAATTTGTCCGTCTTCGCTCGCCGGCGCCTGCGCGAGGTTGCTATCGACGCTGGATCAACGACGTAGCTTTCTATCCCGTTCGCCTTCAGCACACGATCGATCCAGAAGCCGTCAAGTCCGGCTTCCTGAATGCTCACGATCGGAACCTGATTGCCCGTACGAGATCGCACCTTCTCTTGGAGCTGAGCAAAACGATGCAGCAATGCCGCCACATCGCCGCCAGTCACCGAGTGCTTCGACATCTTCTCGCCGTTTCCCGGCGACAGCGATGTGATCTGCGGATTTCGGATTAACGGGACATCGATTCCGGTAAATCCCGGACAGTCGTTTCACTAAATCGCGGACAGTCTCGCGGGATCGACTTTCGTTCGCCTG
>NZ_JAQKGP010000039.1:0-28375 GCF_027956525.1 Agrobacterium sp. ST15.13.013
CCGACGTCACCTTCGCCAACATGGAAGAATTAACGACCATCATTTCCAGCTTGGAGGGCTAGCGTTTATCAGGCGACGTGCCAGTGAAACACCGCTTACTTCCTTCCTTCCGGAGCTCGAAGAACTTCGCATCGTCGTCGCTCATTCAACTCATCCAACAACTCAAATCGGATCCAAATAAATCATACGATGATTGCCATCGGTGACAAGTTACTCTTTACTCGTACCCATTAATTACTACGCGATTGATGCACTAGGTGCTCCGCAGAGCGGGGAAGCAAGGTATCAGCGGCGGCGTTCAGAAGACGGCGCAAGAATTCAATCACGTTACTCATAAAGACTGAACGAATTCGTTACGGGACTTGTCGATGTCCGCGACGCCTTCGTAAGTGAGCAACCCGGGCTGAAGCTGAAAGCAGACCAACTAATGGCTTAGTTCCAGGATTTATTTGGCATGCTTGGTACAGCCAAGCACCTGCTCTCGTCGGCCTAACAGGCTCCAATAAATCGTCAGGAAGAGTCTTCAATGGGCAGCGGCATAGGGGCCATAAAGCCCGGCCCAGTTCATACGTGGCTGCAGGCTCTCAATCTGGTCAACCTCTACTGGGCCTTTTACGAGAGCACAGAAACTCACCGAGTCCCACTAGCTCTCGCCCCTACCGTCTGCGCCGGAGCCGTAAATATGACCATTGGCCTAGAAGCAGCGGGTTATGGCCATATCCAGGAATCCAAGAGTTGCGACCCAGTGCGGCACTTTTCCGCGTTTCAACCTTTGGATTTCAAATCACTATCGCGGATAACATACGGGCCACGGAGCGTCTCTGGCCGCTTCAGAACATTCTGTACAGCCTTCTGCATAATCGTACGCAACTCATCTCCGCGCTCTTTGCTTGTGGATGATTCCTGTCTTGCTACGGTTGCACTCATCACTGCACCTCCAATGACTTCCCCGACTCGAATATACACGATTAACGAGTCCACGATATGATAATCCAGCCTCAGCTCTAAAGTTCCCGTTAAGGATCCCTCATGGCTACTGCCGTCGTAGATAATCCAGAGATCGTGATAGGACTCGTTGGCCCCATTGGTGTCGATCTCAATGCGATCATCGGCTATTTGCAGGAAGCCCTGGGTAAAGTCCAGTACAGGAGCGAAGTGATCCACATCACGCGAGTGATGGAGGACATCCTGCCACAGGTGAAAGTGGATGAATCCTCTTACGGAAACCGGTACCGTTCACTGATCAAGCAAGCTGATCAGGTTCGCCGCGGGGTAAAAAATCATGCTGCCTTGTCATGTCTCGCTATAAGCGAAATCCGTCGGATTCGAGAAAAAGTAAACAGCGTGGGGCAGGATCAGCCTGCTTTGGGCACAGCCTACATCATCCGCCAACTCAAGCGCGAAGAAGAGATCACCCTTCTTCGGGAAGTGTACGGCAGGAAATTTATTCAGGTGTCGGTGTTCTCGGATAAAGAAGAGCGACGCCGCCAACTCATCAAGAAGATAAAAGGATTCGGGACCGGCATCATCGAAGAAGATGACGCGGAGAAGGAAGCGATCGACCTAATCGCACAAGATCACAACGAGGTCGATGAAGCCTATGGTCAACGCGTTTCCGATGTCTTTCATCTCGGCGATATCTTTGTCCCAGGGCAGGACAGCAGGGAAACGAAGGATGTCGTTGAGAGATTTGTAAAAGCATTCTTCGGTCACAACAGCATTTCTCCAACCAAGGCGGAGTATGGGATGTATGCTGCAGCAGGCGCGTCCCTGCGATCACTCGATCTTTCCCGTCAGATCGGTGCTGCAATCTTCTCCGACCGTGGAGAGGTCATCACTTTGGGGTGTAATGAAGTCCCGAAAGCTTTCGGGGGAACATACTGGTGCGATGACCCGGCCGATCCTCACCGGGATTTCGAAGAAGGAGAGGATGGTAATCATAGCCGTAAACTCCGCCTTCTTCATGACCTTGTCGAACGCATGGGAAGCCTAGGCTACCTGTCCAAGGATCTCACTTCGGAAGGGGAGACAGCCGATCAGGTTAAAAAGCTGATATCTGAGCGCTTAATTTCGGACTCGAGAATTATGGACATCATCGAGTTCGGGCGGATCATCCACGCCGAGATGTCGGCGATTACCGATGCCGCCCGCAAGGGCAAGCCCTTAGCTGACTCGATCATGTTTACCACTACATTCCCCTGCCACATGTGCGCGAAGCACATCGTGTCGTCGGGGGTGCGCAGAGTTGTATTCCTAGAGCCATACCCAAAAAGTCACGCCAAGGACATGCACGCAGACTCGATCACATTCTCTCCTGCCGATCAGGAGTCAAAGGTACTTTTTGAGCCGTTCATCGGGATTTCTCCAAGGCGATACCGTGACATTTTTGAAAAGAGGAAGCGCAAGGATTCCGATGGCAAGGCCACATTTTGGGCACAGGGCAAGGCAATCCCTCGAATCGAGGACAAGAGCCCTTCCTATATCGCCAACGAGGAGCCGGCGATCTCTATTGTTGTCGAAAAGATATTGGCGCTAGGGGATGATTTCGAGCCACAGGCGGACGAAGCGCAAGCGCCAGATAGTCAAGCCACTCAGCGGGATAAGAAGGCTTAGTTGCGCATACTTTACGCCACCATGTTGGGGTCAAGGTTCAATATCGTCACAATCCCCTCTCCCGGGATCCGGAAAGACTGTTCCGTGATCTCATACCGGCCTGCCGAAGCCTTGTCGAACCATGCATCCGCCCCGATCCTCCTAGGAAAACGCTGCTCATCTTGGTTTTGACTGTGGAGTAATTCGAATGCAAAGCTGTCAGCATCCAACTCCTCTCTGGGAAACCATCGGGTGTTCATCTTGGGGGCAGATCTGTGCCATTTTCTCCCAGTGAGGCCATGACATATAACCATCGATGCCGGAAAGATGTCACTTTCGATCATCCTGATTAAGGTGGCAGTGAGGCTGGTTTTGAACGCTCCGGCCACCTCTTTCAATGCATTGAGGTTCAATATCCGATGCTTGCGGCATTCGGCCTTGAACATGGGCCATGGCATCAAGAGGTCAGCAGCATATTGATCCGCAGCGCGTTCGACATTGTTGGTCTGCGAAAACCTGCCAATTTCGGTCGAGCGGCACGCAACCGATTTTCCTCGATGATGAGCCCAATGGCCGAGTTCATGTGCAATGGAGAAGCGCTCGCGCTGAGGCATACCGCCCAAGTTTACGGAGATGATACCCTTGTTTCCAAGGCCTGTGATCATTGCTTCGCAACATTTTAGGCAACGACGTTTCACACGTAGTCCGACATAATAAGCTATTGCTTCAACATCGATGTCGCGTGGTTCGGTAATTCCCAAGGAACGAAGTAGTGCATCTGGAGACAAATTCGTTGGAATTGAGTCAATTCTCTTCATTGCCGTTATCTTCGTCTTCCAATTCCGCGAGATCTTCAAGAATTGCTTCAAGATCGCCGTCCATAGAACCATCACCAAAACGAGCAGCGAGCGTGAGGCCGGCAGTAGCATCGCCGGCCTTCGCACGATCATAACGACGTTTCGCACGTTCCTTATCAAGGTTGTTCACGTTGGTGGACATGTTGCTTGAAAAGGCTCCGGCTCGAGCGCGCTCCAAGCGCGCCTTTGCAAGTCTTGCCTCCGCCTGCTGAATCGCGTCTTTGAATATATCCAGATCTTCTTCGTCTTCGGGGCTGACCGGGGTGTCATCCGAGAAAATGAAGTTGATAAGGCTATCCAAAGCGTCCTTCTTTTTGTCGCTCATCACGACTGTCCTTCCTTCGCGCCGAACACGGCGGCCTGTTTCTTGAGTTCGCGGTTGAACCGGGTGCGCAGCGCCTCTAGGCGCGTGGCGTCGACCCCGATTGCCTCCTGCAAGTCCTTTCCAATCAAACTATCGCGGATCCCCATCATGAGCAGCTCCATCTGCTCATCTCCAGAGAACCGCGCCTCCAAGGCCGAAAGCACCTGCTCGTTCCTGATCTTCTCCGTCAGTGCGTCATCGTCCTCTTCGATGGTTATCGTGTCGAGTTGCTCGGAGGTGACGATAGCCGAGCCCTTATTCCGGCGCACGAGCTTTCTCTCCTCCGGAAGAAAGTCTCCGTCGGAGGCAAGGCTTCGGACGACGCCTTTAAGGAACTGAATGAAGGTCTTGCTCGTGCGCCATTTCCGGCGCCCCTCAGCGATCCTGACATAGGCTTCGCTGATAAGCTCATTCGGCGTCGCAAACCCCGAACCCGCCAGACACGCGCGTGCTGACGCTACGAGGTTGCGTTGCTCTTCGTTGGAGAGCTGCCGGAACGCTGCGATTGCTTCGTCCGGAGAGTGATATTCGTCGTCAGGCTGATCCACCTGCTCCTCCGCATCTTCTTCCACATGTGTCGATCTCCTCCTTGATCTTCACTCTGCTTGCGCGCGGGAACCCGGATTCCGACAAACTTTTTTTCGTGTCGGAATCGTCGGTGCGGCGCGCAAACGAGGTGGACGAGCTGTCCTCCCCAACTCCATCAACCAGGAATCACAGACTATGACCATCGAACATCAGGAAACGGACCGCGGCAAGAACATCAGCGTCGAAATCGCGGGTCTGGACCTCAACTTCCACGCTTTTCTGCTGGACACCAATACTCCTACCGGTGGCAAGGTCGCCAAGGTGGCCGGCTTCAATGCGGACCAGTATCCTTACGTCATGCAGTGGCGCGACGACGGCGACCTCGAAGAACTCCGCACTCACGAAGAAGCCGACCTCGGCAAGGGTACGAAGTTCATCATCGCGGAAAGCGATGGCACCAATCGCATCACGATCGAAGGCGAAGGACTCGATTGGCCTGCGGACGAGATTTCCGGAGCGGTCGTTCGCAAGCTGGGCCGGATCCCTGCCGACCGTTCCATCTATCTCGAACGCAGGGACGAACCTGACCGCCTTGTGGAAGACACCGACATCATCAGGATCAAGAAGGACGGTGTCGAGCAGTTCCGGAGCCGCGAGCCGGAGGTCTGGGCACTGAACGTGCAGGGCAAGAAGATCATCTCCGCCACGCCCGTCATCTCTGTGGTTGACGCGCTCACCCGCGCCGGATTCGATCCGAACGCCTGGATCATCATCCTGAAGGTCGCAGGGCAGCCGAAGCGCCAGCTTTCGGTGGGTGACGAAATCGATCTGCGCGCACCGGGGATCGAAAAGATCCGCCTGACGGCAAAGGACGTGAGCAACGGAGAGGCGCACACTGCGCCTTCCCGTGATTTCGCACTTCTTGAAGTCGACGAATCCTACCTGGACGGTCTCAGCCTGCGCTGGGAAACTCGGAATAGCGACGGCCACCGCTGGCTGATCATTCACGACTATCCGGTTCCCGCTGGCTACACCGCAACCACCACGACACTCGCCCTCATGGTTCCGCCTGCGTACCCGCAGTCCCAGATCGACATGTTCTACGCGTATCCGCCTCTGCTGCGGGCGACGGGAGCGGCCATTCCTGCGACCGAGGCAATCCAGAGTATCGGCGGCCTGCCCTTCCAGCGGTGGTCACGACACCGCGGCAATGTTGTCCCGTGGAATCCTCAGCGCGACAACGTCGTCACCCATCTTGCCTTGGTCGAATCCTCTATGGCGAAGGAGGTGGGCGAATGATGCCGGAACGCACCCTCGCGATGGCTGGTGTAACGCACGCCATACTCAAGGCTCACCTGCTCTCTGATGGCAATGAAGCTGCCGCAATCTTGATCTGCGCCCCTTCTCGTGGGCCACGGCAGCGGCTTGTTGTTCGGCAGGTCCTGCTGGTCCCGCACGAAGCCTGTCCCGTTCGCAAGCCTGACGCTATCGTCTGGCCCGGCGCCTATATTGAAGACGCTATCGATATCGCCGAACCTGAAGGACTCGTGATCATCCTGCTTCATTCCCATCCGGGTGGCTGGCTCCAGTTCTCGCGTATTGACAACGAAAGCGATACGCGGGTGGTCCCTGGTCTGTTTGAAGCCTTCGGATATTGCCACGGCTCGGCGATCATGACCCCGGAAGGCGCAATTCGTGCTCGCCTCTATGCGTCCGACATGACCTCGCAGCCTGTGGATCTGGTAACGATCGCCGGCGACGACATCAGCTACTGGTGGAACGACCGGATTGTTAATGGTGTCCCCGCTGGTCGACCGCTCGCTTTCACAGGTACGATGACCGAGGAACTTTCTCGCCTGTCCGCAGCCGTGATCGGTGTGTCAGGAACCGGATCCATTTCTGCGGAGCAGGTTGCGCGCCTGGGCTTCGGCTCCGTCATTCTTGTCGACCAGGACAAGATCGAGAAGAAGAACCTCAACCGCATCCTCAACTCAACTTTGGCGGACGCCGAGCAAGCCCGTCCGAAGGTCGAGATGTTCTCCGATGCTATTGCTGCGCACCGAGGCGACAGAGTCGCGGTCAGCATCGCAGACACGCTCGGGACCCGGAAGGCAATCGAAGCCGTCGGGCAGTGCGATGTCATTTTCTGCTGCGTGGACAGCAAGGAGGGCCGCCAATATGCCGACCTCATCGCTGCGGCGTTCCTCATACCGCTCTTTGATGTCGGTGTTACGATCCCGACATTCCTCGATGAAGGCAAGGTTGCGATCGCCGATGTCAGCGGCCGGATCGACTATGTCCAACCCGGCGGCTCTACGCTTTCCGATCGCGGCGTATACACGCAGGAAAGCTTGCGGGCCGAGTATCTGCAGCGCACCGATCCGGCTGCGTTCCAGGATGAACTCGCGGCAGGATACATTAAGGGAATCCACGAAGAGGCGCCGTCGGTGATCACGTTGAACATGAGGGCCGCGTCTGCCCTGGTGAACGAGTTCATCGCTCGCGCCTACCCCTATCGCCAGGAGCCGAACCGAAAATACTCGCGCGTCGCATTCAGCCTCGCTGCTTGTGACGAGGACTATTACGCAGAGGACGACTTCGACCGGACGGAGAACGCGTCGCTTGGCCGAGGATCTGCCGAACCGCTGCTGGGGCTGCCGCTGTTTCGCAAGCCAAGAAAGGCTGCCGCATGAAGATCACTCGCTGGTTCCGACGCCTATGGGGCAAGTATGGCCCTGCCCGCCATCTGCAGATCGTGGAGGGCGATACGCTTCCGTTCGAATTGCCCGCTCGCGACCTGGTCTTGACGCGAGATGATGGCGACGACTGGAGCATCGGCATGCGATGCCCCTGCGGATGTGGCGACACGATCGAACTCATGATCCTGAGGGAGGCACGCCCACGCTGGGACATCAGCGTCAGCGAGGCCGGGCAACCATCGCTGCATCCGTCGGTCTGGCGGAAGACGGGATGCCGTTCTCATTTCTGGGTTCGTGAGGGTCGAATCCTTTGGTGTGACTAGCCGTGAATGCCCTCAATGCTGACCAATCTAGTGAACCGTTGCAAATTGAAGTTTTCCGTGGTCGTCCCCATAGGGCCTGCGGTCATCTTTCTGGAGAATAACACCTCTAGTCTTGTTGAGTAATGAAATGGCAAAAAGGTCGACTGCACCGACAGAATGGGCGAGGCAGTAGGCTATGCCTCGGATCAAACCGGCTCTGATCTAGGTTGCCCGGCAATTTTAGGTGTCGTCGCGAATTAACCTACCCACGTTCCGTTACCTTAGAAACGATGTCCATAACCTCATATCCCCGGACTACGCCGCGATTAGCGATTGCCTGTGCAATCTCTTTCGTCTCCTGCCTCCGCGCTTCGATAATCATTCTCGCTCTCAACAGTTCCGTTTCCAGCAATCGTTCGACCCGGCGCCGCAGAACAGGATCATCGCGCCGCAGTTCATCCAGATCCTTGGAACTCGACACGTCGCAATATTGGAGTGACTCCAGTCCGAGACTTGCAAGCATGGCCGTAGCAATATCCGAAGCTCGCTGAAGATCGGATCCAGCGACGCCGCCAGAGCCATCGAACACATCTCCGAGGAGTACCTCTTCGGCGGCCATTCCACCCAGCAGCATGGCAATCTCGTCGAGATAGGACTGGCGGCTTCGATTTGGTGTGTATCTCCGCCGCCACTGCACATGCCCGACACTCGCGTCCCGGTGGCTGGCCTCCCTAGCAACGACAATCATCTCGATCTCGGACACAGATAGAACGGTACCGACGATCGCGTGACCGGCCTCATGTACCGATGCTGACCAAAGCTCGTCGTCGCCAACAGGTGCGATTGCTGGCACGACTGCAAGCACATCCGATACTCGGACTTCCCTGCCCTGGCGACGGGCCAAGCGGCGAGCATCCTTCGCGACCTGCGCGATGTCTGCGCCAGAATACCCACTTGTTGCCAGAGCAGCTTTAGTGAGGTCCTCCGGAGCGTTGGCAGTACCCAGATGCGTCGCAAGCATCTGCTCGCGAGCCGCTTGATCGGGAAGATTGATCGCGATGTGGCGGTCAAGGCGGCCAGGTCGACGCAATGCCGGATCAATATTGTTCGGAAAATTCGATGCAGCGATTACGATCACCCCCTCTCTGTCTGTGGATCCATCGAGCAGCTCAAGCAAGGCGTTCACCACCTGGAGGCTGTAACTTGCATTATCGCCTCTGAATGTCCGCCGGTCGCCGATGCTGTCGAACTCGTCGATGAAGAGCACCGATGGTGCGACATCGGCCGCCTCGCGAAAACTCTTCCGCATTGCGCCCAGCATGTCGCCGAGATGTCCCTTGGACTGCCATTGCGCGCTCGATGTACCGATAAATGTCGCCCCACAGGAACGCGCGAGCGCTGATGCAAAGAGCGTCTTGCCGGTCCCGGGAGGACCGCTGAGAAGAAGCCCCGCATCAACATCGCGCCATGCGACCTTGCCATCCCTCCAGTCAGCGAGATCAACGACCAGGTTCGCCGCCCAATCGCGCGCCTCACCATACCCTTCCAGGTCTTCCACCAAAGGCTCCCAAGCCACGGTCGCAGGAGCTTTCGAAGCATCCGCAAGCCTTTCCAAGACGATTTCGATCGGCCGTCCTTTTCGCAACGCGCCGAACAAAAGGTTTGGAGGATAGTGGCAGAGCCTGCTGGCGGCATCGCTTCCAATATCGATCTGCCATACATTTTTCGCGGCCGAAATCAGGTGGTTCGGCTTGACGGATCCCACGTCAACAATGCGGTCCAAGGTGATTGCGATCTCAGGCACAAGCCTGGCTCCTTTCTCGATCAGGACGACAACGGCCGATTTTTGCGCCAGGACTTTTCCAGCGTCTTCGCAATATGTTTCCCCCCGCCTGCCCAACTCAATTGTTGTAACTGCGTAACGGGTCAAAACGCTGGTCTCTCGAAGGAGCAGTTTAGCCGCCTCCCTATACGCGTCCATGTTAGCCTCGGGTGGCAGTACGAGACCGACTGCATGATCGATCTGTCCTTCGCTCAGATAGACACCACACAACCTCAAAGCATTTTTGAGCGCGACGGCATAGGTGGCCGCTTCGAGCGAGGGTTCCCGCTCGGCAGATCTGGTTGACATCTTCGACCCCCTACTTCGCCACGCGCCTGACGACCGTTTCCGGCCCCAGCAGAGCTTCGTCGAGGTCGACTTCAAGGATGTTCCTGAGGATCATCGTTGCGATTGTTGGCATGGGCTTGCTTTCGCGGACGACAGAGAGGCATTCCGCAAGCGTTAACGTCCCCATTTCTTCCAGCGCCGCGAGAATTCGGATACGGTCGCCCAGCGGTGCATCATATCCAGCGTAGCGCATGAGATCCTTGGCATTCTGAAGCCGGGGCGCACCGACGAATTCGGAGAAGGAAACCGCCAGATAGCGGTAACCCTGTTTTTCGGCCAACCTGACAATCCAACCGACGGTACCGGCATCTCGTTGCCGGATGTCCACGAGCAAGGCTTCATTCTCCGTCTCGACAGCGAAATCAACATAATGGTGTCGGGGCATCCGAGCGCCGGAGTCATTGATGATCGGCTGCGGCATGCAGCGCCATGCGGACACCTTGGGATCCAAGTCCAGCAAGCAGGCATAATCACGCGCCTCCCGCGAACGATAGAGCGGGCGACCGACGCACTTGAGCGTTGCAGACGGAAAGAACGGACGGTATTTCGCAAAAACGCAGGCTTCATCACCCGCGACATGAGTGGACTCGGTCTTCATGACCTCACCTCCGACGAATAGCGATCTGGGCGGCACCGGGAACGGTCCCGGGCTCCGTCAGCGTATTCGAAAGGTGTGCGTAAACGTCTTGCTCATACAAGAACATTTAGTGAACAAGGTTCTCGACGTCAACTAGGATTTGCCTGCGAGGTGAGAGCGAGTTTTACAAGCCGGGAACCTCCAAGGCTCTTATGCCGTGAGAAACAAAGACTTTCGTGGATCTCGGGCCTGATGGCCTCGATGATTAAGCTATATCAATCAGTGCAGTAGTCGGAAGCAACCGAAATTCGACACGTCATATCTTGTTGGTTTTGCCATCGCCGGTTACGGTTTCTCACCGTAGCTGCAGAAATCTCGATCAGGGATTGGGATCGTCATCGTCGGGGAGAGGACCAGGGCGGGAGAACAACTCTTCCAGTGTCTTCTTTCCGGGTACGAACGTCACGTCAAATCTGCCGTCGGTGTCGATCAGTCTCTGAGTGCCGCGCGCTTTAGCTGCGTCCAGAACTTCCTGGATGCGGGCCTCGGCCTCGTGTCTCTGCCAATCGGAATCACGCGTCATCTGGGCCTCTCTCGGACGACATCATACTAGCCTGCGCAGTATAGCGATACGAATTGGATCGCACCTCGAATTTTTCAAGAAGAAAGTTTCTGACCACAGAAAGATGTTAAAGTGCGGACAGACCCTATTCTTTTACTGGATACGGACATCGTCAGCCTTATGGGCCGCGTGAAGCCTCCGCCCGGACTGCGTCCATGGCTTTTGCGTGTCGGCATACATCGTCTCGCACTCTGCTACCCGGTCATAGCAGAACTGCTCCGAGGAGCCCATCTCCGTGTGAAGGATGATCCACAGAAAGCACTTCTTATCGCCAACTGGGTCGATGAGCTTATCCCTATGGCCTTTCCGTTTCCGGAAATGACAGCCGAAGTGGCAACTGTCTACGCCGGAATGACATCTGTTCCCGCCTTGCGGCACATGTGGACCGTTCAGCGCAGACAAAAAAGCAACCGGCTCGGACACGATTTGATGATATCCGCGGTCGCCATCGTCTATCGGATGCCGATACTTACAGCAAACGTCGACGATTTTGTTGAGATCAACGAGCATTTCCCGCTGCCCGGCGTATACCATCCGATGGAGGCGGAATGGCACGTTGAGCCCGGTTTCGATGTGCCGCTTCCATATTTCGACGCGGACGAACCCGATCCACATGAGAAGTCTCTGCCCAAGCTTGGCACGCCTAGCTCCAACAGTTCTTTCGAACCCGGAAACGATTTGCAATAGAGCCCCTAGGCGCTATTTGTCGGAGTCCTTGGCATTCCTCCACCTCTTCAGACTTTCTCTGCGCTTCCCCGGCGACGGCAGCTTTTGCGAGGCGGCCAAGCTGCTCTCTACGGCCTCCATGGAGGCGCAATCCTGCCCCTAGTTCCCGCCGAGATGCCTAGAAAGCCGTTAGGAGAAAAAGTGAACAACACAGATTCAGCAGAAATCGTCCACCGAACTTCCAAACTCCTCGCCGATCAGTTCACAGAAGTGCTTCAAGGCACCCTGCAGGGTGTAGAACGTGTATTCGCTGCGGTGATAAAAATGAGCGTCATGGAGTGAAATATGAGCGACGGCCCGGTCCTTTATGCCGTCCCCGGCGAAACGGGTTAGCACGACCAGGTCGTCGTCCCGAAGGCGATGGTCGACAATCAGGCTGGTGGAGAACTGGTTACGCGCGAAGACACCGCCGAACGAGAGCTTCGAGGCGTAGAGAAGGAGGGCATCGTCAGTGAACTCATCGGGGCAAGCAGGGAATTCAGTTGGCATCTCCCAGCGAACTTGCACGACCAGCGGGGTCAACGAAGGGTAAAGCAGTTCTGACTTTTCGAGCATTTATCGGTCCTATTGGCACTATCGTCGTTAGGATCAACCTTTCCTAGAACTGCTAGCCGGTAAAGACTTCTTTCCGACAGAAACGGTGGCGCTGTCACTAAATGCATATAGCTCCGACCAACGCGATTACTGCCGAGTGTTGCGCATCCGACACAAAAATCCGGCATTAGGTAGCAAAGACCACCAAGTTCGGCTTAGCTATTTGAATTAGAAAAGAAATTTGAGTTCGCCCTCTTGGCGTGCCTGACGTAGATTGCGCTGGTTGTAGCGTCGCGTGGGAGTGGTCATCGTGCTTTGTCAGGAACGCCCTAAGAGCGGGCACCACATTTCGAGCGACAGCGGGTGTTGTTGAAGGCCGCTGTCGCTCAATAGGGATGAAATGCCTCCACATGGAGGCCCATACTAGAACTTGATCAGGTTCTGGAAAACGAGGGCGTTGCGCGCCTGTATCAGGCGACCACCTTCGGCGATCCTTCCAACTTCAATTGGTGCGAAGCCGAGGTTCTCGGTGATCGAGGCAACGGCCGCGCTCGCATCGGCATGATCGCTGGAAATGAACACCACGCGACGTCCGCCAGCGGGCACGGGCGCGGTCAGGCCCTGCATCGGAAGCTGGTTAAACGCCTTAACCAGCTTTGCACCAGGAACGCGGTCTGCGTTCACTTCCGATGACAGACGGCCCCTGAGTTCGCGTTCCTGGACCTCTGGCGGAAGAAATGCCGAATTCGTCACGTCGACGACGATCTTTCCGGACCAGTCCGAGCGAAGCTTGCCTACGTCCTTGAAGTTCAGGAACTGGACCGCGAGGAAGATGATGTCGGCGTCCAGCGCCTCTTCGACGGTCGACGGTCTGACGCTGTCGCCGAGGCCTTTGATCGAGGAGGATACGGCCGACGGTCCTCGCGTGTTTGCGACCGCGACTGGGATTGAGTTCTTCGCGAAGAATCCTGCAAGCGTGATGCCGACACTGCCAGTTCCGATGATGCTGTATTTCATGACTTTCTCCCTCACGATGCTGCTGCGAGCGATGCAGCGTTCTTGTTCACACCCGCCGAGACGACTGCGCCGAATTCCTCGACTGCCTTCTCGCCATAGTCACCCGCGCGGGCACGTCCGGCGAGGACTAGATCGACGTCGACAATGCCGATCCATCCCAGGACCTGACGGAGGTACCCGCTGGCCATGTTGTACTGCTCGACTGGAGAACCGGGAGAGAAATCTCCGCCGGTTGCGAGGATGATGTTGGCCTTCTTGCCGGTCAAAAGGCCCTTGTTGTCGGCGGACACCGTCACTCCAACGCGGACAATATGGTCGATGTAGGCCTTGAGAACGGCCGGAATGGAGAAGTTGAACATCGGCGTGCCAATGAGAATCTGGTCCGCTGACTTCAGCTCAGCGACAAGATCGTCCGACACCTTGATGGCCGCGGTCGCCTCCGGTGAATGCGTTTCGGCGGGCGTGAACGCACCCATGATCCACGGAAGGTCAACGAATGGGAGGTTAGTCTTCATCAGATCGCGGACGATAACGTCGCCGCCTGGATTTTCGGCTTTCCAGCGGTCGATGAAGACTGCGGTCAGCTTGCGGGAGGTAGAATAGTCATATCGAGGGCTGGCCTCAATCACGAGGAGAGTGGGCATGTTGGACCTTTGCTTTGGAAGTTTTGACACGACTGCGGTCGCTGGAGGTTGAGGCTCCGGCCTGAACAGACGGACCACCTTGTCGATCCATCGGCTCGATGATGCTTTTGTGTATTCTCGCTCAGCCATGACACGGCCTTTCCGAATGAGATTGGTGACTGATCGAGTTCTATTTAGTCAGATTGCGCTATCTATGTAATTGACGTAACATTGCTGCTATCGATCTACTCTTTGGATGGCACAATGCTCGACGGCGTTACGATCAACCAACTCCGCACTTTTGTGGCCGTATGTGATGCGGGGAGCTTTTCAGGTGCCGCGAAAACCCTGTTGCGCGCGCAGTCGGCAGTCAGTCACGCGATCGCCGCCTTGGAGGCGGCCTTGTTGGTTGAACTCTTCGAGCGCGGCACGAGGCGGGCGGAGCTCACTCCGGCCGGCCGAAGCCTTCTTCCCGACGCAAGGGCGGTAATCGCGCGCACGGAGGAGATGAAGACCCGTGCCCGCTCGATTTCCACGTCAGGCGCTGAACAGCTCTCGATCGCCGTGGACGTCTATTATCCGCGCGGGCACCTCATCGCCTGCCTGCAGCGGTTCGGCCTAGATGCGCCGACAGCCGTCGTGAATTTGCGCATGACGACGATGCAGGGTGGAGAGGCACTGGTTCTGGATGGGGAGTGCGTGTTCTCAATCACCGCTGCCGACGTACCCGAACTGAAGCCGAGCGCGCTTGAGAGGCATTGGCTGTGCGACACGCGGATGGTCACCGTCTGTGCTCCTTCACATCCGCTCGCCAACCTCGGGCGGGCGGCTGCGCGCGATGAGTTCAGCCGACATATCCAGATCGTCGTCACCGACAACCAGCCCTATGCAGAGAAGTCGACCGTGGCGGTTGCCGGGGAGCGTCGGTGGTTTGTGAACGAACTCGGCGCGAAGCACGACTTGCTCAAAGCAGGACTGGGCTGGGGACATATGCCTGAAGACCTCGTCTCCGGTGATCTTGCCAACGGAGTCCTCGTGGAACTCACGCGGCATGCATGGCACCTTCGTCCGCTGACATTTATGATCTCGCGGCGTAGAGGTCTTGACCCATTAGAGTGCGAAGCTCACCTGATCGCGATGCTCGCTAGCGGGCATCTGCCAAAAAGTTCTGCCATCGCAGATAAGTCGGCAATGAGAGGGGAATTGCCGAGCCCCGTTCAAATCACTCATCCCGGACTGCCGTAGGGGTTGAGACCAAGGCTTGCGCAAGAAGCTGATGCCCACTATGGGCCCCCTTGCGGCCGTGGGCATCGCTCGAATCGCCAGCAAACGGCAGTCGATCGCTCCTTGAGAATTAACCATTTAGAACTCTTCCGATCGACTTTTCCAGGAAGTTCAGGTATCGACTTAGATCATGTTCAGGATGGTACGCATACAGCTCTGATCTCCCCGCGGCCATTTTCGGCCGCCGATCCGCTGTGCCTGCCGTCGACTTCTTCTGGAGCCTGAACATGACCCTCAACGCCATCGCTACCGCTGTCCATCGCCCGCACGCTGCGGTGTTAGCCGTCAGTGCCTTGGGCGGGGGCTTGGAAATACGCCCGGCCTTGCTCCGGATCGCGGAGGGGTTGAGCCATGGCGAACCCCGACGACACGCCCAAGGGCCAGCATTTCCTGCTCTCGCCAGAGTGCCGAACGCTGACGGTGCTCGATCTCGCCAAGATGCGGGACACGACTGCCTACAACTGGTTTAAGCGCCTGCGCTGGCACGAAACGGAGGGCGAGCCTTACTGCCCCAAGTGCGGAACGTTGCGCTGCCACAAGATGAGCCGCAACCGCTTCAAATGCACCGAGAAGACCTGCAAGGCAGTGTTCAGCGTCACCTCTGGCACAGTGTTCCATGCACGCAAGCTGAGCTTCAAAAAGATGCTCATCGCCATCTGGTTCTCGGCGAACTCGGTGAAAGGCAAAGCCGCGCTCCAGCTCTCGCGCGAGATCGGCGTCCAATACAAGACCGCCTGGGTCCTCCTTATGAAGCTGCGCGAGGCGATCGCTTGGCGCAGGGAGGAGATGGTGCTGGATGGCGAGGTGGAGATTGACGGCAAGTACGCTGGCGGCCACATCCGTCCTGAAAACAAGGCCGAGGATCGCATCGACCGCCGGCTCAGGAAATACCAGAACATGAAACGTCTGTGCGCTCTTGCGATCCGCCAGCGCGGACTGAGAGGCCAGACGTTCACCCGGATCATCCGAGACGAAGACAGCAACGCAGCCTGGGCGGCCGTTCGAGATCACGTGTCGCGGGAGGGGACGGTCTTCGCTGACGAGCATGGCAGCTATAACGACCTGGCTGGCTTGAACAAGCTGCAACGCGTCAACCACTCAAAGGCATATCAGACCGACGATGGCACGAACACCAATCAGGTCGAGAGTTTCTTCTCGCGGGTCCAACGGGCCTATGTCGGCATCCACCATCGGTTTTCGTTGAAATACTTCGACTGGTACGTGGCCGAGCTCGCGTGGCGCGAGGACTGCCGACAGGTGAGCAATCGCAGTCATACTTTCCAGGTGTTGGGCAAGGCACTGTCTCGCCCCACGTCACGCTATCTGTGTGGGTACTGGCAGGGCAACAAACCGCCGGACCTGATCTGGGAAGGCTAAGCGGCGACCTCCCATAGAACCTTGCGACCGTCGAACTGGCCGGACTGCCGAACGCGTCCCGCAGTCGTCAGTTGGGTAAGGACCGCCGACAGGCGGTGTGCGATGTCTGAGAGATTGGCTGGCTCGCTCGGGATGCCGATCTTGGCTGCAAACTTCGCTGCGCAGTCGGTCACCGAAATCGGTTCTCCTGCCTCGCGCAGGACCTCCAAGACCGCTTGGCGCTTGTTTACGCCGTTCATGGCCGCTTTCACCTCGGACGACGACGGCTTGGCCTTTCGAGAGCGGTTACCCTGTTCAGGTCTCGTCAGCGCCGATGCCTGGTAGTCGGGCTCGTAGCTTAGGATGACACGGTCGAGTGCGCCGATCAGTTCCTGGATGTCGACCCGCTCTCTTTCAAGCTGCTGCAACCTTTCGGTCAGGGCGGCCCGCTTCTGCTTCAACTCATACGCTACACTCATTCGAGGCCCCGTTTTCCAATGGAACGAGGGTAGAATAGTAGCCGTTTCAGGTCTGGTGGTTTTTGCTACCTAATGCCGCAAAAATCCCTCGACTTTAATAGAAAGGAGACTTGTCGACTAACCGATGATTCGCGTGGGCGCAGCGCCGACTTCATGCATACGCGCAGAATGACAGGCGAATGGCGGCCTTGTGCCCAATCCCCTTTCGAGAATTCCCACTGATCGATTAGCGGACGTGAGGCTGAAAATAGCCCCCTTTCCATCGACAGAGACTTCCGCCTTCCCAACATCCACAATCTGCGAGGCGCACGACATCTCGCCATCGGTATGACCGGCAAAATTCGAACAGGATAGTTAAAATCCGATCGAATCTATTTCCGGGACAGAAGGACCGCCCTGCTAGACAGCAATGACAACAGAGGCTGGCGATGGCTGAGACGATAGACAACTTGACGAGGGAGGATCCGGGGGCGCTGATGAAGCGAATCCTGGCGAACCGCAAATCCATTGCCAAAGCCCAGTTTGACATGATCGCCAATATCGGCCGGATGCGCTCGACGATGAGTGACGACGATCTCCGCAGTTTTCTGGTTGTCGAATGCGGCATCCCACGTAGCGATCTGCCGTCGATCTTCGCCTTCGACGAGACTCTTGGATCCTGCGAGCCACTCCTGCGCAAGCGCTGCGTCCCATTCCACGTGGTGAAGGCGCTGATCGCGACCGATGCCGATACCCGTCAAGCTGCGCTGGACGCTCTTGCAGACGGAACCGAGGTCGATATCCCAACCGTTGCCAGACTTCGTCGTCTGACAATCCGCAACAGTATCGGAGCGAACGCCTATGCCGAACGGGGCCGCCAGCGCGCGATGACGGCCGCGGCTTCAAAGCAGTCGCACCTCCGCGTCCAGGCGCTCGGCGAAAACGTCGCCACGCTCCTTTCCGAGATTGACGCATTCACGGAGCGCTTCGTCGGGCAGCCACCCTGCGATCCGAACGAGGATGTCGTTGATCGGTCCGAGGCATGCATTTCCGCAGCCATTAGATTGAGATCCAACGCAAGAATCGTCCTCCGTGAATTCAGGTCGGTCTACGGCGAGGTCGATCTTCCGGTAAAGGGCGTCACCGGCTTCAGAACGGGCTCGCATCGGCACAAGCTCGCGGCCGCCCATGAATCCCTGAAACGCTTCGCCGATGGGAAGTTTGCGTGGTACGGCAAGTTCAGCGGCTTTGCCTTCGAACATGGGTATCTCTGGCAGACTGAGCTTCAGGACGCCCTCGCCTATCTGCTACCCTGCGATCCGGAGCCGGAGCCGGAGCCGGAGTCTGATGAAAATACTGAGGCCACCAAGCCCTTGAGGTTTTTGGAAATATGTGCGGGTGCTGGCGGTCAGGCGATAGGCCTGCTCAGAGCGGGCTTCGAACCCGCGGGGCTCTACGACATGGATCTCAATGCCACTCGTACCCTGAAGAAGAACTGGAGGTGGCCCGTCACCCGAAAGCGCCTGGAGAAGGTTTCGGATCGGGATCTCCAACAATTCCAAGGCATCGATCTGCTTGCCGGAGGCGTGGAGTGTAGACCGTTCTCTCAGGCCGGGAAGCAACTCGGTGCAAGCGACAGCAGGAATCTGTTCGATGAGGCGATCCGATATGTGAAGGTCGTCAGACCTCGCGCTTTCTTCTTCGAGAACGTCGAAGGCTTCACGGACAAGAAGTTCCTCAAATATCGCGCCAGCGTGTTCCGGCGACTAAAGGCACTCGACTACCGCATCGGCCTGCACAAGCTGAACGCCCACGACTTCGGCCTTGCCCAGTCGCGCCCACGGGTGGTGCTGGTCGGCGTGCACAAGGACGAACCCGGACTGTTCTCACTACCGAAGGACGGGATCACGAGCACCAATGGAGAAGCCCTAGCAGACGTGATCTTTCCACATCGCGGGCTGGGTGATGCCGTCTACGACCAGTGGGCGGAAAATTGGCTCGCGACGTATGGAAGCAAGGTCTCCACCACGGTCACGTCGAGCCTCTACAAGAACAAAGGCAAGATGAAGTGGAGATGGGAGAACGAACTCGGCTTTGCCATCGACCCGAAGCACGTCGGTGACGGACCGGCCCCACTTGGAAGCATCGAAGACCCAACAACCCTTCCCTATCTGACCGTCGATGTTGCGCGGGTGCTACAAGGGTTCCCGCGGGCATGGAAATTTGAAGGCAAGGCGGACCGGCAGTTCCACCAGATCGGAAACGCATTCCCGCCGCAAATGTCGAAGGCGGTGGGTCTAGCCATCGCGCGGGCGCTCTCGGGCCGAATGCCAAATTCGATCGACGCGCCGCCGCTTGTCCCCTTCAGCGAATCCTTGATCGGCGTGAAGAGTGTAACATCAACGGGCTCGACGAGGTTCATGCTGAACGCAATGACGATTGAGGACGTCGAGGAGTTGAGGGACCACTACGGCACGAAGTTTCCGGACCTGCAGAAGCTACGGGCTAAGGCAAAGAGAAACCGTCGCGCCCGAAAGCGCAACGCGCACGAATATCAGCAAGCCCGGCAAAGCGCCGGGCAAGTCACAGAGACTGCCGAGGCTGAGGACCTGTCCACTCCCTGAAATGCTTTCCGATTGCTCTCTGGATCTCCCACGGCGCAGGATTTTCCATCCGCCTGACCTGCTTCCCGTCGACGTAAAGCAGGCCTACGCCGCTGCACCCCCACGCGAAGCTGACCTCGCGTCCGGCGGAATCCTGGACCGTGAGCGTCTCCACTTTACCATCGGTCGAGAAGGCTATCTCGGGACCATCCGGGCCGCATAGATCGCTGAACTCCTCGTAAGCCATCGCCACTTCCTGCGAGATCTCCTTGTCGCTCTCATGCAATGGAACAAGAACGACGTCCTTCAAGTAGACGCCGATCGCGTTGACGAACAGGGCCATGTCGTCCCCCTCCAGGTATTGTTCCTGCTCAAACTGCCTCGGAATGTACCCGAACCACCCATCATCCCCGAATTTCACCTCGGTATTGATTTCGGCGGTAACCTGGACGTCCTCCCACTCCGCCCGATCCTTGCGTGTTTCGGCTTTGCCCGGGACGTAGAGTTCGACTGGTAGCCTCCAGCCGTTAGGATCGCGCGTCCTGAACACCAGGGTCAGTCCGCCATCTCCGCGCTCTCCACGCATAACGAGATTTCTCTCCGTCAGGATATGCCCGTAGCGCTCCTTCGCCTCGATCATGAGCTGCGTGAAATATCCCATGGATTCGACCTCCCTGCTGGTGAGGGAAGAATCCGTTGCACGCACGCAAGAGACAAACCGGGTAGAAAAGGATTCGTCGCTCGAAGTTCTCTCAATTGTTGACACGAGAACTTAAGAAGAACATTTAACAATATGATATAGCTTCATATTTTTCTGTAGACGCCGCGCCTGCAATCTGCCTTACTACTCACGCCCGAGGAGGCGCCGGAGGTACCGATGATACAGATATCGATATCCGTGAAGGGTCAGGTCTGACACTGACGCCACAGGTGCGCCCCTGCACCGCGTGAGGGGAGCTTGATGCTTCCAAACGGGCGACCTCCGAAGAATTTCACTATTTCTAACGATGCAGCCTTAGGTCGGCGGACAAGTTTCCGAGCGTCATTTAGGAACGACATTGTAGCTAATGACTGCGATGGAGTTTCACGATGTACCCAGCAAATGAAGTCATCCCCCTGCGCCTGCTGACCTCTGCCGTGGTCCTCGTCATAGCCTGATTTCCCGCCGACATTTCCGTCTGATTTCGCCCTGGCATTGCCTGCCGGGAACGCCCACCCGTGCTATGAAGAAAGATTCGCCAATGCCGACACCAACGTGGAATAGATCCGCACGCGATCCTCCCTGAACTGACCTGCGCCGCGCGCGGCGTCTCTCCGAAGTTCAAGAAATGCCGCACTCCGGGCAACTCCGGAGATCGACGGCGCACGTCCGCACTTCACTAAGAAGGATACCCACATGAGCACTGCATCCGACGTCTCCATTCAGGTCTTGCCGACGGCTTTCACCAAGGCAGAGATCGAAATCCAGCGTGACTTTGCGCGCAAGTGCATCCGTGCGAAGCGCTTCGAAGACCTCTCGTCGCGTTACATGGCGATGAAAGCCGAATGCCATCGCCGCGGGCTGCGTGCATGCGATTTTCAGACGTTCCGCAACGCGGTCCGCCTCACGCGCCTTGGCACGTCTTGCCGCGTCAACTTGCTCAAATCCTGCCTGCCTATGCAGGAGTACTATTTCGGTCTGGCGACCGAAACCGCGCTCGTCCATGAGCACGACAGTTTTCTGAATCTTTGGCGTCGTCGTTGATTGGGGAGCCAGAACAGGATGACCATCAAAACCAGCTCGATGCGCACCCGAAAACCCGCTGTCATGGACAAGGGTCTGCTCCAAGTGCTCCCCGTAGAAGTGGACGAGTTCGCCCTCGATCTTGTCCTCCTTCTCAAGAGGGCGGGAGTGTGGGAGCCGCTCCCAAAGAGACAAACGCCATCACCTGAAGTGGCTAGCACCACGCCACGTCATCGTCGTGCGCTGCAAACCCCACCTGCCCGGCGCTGTCCGATCGCCGGCAACTGGCGCGGCAACGACCGAGTACGGCAGTCGACCGAAACGGTCTGCAATCCACTCCAAAACGAGGAAGCCACATGCTCCATGAACAAATGACGACCTACTTCACGACTCTGGCCGACTTCCATCCCGCCGTGCTCCGGTGGTCAGGCCATATTCTGCAGGAGCAGCCGATGCTCGCGACGACCTTCGCTGCTACGTTGAACGTAATCATTCAGCAGACCCAGTTGCTGGGAATCGACGATGAAACGGCCCACGAGCTTCTCATTTGCCTGATCGAACATGAAGCAGGTCCGGCCCTGCGCCGGCTGGGGATCAGCTTGCCCATCCCCTCTCGCGACCTGTTCTCAACCTTGGCGCACTCGTTTCGTGAAGATGACGAAATCGCAAAAGTCATGCTTCGAGAGCCGTTGATGGTGGAGAAGGGTCCCGTCGGCGTCATGCGCAGGTCGCTTTGGGCCGAAGGCTTGAGGGAGCCGGAGGTATCACTGAGACTCGCCGGACTCCAGGCGATTGAGCCGCAAATACACTGAGCTGGCGGCTCGAAACCGCTACCTGGTCAGCGTCACCACGCCAAACGGGCGCCGTCCAGCATTTCGAAAGCGATGCCGAGGTGCACGCTTTCCGGAAAGTATTACCCGCGAGCCGGGGCCATCGCCTCTCCGACGGTCGTCGACGGGAGATCCTCACCCCATGACACCGCGCGGGCCGCCCCGGCCCTAGCACACCCTTCACCAGATAGCCCTCGCTCGGCCGCGCAGCGCGGCCGGCATCGCACACCTGCGTTCAACGGAGCCTTCAATGACCCGCGTCAGACAACTTATCCGCTTCATGAAAGAGCTGGAATCCGGCCACGACCGGACCCAAATCCCGCTTCCTTCCGAGACCGTCTTCCTCAAGCCGGACAATCCGCTTATCTCGGGACGGATCCGGCCCTTCCCGATCGATGTCCACGATGAGGAGGAGAACTATGCCGACCTCGTCAGCCTCCCATGGCTTTGGATGCCGACCGAGGAGCCGACGCCCACCCGATGGTACCCGGCCAGAACGAAGGGCCATTCCCGCGGCACCATTACCAATCCGAAGACACGCTCGGCAATCAGCTACGCCAGTACATACGAGATGAACCTCGCCTACATGCTCTGTGCCTCCAAGCATGTCGCCAAGGTCGAGGATCAGCCCGAAGCCATCATCGTCCCCCGCGACGACGGTGACAAACAACACACCGTCGACTTCCGGGCGACGATGGCGGGCAATGGCTACCGGATCGTCGTCGGTGTTCGACCATCCTGGCAGCTAGACAAGGACGACCTCCGTCACACGATCGAACGGATCAACTCCGGCTCGCTCGCGGGCTTCGCCGACGAGGCGATCATCCTGACCGAACGGGAGATCACCAACGACCGCGGGTGGAACGCAAAGAGCATCCTTCGTGCGCTCAAGGGATCGGTCGCCAACGACAATGCCCGCCTGGCGAACCACGCCTCGAAATTCGACGGAACCGTGTCGCTCATGACGCTGACCAGCATCTTCGATGACTCCGCGGCCGCTTGGAACGCCGTCTGGTGCCTGATCCACGACGAGATCCTACTGCCCAGCCGTCCCGACCTCAAGCTGGTGGATGCCCCCTTCGTCGCCTTCAACCACAACGCCGCCTGAAAGGAAAAAATGGAAACCAAACTTCCCGCCCTCCTCTCACTACAGCACGGTGCCGTGCTGCCGGTGTTCAACCGCCTTCCCGTCAAGGCCCGCGTTCGTGATCGCGGCATCGACTATTGTGTCCTGTACTGCGACCGAAACGGTGCCGCGCTCCAGCGCATGGACGAGACCCAGGCGACAGTGACATTCAGCCAGGTCGACATCACGGAGGCACTCAACCGTCCGGGCAATCCGATGACGATCGAGAAGGACTTCTACGCCGAAACGAAGGCGCGCGCCCGGTTGAAAGGTGCAGACAAACTCAGCGGTATGAACCCGAGCGATCAGGAAACGGTCCTCAAAAGAGAATACTTCGTTCGGTCCTTCTACGAGATGCGGGCCGACTACAGGAAAAAGTGCAGACTTGCGCGCATGGATGGGATGCCGCTTCCGCCTCGCGTCAGCAAGTCACGCGACTCCCTTTTGCGGGTGATCCCGCTCATTTCTCTGAAATGGCGCGCACACCAGTTGGCGAGCTCGCCGAAGGCGACTTACCGCACAAAGGAGAAGACCGTCACCCTCGTCGAACCGACCCCGTCCACATTGAAGAACTGGATGCAGACAATGGAAGAAAACGACTTCGATCCGGTCTTTCTCCGGAACCAGTATCGCGACGAGCGCCAGGAGTATTTCACAGCGGACGAGCTCATTCACCTGAACGCTGCGATCGCCGCCGCCTGCTCGCGTACCGATCCCGACCTCGCAAGAATCCATGCCGACATGGTTACCGCCATGGAGGCGGAAAACAAAACGCGCGGTGCCGGCGACCAACTCAGGATTCCGTGCGAGAGCACGCTGCGCAATCGGTATGCAGATCTCCCCGAGATGAAGCGCGACCTTGCACACGACGGCAAGGAAGCCGCCAAGCGCAAATGGCAACCCGAGCACGGCGGCATCGACGTCGTCCGGGCGGGCGAGCGCGTGGAAGTCGATGATCACGAAACCGACCTCCACACAGTACTGGCGATGATCGGTGTCTGGAAAACGATGTCGAAGACCGAGCGCGCCAAGGTCAAGCGGATCCGATTGTGGATCTCGGCGGGGATCGATGTGGCCAGCAGAGGCCTGACAGCGCTCTACGTCAGTGCTCGTCCGCCGTCTAACAAATCGGCAATGACAGTCCTGGAAATGTCAACCCGCGACAAGACTGATATCGCGCGCCGTCTCGGATGCTCAACCGCATGGATTCAGGGTGGCACTATCGAGACTATCGCAGTCGATAGCGCAGCGTACTTTGCCAACCGCTCGTTTCGGATCGCGGTGAACGACATGGGCACTGACTTGTTCCTGCCACCCGCCGGGGAAGCACCCTGGCGAGGCTTCATCGAGCGCTGGTTCCGAACCCTCTCGCACCAGATGTTCAACTATTTCAACGGACGCACGTGGGGTTCGTCTGTCGAAAAGGGCGACTACGACTCCGAAGCCGAGGCAGACATGATTGCTGATCAGGTTGCCGAGTGCCTGCTTCGGTGGGCCATCGACGGGTACCACAACGCGCCGCATTCCGAACTGAACGGCTCCACGCCGCAGAACCGTTGGCTGGAACTCAGCCGAGACTACGGCGTGATGCCCGGCCCGACAGGAGCGCTTCGTACGCATCTTTTTGGAGCGCACATCAAGCGTACCATCTCGAAAAAGGGCATCCGGAGCGCTGGCTTGCAGTTCCAGAGCAAGGAACTTCAGAAGATTCGCCGAAGGGTCGGCAAAACTCCGGTGATTGCCCGCATCAACAATCACAACCTGGGCAGCCTCTCCGTATGGACCGAGGACGGCTGGATCGAAGTGCCTTGCGTCCATCGGGATCTGGAGGGTGTAAGCATCTGGCAGTGGCTGGCGGCAACTGAGAAGCTCCGTTTGTTTAATGCCGAAAATGCCAAAGTATCCCGCAGCACTCTCCAGGCAACCTTCCTCTGGCTCAAAAACCAGGCGGAAATGGCTCGCCTTGAATCCGGCCTGCTCAGCCCCGTGTTAGCCGACGAGGACTACCAGCGCTTCGAGAAGAGCATGGACCGCACATTCGACGTCGTCGAGAGACCGTTCGAAGGTGAATTGCGTCCAGAGGGTGAATGGCACCCGTCCAACGAGCTGTTCGCGGCTCTCGGCATTCACCCCGTTGTCTACGCCGCAAAGAAAAAGACGGCAAAGGCAGCTCGGGAAGAAGCCGACGCAGGCGGACGTCCGCAGCTCGGCACCATGCCCATGCAGCACGAGCAGGAGGCACATGCCCACGAGCCGAACGGGCCCTTAGACGACGAGACAACGATCGTTCGCCGCATCACCACCAACATCTTTGAAAACTAGGAAGATACTCATGGAAATGTTTGACAAGAACCTCGACGCAAAGCGCAGTCAGGCAGCCATCGATCACGTCCGTGGGCTGATCGGAGACAACCGTGCAGCCATCGCAGACCGGATCGCGGAACTGTACGATCACTACGTGATCCTCGATCGCGACGTGCCCCTGCGAGCTGCTTTGATGTCGTCGGTTGCAAGCGTTCTCACCCCTATCACCGGGAGGCCTGACAAGCGGAGGATCGTGGCCGTCACCGGGCGTTCCGGCGCAGGAAAGACCACGGCGCTGATGAAGCATATCGGGAGCATTCCTGCGATGCAGTCCTACGTGGACGACGACGGCGTTATGATCCACCCCGTCATCCTTGTCGATGCTCCGTCACCGTGTACGCCTCGCCTGCTGGCTATCTCATGCCTCGAAGCGCTCGGTCATGCGCCTCCGGAAGGCATCAAGGAGAATCAGGCCTGGCTGCTGTTTCGCCGGCTGTTGAAAGTTCACAAGGTCATGTGGGTGTTCATCGACGAGGCCCAGAACGCTATCGAGACTGCCTCTCTCCGCGAGGCAACCGTTATCGGCGACGCATTCAAGTCGCTGACCCAGATGCCGGATTGGCCTGTGAGACTGATCCTTGCAGGCGTGGCACCCCTGGCAAGCTTCCTCGCGCGAAAGCAGCTCTACAATCGCCGCACCGTCGTTCCCTTCGACACCCTCGACGCAGACGGTACGACGGACCTTGTGAAAAGCATTCTGGAGACGATTGTGCAGGAACACGCTCGCATGGAAATCCGGATCAAGCTTGATGACACTGTCGAAGAGGTCGACGAGGAAACGACCAAAACGCGGCACAGGGAAAAGGGCACGTTCCTCAAGCGATTGATGCACGCCTGTGATGCCGAATTCGGGTCCGTGGTCCAGATGATCCGGGCGGCCGTCGAGTTAGCCATCTATGCAGATCGTGACTGTGTCACGATCGATGACTTTGCGAAGACCTACGCCTCCTTCTCAGGTTGCCGGCCTAGCAAGAACATCTTCACCGCCGCCAACTGGGAGGAACTCGACCCCGCAACCGCGCTGCTCCGCGACGACGATCGGGTCTGGGAAGCCGAAAGGCTGAGGTCCAAGGGAAAGAATGCAACCCGGTACGGAGTTCGCCCACAATGAGCAGACTTGCCGAATTGCTTCCCTTCCACGCTGGCCACGAAACCGTCGCCAGCTATTTCTCGCGACTTGCGGCGGCATGTGGCTACGAAAACGCCGCGCCTTCGCTTTCCACCTTCAACTGCAGTTCCAAGGCATCGTTGCCGGACGAGAGAAGGATTTGGAGACCTTCGCCGCAGTTCTGGATATGCCGAAATCGTCGCTCTCTACGGGGGTTATCCTCGGAGACAAGTACATCTATCAAATCTCAGGTCAGGTGCTCAGCCGGCATGAGATGCAAAGGCTTCGGTTTCGTTTTTGCCCCTTTTGCGTGAGCGAAGACGAACATCGCTGCGGCGGTCGGCGAGGTTTTCGGGCATACGGACGCCTGCATTGGCACGTTTCCGTTATCCGCACCTGCAAGCGGCACGGCGTTCGGCTCGTCTCGAGTGCCGAACTCGCGAGATCGCCGTTCCAGCACGACTTTGCGGCCAACCTTGCTGCGGAATCTTCCAGGATTCCAGGACTCATGGCGTCTGCTGAAGCTGCAGAACCGGACAATCTTCAGACATATGTCGAGAAGAGGTTGAAAGGCGACAGGTCCGGGGCCGACTGGCTTGACTCCCTGCCGCTATATGTCGCTATCCGCCTTTGTGAAATTGTGGGCGCATCTCTGTTGCACGGAAACCTGTTCCGCTCATCGGGATTCGGCGACCGGGAATGGTCAACGAGCAGCGGTGCTGGATACGATCTTCTTAAAGAAGGGGAACCTGCATTCCGCCAATACCTGGAGGCTCAAATGAATGATTTTCACCGCGGGAAAGGTTCCGGCGGTGAGCGATCCATCTTCGGTCGTCTTTATCTAACCCTTGCCCATCGGACGACCGAAGCTGCATTTGACCCGATCCGAGATATTATGCGCGATGTGGCTATTCACAATCTCCCGCTCGGACCCGGGGATGAATTCTTCGGGCCGATCACTTCCAGAAAGTTCCACACGATCCACTCTGCCTCAAAAGCCCACGGTATTCCGTTCGAGCGCCTCAACAAACTCGTGCTGGACGCAGGATTACTCCCCAGTGGAGCAAGCGGTAGAGACAGAAATCTCGTCGAAGCCCAAGCCGTCGACCGACTTGTCACGGAAATGGCTGCAACATTTAATCAGAAAGAGGTCATTGCTAAACTTGGGGTCACGCGCAAATTAGGCCGGCAGCTCGTCAACGGCGGCCTTTTGAAGCCATCCTTCAAAGTGAAGCAACGACCCGGCGCCAGGATTATTCCTCGATACCCGGCCGAGCAAGTTACCAGTCTACTAGCGAACCTTCGATCCGTTGCAAACTGCACGGACATGAATGAGCTCCACGATTTACATACTTCGATCAAGCGTTGCGGATGCACGTTCATCGAGGCAATCAATTTGATCCGCTCTGAAAAACTCTCAAAAGTTGGCTGGGACGAAAGTGAAATCGGACTTGCAACTCTTCGAGTAGATCCAATCGAAATGCGGATTCTGATGATGCGTCAAAACTCGATCATTTCGGATCGGCAGAGCAAGCGTTCAATGGTGGGACCTCAGCCGCATGGCAGTCCCAATCGGCAATTGTTACTGTAGGCATCGAGACAATTTACGCGAATTCAAGCCGGGTTTCATCCCGGCTTTTCTTTCGGTTCATGCCATTGGCCAATTTCGGCATCCTGGGTGGCCAAAAGTACTTGTGCTTTGAGGTTCGTGGGTTCAAGTATCAAAGGGTTGGAGCGGGAGTGGCCAGTATTCGGTTACATTTCTCACTGATCATCCGGACCAAACCTTGAAAGGCAGCGCATGGCGCTGCCTCAGACTGCTGACAAACCCCTGGCGTGAGCTGGGGGTTTATGATTCATTGGGACATGTTGAAGAAACCTGCTCCTGAACAGACCGCTCTCGAGATGGTGA
>NZ_JAQKGP010000003.1:0-349886 GCF_027956525.1 Agrobacterium sp. ST15.13.013
ACTTCAACGCGCTGGCACCAATGATGGTGGCGGCATAATCGAGGCGGAAATCCACTTAGAAAAACGCCCGAAACTGTTCAGACAAACCGAGCCACCTCTTTCTGCGCTTTAACGAGGGCCGAAAGACGGTGAGTGAATGTTGGCGGTGGTGGGGCGTCGTGCTTCAGTGCTAGTCGAGGATTAATTCCCAAGATCTGGACCCGTTTAGATCCCGCTGTTTCAAATGCAGGTAATTTATGCATCTGACCGCTGCCTAAACTACGCCCAAAAAAACTTGTTGATGAGCTCGTCCAGATGTGGCGTTGCGGTGAGCGTTTAGCTGCTTCAAAACTTGATAAACCTTTGTTCCGTACCTTTGCATTCAACTGCTCAGAAGGTGGCGGGATCGGTCGGCGAGAAGGATCCTTCTCCATTACTTATTCTCCTCGAAGCTTTTCAAAAGCGCGAGTATATCTGTTGCTTTCCATGCCGATACACGTGCAGATATTTTCACTGGGCGAGGGTATTCGCCTGAACGAACTTTGGCATAAAACGATGATTTACTGAGAGGTATCGGACCACCGGGCGCCAGAATATCTTTGAGGCGTAATAGGTGTTTCTCTTTCAAGTGTTCCATGACGTTACCCTTTCGGTTGTGAACGTCACGTACTAATAATCATCTTTTTGCGCTGCTCAACAAAGTTGTGCCGCGTTAATTCCTTATTTTTTTGCCTTTTTTTGCAGTGGATTTTGCTTTGCTCTCTTTAGAGCGGTCGCAACCGAAGACCGTTGGATATTATGGTCTATGCCATACAGCAAGCGGTACAAAAACTCAGCGTGCTCAGATGCAAAGGCATTTTCGCCGCGTTCCCCAAGAGCAAAGTCAACAGAGAATACGAATTTCGTTCCGGTGATGTGTTCAAACTCTTTCACGATCTGAGCGGCCGCCCTAGCTATGAGCGGATCATTGGATCGCCGTCCCACTGGCGGTTGATGAATCTCTGCAGATTTGAACTGGGAGATCATCGCATTAAGATCAACGATCAATCGATCTATAATTTCCCGGTTTAAGTTTCTTAGACGCGGATATTTTGAAGAGACTTCCTCGAGCATCTTGATTGTTTTATTCATCAGGTTGGCTGCTTGATCGATGTCGTTGCTGTTTGGATCCTTAAAAAATGGCTGCTGGGTTTGAGCTTCTTTATAGCCAAGCCATATTTCTGAGAATGCCTTGATGAACTGTTGCCGCGAGTGCGGTGATGAAAACGCTTTGCGTATCGCCTTATTTTCACCCATTGGTTGGAACGCGGCCTCAAAAATCTCCTCACCTTTTGTATCTGCTTCCAACAATAGCACTTTGCTTTACCTTCGATGGGCCCGGAGCGTTTTATTATGTCTCCCAGTGCCATCCAGTGCAATAAAATCCGATATCGATAACGGTAAATAATACGGTATGATTCATGGATTGAAGAAAAAAATGACTATTTCTAATGGGAATATCATGGGAATTCGATTCCCTTCACCCGCTCCAATTCCACCCCAGCAAATAATAGGCCTCTTGCCGCCGTTACATTCGCGGACCGAGCGAATATGTGATTTAGCTTGACTACAATTAAATTGCACGTAATAGTTGATGTGGTCGTAACATAGGGGAAGTGTTATGAGTCGCAAACTTCTTTCGGAATTTCTGGGAACCTTTTGGCTCGTGTTCGGGGGATGCGGCAGTGCGGTTTTTGCCGCAGCCTTTCCAGAGCTCGGCATCGGCTTCCTTGGCGTCGCTTTCGCTTTCGGTCTGACGGTTCTGACCATGGCCTATGCGGTAGGCGGCATTTCGGGCGGTCACTTCAATCCGGCCGTTTCAGTCGGCCTCACCGTTGCGGGTAAATTCCCGGCGGCGAGCCTCTTGCCTTACATCGTGGTGCAGGTTCTGGGGGCGATCGTCGCAGCTGCGGCGCTTTATGCCATCTTCACCGGCAAGGCGGGGGCTGACATTGGCGGTTTTGCCGCCAATGGTTATGGCGAACACTCGCCGGGCGGATATTCTCTCGTATCGGCGCTGCTGATCGAAGTCATCCTGACTGCGTTTTTCGTGATCGTTATTTTGGGTTCGACACATGGCAGGGTTCCGGTCGGCTTCGCGCCGATCGCCATCGGTCTTGCCCTTACCCTTATTCATCTGATTTCCATTCCGGTCACCAACACATCTGTCAATCCGGCCCGCTCCACGGGACAGGCATTGTTCGTTGGCGGATGGGCGCTGCAGCAGCTCTGGCTGTTCTGGCTTGCTCCGATCCTCGGCGGCGCCATCGGAGCCGCGATCTGGAAAATCTTCGGCGAGGAAGAGAAGGCCGGCCATGCCGGTTCGGTTCAACCTGCCCAGACATGAATAAGAGGCTTTGTTTCCTCGAATGGTCGGGGAAACGACTGAGGAGGATGACATGGATCTTGCTTCGATATTGGCCCAGATCGTCGGCGGTGCGGTAGGTGGCACGGCGGGCGGAAAGATAGTGAAGGACTCCGATCTTGGTTCGCTCGGCAATCTGATTGCAGGCGCCATCGGCGGACTCGGCGGCGGAACTGTGCTCGGTTCGCTGCTCGGCGCGGCGGGAGACGCGGCAGCCGGTGGCGTGGATATCGGCGCTCTCGCCGGCCAGCTGGTTGGCGGCGGTGTCGGCGGTCTGATCGTGCAGATCATCGTCGGCCTGATTAAGAACAAGCTCGTTGCCAAGTAGAGCGGTTCGGTCGCCTTCAAGATGAAATGAAGGACCTTGCCGAAGGAGGAGCTTTGTTCGGCAAGGAACGGCTCGCGTTATCGATGACGGCGGTAACGTAAGGCCTGAGGCGGCTTTGCTGGCAGCGGCAATGTGATAGGAGCCATGAGCCGCCGTTACTCGAAACAAGTATCTCGATTGTTTTGGTTCTCTCGAAGATTCCGGATCATGAGGTATTTTTGACGGCTGGCGCGTGTGGCGTCTTGTTCCATGCAAAGGGTTTGGTCTTGAGTTCCACCACGGCCCGCCAGGCCGCGATGGACAGCATCAGCCAATATGCGGGCATTGCCAGCCACCGCCTTCCGACATGCCGTCTTTCATAGACGATCATTCTGCTGCGGCCCATCAGGACGAAGATCGTGTAGCTTCCGACGATATTCAGCACATCGATAAAAAACAGAAGACCCTGCCAGGAGAGCAACAGGTCGGCGCCATTTTCCCGAAGAGCGATGGTCATGAATGCCAGCGAAACGAAGAGCAGGGGGTGCGCCAACGACGACAGAAGCATGCCTCCGATCAGCAGTTGAAAGACCACATAGGCAAACCATCCCATGCCGCGCGCGGTCGGAAAGGGCGCACGGGTCATCACCAGCCAGCTTTGCAGCCAGCCCTTGTACCAGCGTGTTCGCTGGTTCAGCCACACGGATAGTGAGGTCGGCGCATCCTCCAGCGTCTGTCGCCGGATAACGCCGCAACGATAACCCAGCCGATGCAGCCGGAGGCCGAGATCGGCGTCTTCCGTTACATTATAGGGGTCCCAGGCGCCAGCCTTCCGCAGCACGGCGGTCCGGAAATGATTGGAGGTGCCGCCAAGCGGCAGCGGCAAGCCATGTGCGGCAAGGGCAGGTAAGATGCAGCGGAAGAGGGCGGAATATTCCAATGCGAAACACGCGCTGAGCCAGGAGAAAGAAGCATTGCTGATGATAAGCGGGGCCTGCAGGCAGGCTAGCTCGTCGGGTTGGTTGCGGAAGGCGCTATAGGCTTCGCGCAATTGCTGCGGATGGGGCCGGTCCTCGGCGTCATAGATGACAACGAATGCGCCGCGTGCGCCGGAAAGCGCGTAAGTCAGGGCCTTTGGTTTGGTGCGCGGTAAGGAGGGCGGCACCCTTACAACCTCTATATGCAGCCCGGGATTCATCCGCTGGATCGCCTCAATTGTCGCACCGTCGTCTGCCTCGCAGACAAGCTTTATGTCCAGTCGGGATTTGGGCCAGTCCAGACGCTCCAATGCGCCGATGAGCTGCCCGACGACGTCCTCCTCCCGGTAAAGCGCCACCAGAACAGTATAGACAGGCAATTGGCTTTCCTGCCGAAGAGGCAAGGTGGCGTCCTTTTCCATGGATAGATGGAAGAGCGCGAACAGCCTGAAAAGCAGGGTCAAGAGGTAAAGCATCGTCAGGGTGGCATGCAGGTACGTAAATGCCGCTTCCGTATAAAACACCAGCGACAGAATAAGCAGGGTAAGGAGAACGCCGCTGCAAAAACCCTGCTCGCCGTGAAGCGTGATCCTGGCGGAATGGTGTGGCGCCGTGTTGAAAAGCAGCTGTTGGGTTTCCGCCAAGCGACGGGTCTCGCCCGCTTTCCAGATTGCGCCGCGCATGGCCTGCGGGGTTGTCACGGCAAAATCGTCGAGAAGACGCGGGCGCTGATCCAGCATGTTTTTCAGCGACGCCATCCGCGCCAGTTCCGGCACAATCAGCAGCGTTGGCGTGCCGTTCAGCGGTGTCAGCCGCAGGAACCTTGGTTCGGAGAGCTGAGTGTCCAGCCCGTTCGAGTCCGTCACGCGATCCGGGCCGATTTCCGGGAGAAACGGCAACCGCAGGAATCTGGCGAAAGCGCCGAAATAGGCATCCGCCGTGACGAGACCGCTTGCCAGCAATTCGTCCTCCAAAGTTGAGCCATTTTCCAGAGCCCGCTGTTCGAATGCCTCGATATAGGGTCTGCCCAATCCCAGCGAAGAGAGAAAGCGGACCTGTCCAGTCTGGTCCTGTTCGGAAGCGGTTGGGAGTGGATTTTCACTGGCGTGGGAAAATGCAATTTTTCGTGTCGCCGGCGCCATGCGAAACGAATCTCGTGTATATTGCCTAAAATAATCCATGCATCGCCGCCGCCGTCATGGTAACGCCCAACTTCCTGCCACGGATAGTATAGATGAGAATGACGAATGTAACGCGGAATATAAGTTTCGGATTTACTTTAGCTTTCGCTTTACAATTTACTGGTTTTTTTAGCGATGTGCGTGCAGAAGGCCTGTCGGACGGGAACCGGATGCCGGTGCTTTTCGATGCGCAGGAGCGGTTTCCGGGCGGCGATCTTTCTTCCGTTCCCCGCATCAGATTTCTGATGTCGGTCGATTTCCCGCCCTTCAATTTTACCGATCAGGAAGGCCGGCTTGCGGGTTTCCATGTCGATCTGGTGCGTGAAATCTGCGCTCAGTTGAAGGTCGAAAGCAAATGCCAGGTGCAGGCGCTGCCATTTGACGAGTTGGAGGCGGCTTTGGAATTGGGCGAGGGCGAAGCTGTGATTTCCGGCCTCGCCACCACCGCCGACCTGCGCAAGAGTTTTACCTTCTCGCGGCCCTATCTCCTGATGCCCGCCCGTCTTGCGGTGAACAAGGCGGCGAAATTCACCGGCTCCGGTGCTGATGCGCTTTCGGGAAAGAAGGTGGGTGTGGTTGCCGGCTCGCGGCACGAACAGATGCTGAAGGCTTTCTTTCCAAAGGCCGCGGCTGAAGGCTTCGACGGCTACGAACCCATGTATGACGCGGTGAAGAAAGGCAAGGTAGACGCCATTTTCGCCGACGGTCTGCGTCTGCCTTTCTGGGTTTCCGGAAGCGCGTCCGAAGGCTGCTGCGCTCTCTACGGCGGTCCCTACATGTCCGACAGGTTTCTCGGTGAAGGCCTGTCCATCATGACCGTCGATCCCGACAACGTGCTTGTTCCGGCTTTCGATCAGGCGCTGGCGGCCCTTTCCCGTAACGGCCGGCTGGAAGAAATCTACCGGCGTTATTTCCCTTATGGGCTCTATTAGGGAGAGCCGGCCACCAGATCGGCTCCTATGCCAGCTCTTATTTGGCTGGCGCGAAAACCTCTTCATTGCGGCGCAGGCGCAGAAGCGCGATCCACACGGCGGCGGCGATGGCGGTTTCCACCATGAAATAGCTGCCGATCGTTCCCGAAATGCTGAAGGACCATGTGAAGAAGGCGACGACGACGGAGCCGATGAGGTTGCCGCTGTTCCAGATCTTCGCGCGAATATCCTGCCGTCCGGATGCGCCGAGCGCCTCGAGCGCGGTGGCGGCAACAGCCATGGGCAGAACCGCCCAGCAAAGCACGCGGGTGATGATGGGCAGCGAAACATATTCATCGCCGAACAAAAGCGGCAGGAATGGCGCGATGATGAAAATGACGAACGCGCTGCCGGTCGCGATGAAAAGCGCGGCCTTCAGCACGTTATAGGCGCGCTCTATGGTCTTGCTGATGCCCTGCAGGGCGGCGGAAGCCGAGCCGGGATAGATCAGCCGGTTGAGGGCCTCGACGGAGAGATAGGAACTGTCGAGAATGCGCCGGGCGATGGAATAGCTGCCCAGCACCTCGGCGCTGGCAATGGCGCCGAGAACGAGAATATCGGCATTGCCGCGCACGGCCTTGAACAGGAACTGGGTGGAAAACAGGATGCCGATGCGGATTTCCTCGCGCACGATGCGGAACACCGGGCTGCCGAGTCTCGCTATTGCCTTGACCGAGATCATGGCCGCAATGGTGTGGGCCGCAAGGTTCCACAGCGCCCAGGCTTCTACGGTCTCTACCTTGAAGATGAGGCAGGCGACCACCGCGGCAAAGGTTCGGGCGACGGCAAACATCACTTCCAGCTTGTTGGCGGAGGCGAAGTCTGAATGGGCGATGAAGCTCTGCGTGGAAAGCGAGATGACTTTCAGGAGGACGAGGTTCGTGAACAGAATCAGGAAGGTGGTGATCAGCGTGTGCAGCAATGTTTCCGAGGTCGGGAAAAATACCGGGATCGTCACCATGCCGACGATCGTCAGCACGACGCCTGTCGCGGCGCTCAAGAGATAGCTGTGGCCGAGCATGACGGGAAACATGCTGCGATCCTGCGCGACGCGGCGGATCAGCGATTCCTGCGAGCCGATGCCGCAGATCTGGACGCCGAGATTGGTGACGGCCGTGATGGAGGCGTATAGCGCGAATTGTTCGACGCCGAGATGGCGGGCAAGCAGCGCGAAGGTCAGAAGCTGGGCGGCGCTGGACATGAGGAGCGCCCCGCCGGACGCCATGTAGGTCAATCCCAGTCTGACTAGATGGCCGAGCCGCGGCGTATTGAACGACACCTCATTCTCCATGTTTTCCGGCATTGCCGGACGAATTCAAAAATGGCTGTGCTGCTTTTTTGGAATTCAGCGAACTGAAAAAGCCGCAACTGGCCAATAATGTGAAAGTCCGCGATCCGTATGAATGGCAGTTTATCCTGTCTTATCCCTCTTGAGGTAAGAGAGGGTTAAAGCAATTGCATAATAATGACGATAATGACTGTTTATGGTTATTTGGACATGGCCCTGTATCAGAAGGGTTTCGTTCTTCGTCACAAGGCAGGCCAATGATCCGACGATCCATTTCCGATGCAGGCGACCATGCCGCGTTTGGCTGATCCGCAGCCCGTCTCTGCGCAAGGCGGCGCCATATCCTTTACCGGCAGCCGGCGCGACGCGTTTTTTTTCGTCGCCACCATGCTCTATATCTGGATTTCCGTCGCGCCTTTCGAAAATCTAGCAGTACCGCCCGTGCCGCACGCCGCCGCAAACCAGCTGACCGGCCTCGTGATTGCATTGATCCTCGGCGTTTTTGCGCTGCGCCACCGGCTGACGGGGCTTCTGCTGCGGCCGCGGCTGCCCATTCTGCTGTTGTTCTTCTGGCTGGCCATATGCTCGGTGGTTGGAACCCAGCCCGGCACGTCGCTGCAACGCCTGATCTTCACGGCGCTCCTATGCTTCATCACCAGCGTCCTTGTCGTCATGCCGCGCGACCGGCGGCAGTTCGACCGGATGATGGCCATCTTCGCCATCATTCTCTTGGCGCTGTGTTATCTGGGTGTGATCTTCCTCAGCTCGCGCTCGATCCATCAGCCCTATGATCTCGATGAAAAAGCGTTGGCGGGTGACTGGCGCGGTATCTTCAATCACAAGAATGCCGCCGCTCCGGCCATGATCATTCTCTTCATGATCGGGCTTTACCTGCGCAACGCCTGGTCGACGCTGGGCGGCCTGGCCATCACGCTGCTTTCAGGGTTCTTCCTCTGGAAGACCAACGGAAAAACCGCGGCCATGCTGCTGCCCGTCACCGTAGCGCTGATCTGGATCATGGAAAGACATGCCCACCGCACTCTACTGATGATTGGCGGTCTTCTGGCCTTCATCAACATATCCGCGGTCGGCTCCACCTATTTCCCGAGCATACAAAATTTTGTCGAAAGTCTGGGCATCGATTCCACCTTCACCGGGCGGACAGACATCTGGCGGCTATCCTTCGACACTTTCGCGCAATCGCCGATCTTCGGTCAGGGGTTTCAGGCCTTCTGGATGAGTGACCGGCTCCTGTCGCAGGCCGATATCGCCGGCACCTGGGCGGTCTCAGCCTTCCATGCCCATAATGGTTATGTCGAAAGCTTGCTGAACGGCGGCTTGCCTGCCTTCATTCTCACCGTCATCTGGCTGGTCATTATACCGGCGAATGATTTCCGCACGGCGGTGGACAAGGGCGCGGATTCGGGCCTGACCCGACTTTTTGCGAGAATTTGGGTGTATGCGCTACTTTCTTCGTGTCTAGAGAGTAATTTCTTTACCGGAACCGGGCCTATCTGGTCTTCTCTTCTGATTGCAATCTATTGTTTGAGGCATCAGGCTTACGACATACTCGAAGAGGGACAGTAATTTGCAGACAGGCCGGGGGGCTTTGTATGACGCAAAAAATCGGGACTTTTAGAGACCGGATCAATAACCGGCTGGTGCGCTATTTCCCCGGACCGGCGGTGCGGATCGAAACGTCCGAGCCGATCGTGTCCTTCACATTCGACGATGTGCCGGCGAGCGCTTGGACAAAGGGCGCCCGTATTCTGGAAGACGAGGGTGCTCGCGGGACGTTTTACATCGCGGGCACTTTCATCGACAGGTACGACGAACAGCAGGAGATGATTTCCACAAAAGGCTGTTTGGAACTGGCGGCGGCCGGTCACGAGCTTGCCTGTCACACCTTTTCTCATCGCAAACTGTCGAGTTTTTCACGGCGCGGGCTTGAAGAGGATTTCGACCGCAACGAAAGGGTGCTCGGATCGTTCGATGGAAGCCGTCACGGGCGGAATTTCTCAATTCCTTTCGGCATGGCCTCGCCGCTCATGCAGCCCCTGTTGCGTCGACGGTTCAAGACCGCCCGCGGCATTATGCCGGGGATCAATCGCGGCAGCGTCGATCCGCATAATCTCGCCGCCGTTGAATTGCGGCCGGACCCGCATTATCTGGATGCTGCCGACAGATGGCTCGAAGATGTTCTGGAAAAGGGTGGCTGGCTCGTCATCTTCACCCATGATGTTTCACTGAAACCGACTTTTTACGGTTGCCCGAAAGACAGGCTTCAGGCTCTCATCCGCAGGGCATCTTCCGGTGGTGCGAAGATCATGACTGTCGAAGCAGCGGTCAGAACGCTCGGCCTGTAGACCGATATCGCCGGCAATTGCCGGCCTATTGGCTGGCCCAGATGATGCGGGCGATCCATTCCACGTCCGCCATGTCGAAGCTGCGGTTGGGATGTTCCGGGTTGAGCGAAAGAAGCTCGATGTTTTTGGGGCTTTGCCGCGCCAGCACCTTGGCCATCACTTCGCCGTCGCGGCTTTTCAGCACCACGCGGTCACCGCGCCGCACCTGTGCGCCGGGTTCCACGATGAGGATGTCGCCGTCGCGGTAGAGCGGCATCATGCTCTCGCCCTGCACCTCCAGCGCATAGACGCCCTGCTTGCGCTCGGGAGAGGAGGGGAACTCCACCACATCCCAGCCCTGACCCGCCGGAAAACCGCCATCGTCGAAAAAACCGCCGGAGCCTGCCTGCGCAAAACCGAGCAGGGGAATGGCATTGTCGGCACCGGAAGGCTGCATGGCCTGCGCCCTGCCGAAAGCATAACCGAAAAACTGGTCGACACTTGCCCCGGTCGCTTCCAGCACCTTGGAGACGGATTCCGTCGAAGGCCAGCGTTTGCGGCCATCCGGCCCGAAGCGTTTCGATTTATTGAACGAGGTGGGATCGAGGCCGGCGCGCTTCGCCAATGCCGAAGGCGTTAGCTGGTGGCGTTCGGCAAGCGTATCGATGGCGCTCCAGATCGTCTCGTGTGACAGCATGATAGAAAGCCCGCAAGTGGAGCCGATAGCGGAAAGCTCCTGTCCTTTACTGACCGGAATCTAGACCATATCCGGTCAGGAGTAAAGCAAGGAAAGGAATAAAATCCTTTTCTACGCCACCATGGCCGATGTATTTATCTTGGCGAGCTGGATCACCGCCTGGGTGCGGCTGTCGACCTTGAGCTTCAGCAGGATGGCGGAGACATGCGCCTTGATGGTGGCTTCGGAAACATTGAGCTCGTAGGCGATCTGCTTGTTCAGCAACCCTTCGGCCAGCATGCCCAGAACCCGGCTTTGCTGTGGCGTCAGCGTTCTGAGCCGGCCGATCAGATCGGCCACGTCAGGATCCTGTTCCTTGTCGCCCTGATGGCCCGACGGTATCCAGACATCGCCTTCCAGAACCGCGCGGATGCCGTCCCTGATATCGTCGATACCCGAGGATTTGGAAATGAAGCCGGAAGCACCGAGTTCGATGGAGCGGCGCACGGTGGTCGCATCGTCCGTTGCCGAAACGATGACGATCGGCAGGCTGGAGAATTCCGCCCGGAGCGCCATCAGGCCTGAAAATCCGCTGACCCCCGGCATGGCGAGGTCGAGAAGCATGAGGTCGGCGTCGTTGCGCGCTGCGGCTGCACTGCGGGCGGCCTCGAAATCCCCGGCTTCAATAATGCTCTGTTGCCCGTCGAGGCCGGATACGGCCTGTTTCAGAGCACCGCGAAAAAGCGGGTGGTCATCTGCTATGATAATGACAAGTTCCGACATTCTGGCCCCCTCCCAAGGGCGTTATGCGGTTCTTTTTCTGATACTAGCTCACTCCCGTTTGCCGATGGTCGAAACACATCCGGCTCCTCCGCCAAAGGTTGCGCCAATCGGTCCCGCATTACAAGGAAAAGCTTGTGGACAGGCGGTCTTTCAGGCTCTCCGCAATAAAATGCCGTGGAAACTGTGGACAATCTTCCAGCTTTGCGGCAAATCCCGCTGAGTGGAAAGCCTTGGAGAGCCCTATGCAGGAAACGCCCGCGATCATCTATAAAATCGTGCCGGAGACATTATGGAGCGCGGCCAAGGCGAAGGGCGTCTTCGAAGGTGCGGCCATCGACCTGACTGACGGCTTCATTCATTTTTCAACGGCGAAACAGGCGGCAGAGACCGCCGCGCGGCATTTTTCCGGCCAGGTCGATCTGCTTCTGATCGCCGTCGACGGCGCGGCCCTCGGCGACAAGCTGGTCTATGAACCCTCCAGAGGCGGCGATCTTTTCCCGCATCTTTATGCGCATCTTCCCTTGACCGCCGTGCTTTGGGAAACGCCGCTTTCGCTCGGTCACGACGGCCAGCACCAGTTTCCGGAGATTTTGTGATGAGCGGATTATTTTCCTCGGTCGGCCGCAGGGGCCTGTTTCTGGTCGATCCGGAAAAGGCCCATGGCCTGTCCATTGCGGCGCTGAAAAGCGGCTTCCTGCCCACCTGCATGGTGCCGCATGACCCGCGTCTGCAGCAGACGGTAGCTGGCCTCGTCTTCCCCAATCCGCTCGGCATGGCGGCGGGTTACGACAAGAATGCGGAAGTGCCGGGGCCGCTCCTCAAGCTCGGTTTCGGCTTTACCGAAATCGGCACCGTCACGCCCAAGGCGCAATCCGGCAATCCCAGGCCGCGCATCTTCCGTCTGGTCGAGGACGAAGGTGTCATCAATCGCCTCGGCTTCAACAATGAAGGCCACGCCGCTGCGCTGGAGCGCCTGAAGCAGGCAAAGCTGCGCGGCATCGTCGGTGTCAATATCGGCGCCAACAAGGATAGCGAAGACCGCATCGCCGATTATGTGCAGGGCATCGAAGCGTTTTATTCGGTGGCATCCTATTTCACCGTCAATATTTCCTCGCCCAACACGCCCGGCCTGCGCGATCTTCAGGCCCGCGAAAGCCTTGCCGCGCTTCTCGCCGCCGTGCTGGAACGCCGAAAAGTGGAAGCCGAACGCTTCGGCAAACGCATCCCGGTCTTCCTCAAGATCGCGCCGGATCTCACCGAAGAGGGGCTGGACGATGTCGCCGAAGAGGCGCTCGCTCATGATCTCGATGGCTTGATCGTTTCGAACACCACGCTTTCCCGAGAAGGCCTGAGGCCGGGCCCGCACAAGGGCGAGGCAGGCGGTCTCTCGGGCAAGCCGCTCTTCGAGCTTTCGACCACGGTTCTCGCCAAGATGCGCCGTCGCGTCGGCGGCAACCTGCCGATCATCGGCGTCGGCGGTGTGTCATCGGCGGAGACCGCTTTGGAAAAGGTGAGGGCAGGGGCCGATCTCGTGCAGCTCTATTCCTGCATGGTCTATGAAGGCCCCGGCCTGCCCTCGGCCATCGTCAAGGGCTTGTCGAAGCTGGTCGCCCGCGAGGGCGTACAGTCCATTCGCGACTTGCGTGATAGCGCGGTGGACCGCTGGGCGGATCGCAAGCTCGGTTGAGAGCGGATCTGGACGGTTGAGGTAGCGCTTCCTCAGGAGGTTCTCCTTCCTCATCCCTGTGACATCCTCGGGCTTGTTCCGGGGAACAGGAATGAGGGAAGATGGTGGTTCCCGCCGCTTTGCTTCAGGCGCAGAGCACCATCGCCCAATAGGGCCGGTTGCGGCTGGCCGTATCATAGGCGACCGCGACGCCGAGGCCGTTATAAGGCCCAAGCATGTTTTCAAGGTGATGTTGTGAGCCGATCCAGGCCTTGACCACCCGCTCGACGCTGTCCTGCCCGGCGGCCACGTTCTCCGCTGCCGGAAGCGGCACATTGCCTTCCTTCATGCGAACCAGGAAACTGTCGGTCAGGCCGATAAGATGCGCCATTTTCTGCGCCTTGACCATGCGGCCGGCCTGATAGGCGGCGGCACCGCTTGCCGCGCCATTGATGGCAAGCGGCGAAAGCCCCTTGGATCGGCGCAGATCGTTGACCATGGGAAGCGCCGCGGCCGTCTCGTCACGGGTGCCGGAGGGGATGCCCTTGTTGGTGGGCATGGACACGCAGGCGGAAAGAACGGAGCCGGCGGAAAGCAGCACGAAACCGCGCCGGGTAAGCGTGTGAAGCGAAGTATCGGTCATGTCAGCGGCGGTAGCTCAGGAGGCGCAGGATGATGAAAACCGGAATGACGATCGTTGCCCCGAGGATCAGATAGTCGCCGATTGCGCCCAGCGCATGGAAACCGCTGCGCCACAGGTCGACAACGAAATCGCGCGCGCCGTAAATGATGTTCCATGGCGTCAATCCGAAGATAGCCATCAGAAAGCCGACGAGCAATGAAACCACCAGCAGTTTCACCACGGTACGGGCCACCGTGTCACCCAGCATTTTGTTGACCTCACCGGCCATCAGCACGTCTCCTATTTTATCCTGACATATAAAGCACGACGCTTCGATGCAAGTTTCGGCGACTATATCGCGTCATATTCGTCAATTCCACGCAGGCCCATGAAATAGGACTTGAGTTTTTTTGTGGCTTGATAAATGACAGCCGACATCTTCTCAGGAATCTTGAATGGCCCCAAACCAGTTTTCTTCCGGTGACGTCATTGCCGACCGCCGGGCTGACTATGCTCGCATGCTGGCGGAGAGCGGTGACTATCCCGCCGCCGCCGAACTCATGGAGCAGGCGCTTGAACTTGCGCCACAGTGGACGGCGGGCTGGTTTCGCTTCGGGGAATATCACGAAAAAGCGGGCGAAACTGAAAAAGCCGTGGCGGCTTACGGGAAAGTCGCTGAACTGGACGCCGAAGGACTGTTTGCAGCCGAGTTGAAACTCGCGGTTCTCGGCGCCGCCGAAACGCCGGAGCAACCGCCCAGCCGCTATGTGGAAGGGCTGTTCGACGATTACGCCGACCGTTTCGAAACTTCGCTCGTGGAAAAGCTGGATTACAGCGTGCCGCAAAAGCTGGCGAAACTGATCGGCAAGGCGGCGAAAGGCGGCGTCTTCGATACCATTGTCGATATTGGCTGCGGCACCGGTCTCCTTGGCGTTGAAATCCGCACTTTCGCAAACCGGCTGGAAGGTTTCGATATTTCCCAGAACATGCTTGCCAAGGCGGAGGAAAAGGGGCTTTACGATCATCTCGACCAGGCCGATCTTTCGCTGGAGCCGGAGGCCTCGGGGCTCTTCACATCCACGCTCGCGCAGCACCGTGCCGACCTCGTCGCCGCCGCCGATGTGATGATGTATCTCGGCAGTCTCGAGGCTGTCATGCCGCTCGTTTCCGCCCTGCTTGCGCCTTCAGGCTTTTTCGCCTTTTCGGTGGAGGATGCGGGGGAGGAAGACGGTTTCGTGCTTCGGGAATCCCTTCGTTACGCCCATTCTAAAAGCTACGTGACCGAGCTTCTTGAGCGGGCCGGCTTTTCCCTCATCGAAATCCGCAAAACCACCATTCGCAAGGATGCCGGAAAACCCCTTTCCGGCATTCTTTTTCTTGCCCGTGCCAAAGCCTGAACATTCCGTTTCTTGCCATTTTCGCGATAGGTCAGGCTTCCTTACGTATCCATCTTGCTCAGATGTTTTTTGCAGTGCAAAATATGCCTGAAGCTGAGGAAAAAAGCGTGAGCAGAACGAGAAGCGTTTACGGCATGTGGAGTTCCGATCCGGCCAAACATGCGCCGGTGGAGGACGTGCAGGGCATCGTCACCGGCGCCATCGTCTCGGCGCTCGGCTTTTATCTTCTGAACAAGGTCGGCCTTCTGACCGGCGGCACCGCCGGCGTCGCCTTTCTCCTGCATTATGCTTTCGGCATCAGCTTCGGCCTCCTGTTCTTCCTCGTCAATCTGCCGTTCTATTACCTGTCGTTCCGCCGCCTCGGTCTTGCCTTTTCCTTCAAGACCTTCATCGCCATCGGCCTTGTTTCTGTGCTGACGGAAGTGGAAGCCCGCTGGATGGTGATCGATAGCATCAATCCGCTCTGGGCGGCGCTGCTCGGCGGCCTGCTGCTAGGTTATGGATTGCTGGCGCTCTATCGCCACCGCGCCAGCCTTGGCGGTATCGGCATTCTCGCCATCTATATTCAGGATCGCTTCGGCATTCGCGCCGGTCTCATCCAGCTCGCCTTCGATGCCTTCGTGATGCTTTGCGCCTTCCTCGTCATCGATCCGGCGACCGTCGTTTATTCGATTGTCGGCGCGTTTGTCCTCAACATGTTTCTGGCCATCAATCACCGCTCGGATAGATACATCGTCGTGCGTTGAGCAAAGGTGGTTGAAATCCGGAGCACTTCAGCGCAATAGCTCGGTAGAGACCAAAATTCGGGGAAAAGTGCATGGATGATACGAGCGCACGCAGGCGACTGAACCTTTGGGCCTCCGCGCCGGATCGTCATTCATTGCTGGAGGACGCGCAGGGCGTTCTCGCGGGCAGCATGCTGGTTTCGCTCGGCGTCACGCTGTTTTCCGCTGCCGGCCTTTTGACGGGCGGCACGGTCGGTCTGGCGTTTCTCGTGCATTACGGCGCAGATCTCAGCTTCGGTACGGTCTTCTTCCTCGTCAATCTGCCGTTTTATTATCTCGCCTTCCGTCGCCTCGGCCTTGCATTCACGGTCAAGACCTTCTGCGCCATCGCCATGACGGCGCTGCTTTCCGAATATATGCCGGGCTTCTTTGCCTTTGAGAGCATCAACCCGATTGCCGCGGCACTTTTCGGCGGGTTGACGGTGGCGGCCGGCATGCTGGCGCTGTTCCGGCACCGCACCAGCCTCGGCGGCTTCGGCATCCTGGCGCTCTATCTTCAGGATCGCTTCGGCTGGCGCGCCGGCCTCGTGCAGCTCGCCTTTGACGGCATGGTTCTCGCCTGCTCCTTCTTCGTTGCGACGCCTTTCGTTATCCTTTGTTCCATTCTCGGCGCGCTGGTCATGAACCTCACGCTCGCCGTCAACCACAGAAATGACCGCTACATCGCCATGTAGCGGTCGTTCGAGGCGGTCAAGGGTGCTCAGGCCGCCTTCGCAGCCGCGTCGATCGGATGCTGCGAGCGGAAGCCGACCGCGATGCGGTTCCAGGTGTTGATTGCGCCGATCGCAACCGTGATTTTCACGATGTCCTCATCGGAAAAATGCGCTTTCAACGTCTCGAAGGCATCATCCGGAGCGCCGGTTTCGGCAATCTTCGTCACCGCATCCACCCAGCCAAGCAGAGCCCGTTCCTGTTCGGTATAAACGGGGGATTCGCGCCAGACGCTCATAAGGTTGATCCATTGTTCGGAAAGCCCGTCATGGCGGCTTTCCTTCACATGCATGTCCACGCAGAAGGCGCAGCCGTTGATGATCGAGGCACGCAGCTTGATGAGGTGGATGAAGCGGCGCTCAAGACCGCTGGTCTGAACATAATTTTCAAAAGCCATCATGGCCTTGAAAGCTTCGGGGGATGCTTTGGCATAGTTGACGCGGGTTTTCATGTGTTTCTCCGTTGGTTGGGTTGGTTTAAGGCGTGTGTCATCGGTCCGGGAAGCGGCAATGCCATCCGGGAACGTGATTGGTGGTTATTCCGGGTCTCGTTTTCGGGTTCAGCGCATCGTCGTCTTGCGCTCATTCATGTCCAGAAAGGCGCAGCCACGCGCGGCAATCCCGCCATCATCATTGGCAGCAAGATCACCCAGAATATCGGCGATGGTGGTTTTGGCGAGTTCGGCCCGGTAGACTTTCTCTGCTTTCAACATCGCGGCATTGATTCCGCAGGGCTTGGTGAAATAACGGCCGGGCAGCGGGTTCGGCCCGCGCTGGCGGATTTCCGCGCAACGAAACGCTGGCTGCGGTCCTTCGACCGCCAGAACGATGTCAAGCAGGGTGATCTTGTCGGTCGGTCGCGCCAGACGATATCCGCCCTTAGGCCCCGGCACCGTGGCGACAATGCCCGCGCTGGACAATGATTGCAGGTGCTTCAGAAGATAGCTCGTGGAAACGCCGTGAAATTCCGCCAGCGCCGCTGCCGATAACACGCCGCCTTCTGAAAGTCCCGCCAGCATGCCCACGCTGTGAATGGCCTGTTCAACGCCGTCGCCGAGTTTCATTAGTTCCTCACGTCTTGTTGCTGTATCGTGGATATTATTTATCCACGATTCTGATTTCCTGTCAAGCGTCGCTGGAGCGCTCTTCTTTTTCTCAGGTTTTTCACTACCTTGAAGGGGTGAAACATACCGAGTCTCCCACGTCCGGCACGCATGTCGGCACCTTGCCCCTTCCATTCCAGAAATGGTTTGCCGAAAAAGGGTGGTCTGCGCGCGCCCATCAGCTGGAGCTGATGGCACGGGCGAGGGGCGGGGAAAACATGCTCCTGATCGCCCCAACAGGCGCAGGCAAAACGCTGGGTGGCTTCCTGGCCTCGCTCACCGCTCTCACAGAGCGCGGCAAGGTTCCGCCCGGCTCCGGCTTTGTCGGCGTGCACACCCTCTACATCTCGCCGCTGAAGGCGCTTGCAGTCGATATCGAGCGAAATCTCACCAAACCCGTTTCCGAAATGGGTCTGCCGATTGTCATCGAAACCCGTACCGGCGATACGCCCCAGGCGAAACGCCAGCGCCAGAAGGTGAGGCCGCCGGATATCCTGCTGACGACACCGGAGCAGGTCTCACTGCTGCTTGCCAATAAGGAGGCGGAGCGCTTTTTCCGCGATCTGAAATATGTGGTGCTTGATGAGTTGCACTCGCTCGTCACATCCAAACGCGGCCATCTGCTGTCGCTGGCGCTCGCGCGGGTGCGCAGGCACGCGCCGGATGTGCGTTTTATCGGCCTGTCGGCCACGGTCGCCGATCCGATGGATTTGCGCCGTTACCTTGCGCCGCAGGGACAGGGCGAGCCGCCGGCCGGCCTCATCACGGTCGAAGGGGGCGCAAAGCCGGATATCTCCATTCTGCAAACGGAAGAGCGCATTCCGTGGTCCGGCCATTCCGCGCGTTATGCCGGCAAGGACTTGTACGAGGCGTTGAAGCGGCATCAGACCACGCTGGTCTTTGTGAATACGCGCTCACAGGCGGAAAGGGTCTTCCAGGAACTCTGGACCGTCAATGACGACAACCTGCCGATTGCACTGCATCACGGTTCGCTGGATGCCGGCCAGCGCCGCAGGGTGGAGGCGGCGATGGCGGAAAACAAGCTGCGCGCTGTTGTCGCGACCTCTACGCTCGATCTCGGCATAGACTGGGGCGATGTGGACTTGGTGGTGCATGTCGGCGCGCCAAAAGGCGCAAGCCGTCTTGCCCAGCGTATCGGGCGCGCCAATCACCGTATGGACGAGCCTTCAAAGGCGATCCTCGTTCCCGCCAACCGCTTCGAGGTGATGGAGTGCCGGGCCGCGCTGGATGCCAATTACATCGGCGCGCAGGATACCCCGCCCATTGCCGAAGGCGCGCTCGATGTTCTCGCCCAGCATGTGCTCGGCATGGCCTGCGCCGAACCCTTCGATGCGGATGAGCTCTATCGAGAAGTGACCAGCGCCTCGCCCTATGCCGATTTGCCGCGCCCCACCTTCGACCGGGTGGTGGATTTTACCGCCACCGGTGGTTATGCGCTGCGCACCTATGAGCGTTATGCTCGCATCCGCCAGATGAAGGATGGGCGCTGGCGCGTTTCCAATCCAGCCGTTGCCCAGCAATATCGCCTTAACCTTGGCACCATCGTCGAGGCAGCTGAACTCAATGTCCGCATGGTCAAACGCAACGCCAAGGGCACGGTCGGGCGCGGCGGCATGTCACTCGGCAAGGTCGAGGAATATTTTCTCGAACAGCTGGTGCAGGGGGACACATTCCTGTTTGCCGGAAAGGTGCTGCGTTTTGAAGGTATCCGCGAGAACGAATGTCTGGTTTCGCAGGCTTTCTCCCTCGATCCGAAGATTCCCTCCTATGCAGGCGGCAAGTTTCCGCTCTCGACCTACCTGGCGGATCAGGTGCGCTCCATGCTTGCCGATCCGGCCCGCTGGCAGGCATTGCCAGATCAGGTCCGTGACTGGCTTGAAATCCAGAAGGAAAAGTCGATCATCCCAAAGCGCGACGAGCTGCTGGTGGAAACCTTTCCCTTCCGCAAGCGCTTTTTCATGGTCATGTATCCCTTCGAGGGGCGTTTGGCGCACCAGACGCTCGGCATGCTTGTGACGAGGCGGCTGGAGCGGGCCGGCGCCAAGCCGATGGGTTTCGTTGCCACCGATTATTCACTCGCCATCTGGGCCATGGAAGATATCGGCATGCGGCTGAAATCCCGCCGCCTGTCGCTTGCAGACCTGCTCGACGAAGACATGCTGGGCGACGATCTCGAAGCATGGCTGGACGAATCCTTCATGCTGAAGCGCACCTTCCGCAACTGCGCCATCATCTCGGGCCTCATCGAACGCCGCCACCCCGGCAAGGAAAAGACCGGCAGGCAGGTGACCGTGTCGGCCGATCTTATTTATGACGTTCTTCGCAGCCATGAGCCGGATCATATCCTGCTGGAAGCCACGCGGCGCGATGCCGCGGCAGGACTTTTGGACATTGGCCGTCTTGGAGATATGCTGAAGCGAATCAAGGGACACACCACGCATCGCGCGCTGGAGCATGTCTCACCTCTTGCCGTTCCGGTCATGCTGGAAATCGGCCGGGAGACGGTGGCGGGCGAAGCGATGGACGATGTGCTGGCGGAAGCCGCCGATGAGCTGATCGCCGAGGCGATGTCCGGAAAGACCCATTGAAGGAACGACGACAACATTGCTGAGCCGGCTGACATTGAGCGACAGATTTTCCAATGGCTTCGAATGCCTTGGCAGCGAGACCGTCATCAATGGCGTTGCCGCCTGGTGCGACCCGCTGGGCGGGCTGTATCTGCCTGACCTCTCGCTGCTGGTCGTCTCCGATCTGCATCTGGAAAAGGGCGCGGCCTTTGCCCGGCGCGGCTCCATGCTGCCGCCCTACGACACCATCGCCACGCTTAAAATCCTGTCCTCGCTGATCAGCCGCTACGATCCGAGGATCGTCGTCAGCCTCGGTGACAATTTCCATGATCGCGTCGGCTCGCAGCATCTGCCGCTGCCGCTGCGCGAACTCATTCGCGAGATGGCGCGTGGCCGCGAATGGATATGGATAAACGGCAACCATGATCCCGATGGTACGGTCGATCTGCCGGGCTCTTCGGTGGACGAGATGTTTTACGGCGCTCTCGTCTTCCGCCACGAGCCGAAACCGGGAGATGCCGCCGGCGAAATCGCCGGGCACCTGCATCCCTCCGCCACGGTCCGCCGCCGTGAAAAGACGGTGCGACGGCCCTGTTTCGCCACAGACGGTTCGCGTCTATTGATGCCGGCTTTCGGGGTGATGAGCGGCGGGCTGGATTTGCGCCATAAGGCCATGCGCGGCCTCTTCGATCACGCCGCGCTCGTCGCGCATCTGATGGGGCGGGACCGCATCTATTCTGTGCGATTTTCAAATCTCATCGGCTGAGCGTATTTTCCGAACGTAAGACCGCTACGTAGTTACCGGAAATGCTCTATTGCCGGTAGACCAGCACCGGTATCTTCGAATTCTTGAGCACCTTGGCCGTGACGCTGCCGAGCAGCAACTCCACGAAGCGCCTGTGTCGGTGCGAGGCCATGGCGATGAGATCGCAGCCGCTCTTGTCGGCGATTTCGATAATCGCTTCGTCCGGCCGTCCCGCCCTTGCCAGCAGGGCCTCGCAATCCAGCCCCATGGCCGCGGCATGCGCCTGCGTATCCCTCAGCAGATGTTCCGCTTCCTCGCAGCGGTGAAATTCCTCTTCGGCAATGGCGGCAATGTCCTCGACATCGCTGGCAATCACGTGAAAGGGTTCCGATACCGTCACCACGGTCACCTTTGCGCCTGCCTCCCTGGCGAGAGCGAACCCTTGGTCGATTGCGATCTGTGCCAGCGGCGAGCCATCGGTGGGAATGAGAATGTGCTTGAACATGACATTTCTCCTTTTCATCCCCGTCACAACCGCACATACCGCCATAACCTGGGTGCGGGGTTGTAACGCCTTGAATTTTACCGCAAACCGTTGGCGGAAGCGAATGCTATCTTCGCCGACTGGGACGGCAGACACTCTCTTTTTCGGAAAAAATGGTCAGTCTTTGCGGAAGATGATGCTGGCGCCCCAGCCGGTCACGACTGCCAGCAGAACGCAGAGCGCGCCATAGGCAAGCGGCGTCTGATGCGCGGCATCGGTGATCGCCTGTTCCATGCCCGTCTTGACGACGCGCAGTTTCAGTTCGCGCTGGGCGATGAATTTGCCGCTCTTGAAGAGATAGGCGCGGGCGGTATGCACGCCATTCGGCACGTTGGCCGGCAGGCGCAAAGTCGCCCAGAACAGGCCGGTGCGTTCCAGCCGCACCCCGGTTGTGTCGTTGCGATAGATGCCGCTGGAAAGCTTCAGACGCCGATAAGCCTCCTGAAAGTCGAAAACATTGTCCGGCACGCCGGAGAAGACCGCGCTTTTCAGTGACAGATGGTCGACGCCGAGCCCCATGGCGCGGAGCGTTCCGGGCGAGGCGATGTCGGCGGTATTGCGCGTGCTGGCCATGGAATAGGATTCCGGCAGCGGCGTGAAGGTGATGGCACTGGTATTGATCCATATGCCCGCCACGCGCTGTTTCTTGCGCACGGTCATATAGTCGCTCGGCCCTTCCAGCGTTACGACAATGTCATATTGTCCGATGGCCAGCAGCAGCTGGTCGGTATTGTTGAGTGCGCCGAAGAGGGTGAAATCCGCGCCGCGAAAATCCGAAGCGATGGGAATTTCGGTGGTCGATGCGCCGATTTCGATGTTTTCCTGCAGCGGCGGCTGCTGCGGACCGGGCGGCAGGGCAAGCGGCGGCGTCTGGGCCGAAGCCGGTTGTCCGAGGGAAAGACATGAGGCCAGCGCAAGGGCGGCAAGCAGCAAATGGCGGATCAATAACCTAACCCCCCAACGGCGACTGAAAACAGGTCTTCCGGGCGCACCACCAGCGACACGGCAAGGCGAAGCGCAACAGCGAGGACGAGAAGCGCCAGCAGGGCGCGCAGCTGTTCGCCGCGCAGTTTTTGGCCGACGCGCACGCCATATTGCGCGCCAATGACGCCCGCCACCATCAGGATGAAGGCCAGCACCACATCGACGGAATAGTTGGTCGCTGCCTGAACGACGGTCGTATAGGCGGTCACGAAAATGATCTGGAACAGCGAGGTGCCGACGACCACATTGGTCGGAATACGCAGAAGATAGATCAGTGCCGGCACCATGATGAAGCCGCCGCCGACACCCATGACGGAGGTGAGGATGCCGATGGCGAAACCCAGCGTGACGACGGGAATGATGCTGAGATAGATCTTCGATTTCTTGAACCGCATTTTCAGCGGCAGGCGGTGCACCCAATTATGATGGCCCGGCCGGCGCAACGTCACGGCTTCGTTGCGTGCAGCGCGGCGGAGCGCCGAAATGCTTTCTTTCAGCATCAGGCCGCCGACGGCGCCGAGCAGGATGACATAGAGGAGCGAAACGATGAGATCGAGCTGGCCGATGCTGCGCAGGAAGGAGAATATCCAGACGCCGACCGTCGCGCCCACAAGACCGCCGACGAGCAGGACGGTGCCGAGCTTGACATCGAGCGTCCCGCGCCGGAAATGCGTGATCGCGCCGGAAACGGAGGAAGCCACCACCTGGTTCGCGCCCGTCGCCACGGCCACCACAGGCGGAATATTGTAGAAAATCAGAAGCGGGGTAATCAAAAAGCCGCCGCCCACGCCAAACATGCCGGACAGAAAACCGACGGCCGCGCCCATGCCGAGAATGATGAAAATATTCACCGACAGTTCTGCGATCGGCAGATAGACAGTCACGGCTCGGACCTCGGGCAAATGGTTCCGGGCGGCATGGCTTGTCCGGGTGAGGGGGCCGCGCCGCGATTTACACTTTCTGTCTGAAAAGACCGGGCATGCCCGATCTTCATCCGTCATGCCCACGAGGGCCTGACCTGTCAACATTCAACGGCAAATACGTTGATAATTTGGAAAGATAGCGGCCGTGTGTCGGCAGCGGGTCACATTCCTGCGCCGGGCTGAGCGAAAGCGGCCAAAGGGCCGCTTCGCCGGTTCTTGAATGTTTATTTGTTGCGGGCGAGAAGCGCGGTGACCAGTTCGTTGGTAATGCGCCCGTCCGGGGTCTGGCCCACGGATTTCTGGAAGTCCTTGATGGCCGTCACGGTGTTCTTGCCGAGCTTGCCGTCAGGTTGGCCGGCATCGAAACCGTTCTTGTTCAGGATCGCCTGAATGTTGCGGATCGCCTTTTCCATGTCCACGGAGGCGGTCTTCACGCCCTCCTTGCCAGCCCATTCCTCAGGCGGGTTGACGCTGTTGGCGTCTTCCGAAAGCGGCTTGACCTTCCAGGCGTCCACCTTGGCCTTTGCGCTCTGAAGCTGCTGCGGGTTCAAGGCCCCCGCCACTTCGTCGCGCTTCTGGGCGGCGTCGGCGTCACCATCCTTGGCTGCGATGGCGAACCACTTGTAGGATTCCTCGATGTCCTGCTTCACGCCGCTGCCGCGTGCATAAAGAATAGCGAGATTGAACTGGCTGTCACGAACGCCGAGGTCGGAGGCTTTGATGAACCATTGCGCGGCGGCGGCGAAATCCGGCTGACCGGCCGCATCGGAAGCGAGCAGGACGGCGAGATTATGCATGGCGCCCGCATTGCCCTGTTCCGCGGCCAGCGTGTAATAGCGCTTGGCTTCGGGAAGGTTACGTTCGACGCCGTTCGCCTTCTCGTAAAGATTGGCGAGGCGATATTGCGCGGGTGCGAGGCCGCGATCTGCGGCGAGTTTGTACCACTTTGCCGCCTCGGTGCGGTCGGCGGCAACGCCGCGGCCATCGGTGTAACGGGCTGCGATCTCGAACAGCGCCTGCGTGTCCCCCTTGGCGGCCGCTTCGGCAAGCGAAGCGGGTTCGATGCCGGCGGGAACGGTGATGGCGTCCTGGACGGGAACAGTCGTGGCGGCAACCTGTGCCGGAGCCGAGGGTTCGTTCTGCGCGACGGTGCCGGAATTTGCCGCATCCACGGCGGGAACGTCGGCAACCGGCGGCTCGTCTGGCAGCGGCGCGCCGCCGATGGTGCGTGGATCGATGATATTTTCCGCCGGTGCGGTGTTTTCGATGCTATCGGCGGATGCGGCCTGTTCCGGATCGATGGCGAGATCGGACGGAATGGTCACGGCCTTCTCACCCGTTTCGGGAAGCGCGGAAACCGGGCCCTGGTCCGTCTTCTGCTCGATGATCGGCGCCGGAGCTTCCGCGCCGCCGATCAGTGTCTTGACGAGCGGCATGGCCATCATTGCCAGAAGAATGGCGCCGATGCCGAGCAGCAACGGGCGACGATAGCGCGAAAGCGTGGAGGTGTCAGTCTTGCGGCTCTTCTTGCCTGTGTCCAGCTTCTCCGGCGATGTTTCCATGGCGGCGGCCTGCGCTGCACGACGGGCGGCGGCAATGAAATCCGTCCGTCCTTCGGCGTCTGCGGCCTTGCCGCTGGCGGCCACCTGGCTGGCGCGAACGCGCTCGAGGATTTTCTTGATATCGGGCGCGCCCGAACCAGGCTCCAGAAGTTCGTTCTCCTGACCGGCAGGCAGAACGTCGATCGGATCGAGCGACGGGGCGGGCTCAACCTGCGTGCGGGAGGAGGAGGAGGAGGCCGATATCGGTTCTTTTTCGGCTTTGACGGTCTTTGCAGTACCCGTTTTGAAACTCTTCGTCAGGCCGGCGAGCAGGCTCTTTTTTTCCACCTTCGCGGGTTTCGCTGCAGCAGGAGGCACGATGGCGTCCGCATCCTTCTCGTCGTCGTCGAGAATGGCCTGTTCTTCGGCAATATAACCCTCTTCCGGGAAAACGGCGGCCGGCATGGACACATGTTCGCGCGCGGGGACCGCCCCAGGTTGCGCAACGCTGCGCTGCGCGGCCTGTTCGCGGTAGACCGGAGCATTGTCGAGGTTGTCCAGCCGGCCGGCAATCTGCACCAGCGTCTCATGCAGCGCTTCGAATGTGCGGTGCGTACGTTCTTCGGTATTGCGGCTCAAGGCTTCGAGACTGCGCAGATCGGTCGCAAGATCGGTTAGCATGCTCATGTCGGCAAGGTTGGCGCCGGCCGAGAGATTGTTGCGGGTATAGGCGTCCAGAACGGCCTCGGCCGCCTGCCGGGCTGCCTCGATGATATATTCGTCGTTGGACGCCATGTAGTCTTCGATGGCCGCCATGCGGGCGTCGAGTTCAGGCGGCATGGCCGCGGCCTGCATCTGCACCGGCTGGCTGATCAGCGTCGAGAGATGGGCGATCTGGTTTTCGAGGCTTGCGAGCGCATGGCTGTCGGCGGGCGCGGCATGGGCGGTCTCGTCGAGGCGGGCGGCAATGTTGCCGAGCCGCTCTTCCAGACGCGAGAAAGCGCTTTCGCTGAGGTCCGATGCCGGCTGCGGCTGGCTGTAACGATAATCGAGGTCCTCGATCCGCCGGGAGAGCAGGTCGAGCCGCTCGGCCAAGCCGTCATTGACGGCGCCGTGATCCAGCGCGTCGATCTTGCGGGAAATATCGCTGAGGAAAGAGGTCAGTTCCGCCTGTTGCGAGGGGCGCTGCGACCGTTCCAGAAGCAGCGACAGCTGGTCCAGCCGCTCATGCAACTGCGCGGCGTCGCGGGCGGTGCTGAGTTCGTCGATCTTGCCGGCCAGCGCTTCAAGGCGGGCGGTGAGGTCCGGCGCCGGTTCAGGTTTTGCGGCGGCAAGGCGGTTGATGTCGCCAAGCTGTTCGGCAAGGCCGTTCAGCCGGTTCTCCAGACGCTGCGCCAGCGCATTGTCCGTTGCCTGCGCATTGGAGCGCGTGCCGGATGCGGCAATGGCGCGGCTGATTTCATCCAGCCGCTGGTCGAGACCGGAAAACTGTTCGGTAAAGGCCGCTTCGTTCGGCTGGATGTGCTTGCCGAGCTGCTCCACGGCGCTGGCAATCGCAATCAGCTTGTCTTCGAGCACGCGCACGGCCGGATTGTTGCTCATGCCGCCAAGCTGCGTCTTGATGTCATCGAGACGATAAGCGAGCGAAACGATCTCATCCTGCAACGCGCCGGCGTCGAAACCGCGCAGCGTGTCTTCCACATTGTTCCAGCGGCTTTCGATCCGGTGTACGCTGTCTTCGCGTGCCAGCTGGTCGATGGTGGCGCGCAGGTCCTCGAATTCGTTGCGCAGGCCATAAGCGTCAGGGGACGCCAGATTGCCGAGCTGGTCGATGCTGCCGGCCAACCGCGCGATGTCGTCGCGCAGATCGCCGATGAATTGCTGGTCTTCCGCCACCGCACGGATATTGCGGATTTCGGCACGCAGTCCCTGCGCTTCGCGGGCAACGCCCTCGGCGATATCGTGCTTCAGCTCGTGCCGCAGATTGACCAGCGCCTGGGCGATCTCCTGCAGGGCTGCGTCATCGCGCTGCGGTTCCTGATGGGGCGGCATGGCACGGGCGCGCGGCGCGGGAGCGGCCGTCTGCTGGGTTTCCCTCGAGCCATATGCCGGCGCGAGCGGCCGGGTAATCGTCCGTTCCGGGCGGACGGCGGGTTCCTGCGGGCGCTGGAAGCTTGCCTCGAGAAGACGCTGGCGCTGGCGGATTTCGTTGACGGGATCAAGCTGCGGTGGCGTAACGGCAGCGCGGGGCTCACGCGACGCGGCATAGGGCTCGGTCTTGGGCTCTGCCTGAGCGCTCGCGGATCGCGGATCGCGCGGGAACTTCTGGCTCATCAGCCCCTCGATGCGGGCTTCAAGGCCTTCAATGGTGCGATTGAGAGCATCAAGAGACGACCTGTCGCTTGGCTGTTGGTTTTTCGATCGCAATCCGTTCATCTTTTCGCTCGCTTCGCTTCCGCCCGCTGTGCCCGGTTATATGTCGCGACGTGGCCTGCCTGAACACGCCGTCGCCGCAACATGCAGCAATTCCAGAGCCGGTATTTGCCCCCTTTGAGGAAAATGCGCCGAGTACGAAGCAGTTACCTCTGTCGGGAGAATTCACGAAACGTGGTAAAGAAGTGGTTAACTATGGTCGGAATTTTTTAACTTTTACGGCGCATGGCCGCCTGACGCCGGGCCGGATATACGTTGCGCGAAAAAGGAGAAGGAATATTCCGCCGAAATTTATTTGACGTTTACGCGCACGTCAAATATTGTCATCCCATATCGGCCGGATTATCGCCGGCGCCCACGATGCGGAGGAACATCGGTAATGCCTGTTTACAAGGCCCCAGTTAAAGACACGCTTTTTATCCTGAACGACGTTCTTGGCCTCGAGCGGTATAACAACCTGCCCGGCTTCGAGGACGCAACCCCCGATATGATCGAGGCCATTACCGGTGAAGCCGCAAAGCTTGCCGAAGAGCGGCTTTTCCCGCTCAACCTTTCCGGTGATCAACAGGGCTGCAAGCGCGCCGATGACGGTTCGGTTTCGGTGCCGGATGGTTTCAAGGATGCCTATGACGCCTATTGCGAGGGCGGCTGGATCGGTCTTGCCGTGCCGCCGGAATTTGGCGGACAGGGCTTGCCCTACACGCTGCATGCCGCCATTGGCGAATATATGTCGTCCGCCAACCTGTCGCTGATGATGTATCCCGGCCTGACGCAGGGCGCCATCGCTGCCGTCCTCGTCCATGGCACGCAGGAGCAGAAAGAAACCTATCTGCCGAAGATGGTCGAGGGAACGTGGTCCGGCACCATGAACCTCACCGAACCCCATTGCGGCACCGATCTCGGCATGCTGCGCACCAAGGCTGTGCCGCAGGCTGACGGCAGCTACAAAATTTCCGGCCAGAAGATCTTCATCTCCGCCGGCGAACATTCCATGACTGACAATATCGTCCATCTGGTGATTGCCCGCATTGAAGGCGCGCCTGAGGGCACCAAGGGCATTTCGCTCTTCATCGTACCGAAGTTCCTGGTCAAGGAAGACGGCACGCTCGGCGAGCGCAACGGCGTCACCTGCGGCGCCATCGAACACAAGATGGGCATTCACGGCAACGCCACCTGCGTCATGAATTACGATGACGCGACGGGTTATCTGCTTGGTGCGGAAAACAAGGGCCTGTCGGCCATGTTCGTGATGATGAACGAGGCCCGCCTTGGCGTCGGCCTGCAGGGTCTTTCCGTCGGTGAGATCGCCTATCAGAACGCTGTCGAATATGCCCGAGAGCGCATTCAGGGCCGCTCGCTTTCCGGCGCGAAATTCCCGGACAAGAAGGCCGATCCGATCATCGTGCATCCGGATATCCGCCGCACGCTGATGACCATCAAGGCCTATAACGAGGCGGGCCGCGCCTTCCTGCTGTGGACGGCGCTGCAATCCGACATCGCCCATCGCTCAACCGATGAGAAGGAGCGCCAGACAGCGGATGACCTGCTCGGCCTCGTCACGCCGATCCTCAAGGGTGTGCTTACTGACAAGGGCTTCGACCACGCCGTGATGGCGCAGCAGGTCTTCGGCGGCCATGGCTACATCGAAGAACATGGCATGAGCCAATATGTCCGCGATGCGCGTATCACCATGATCTACGAAGGTGCCAACGGCATTCAGGCGCTCGATCTGGTCGGTCGCAAGCTCGGCATGAATGGCGGCCGCGCCGTCATGGCACTGTTCAAGGAAATCGGCGATTTCTGTGAGGAAAACCGCGCTGATGAAAAGCTCAGCCTTTACACCAAGGGCCTGAAGAAGGGCTTGAACGACCTGCAGGCCGCAACCATGTGGTTCATGCAGAACGCCATGGCCAAGCCCGACAATGCCGGGGCCGGTTCGACCGATTATATGCATCTCTTCGGCATCGTGGTGCTGGGTTACATGCAGGCGCGCATGGCGAAAGCCGCCAGTGAAGCGCTAGCGGCAGGCAGCACTTCGGACGAGGATTTCCTCAAGACCAAGCTTGTCACGGCGAAGTTTTACATGGAGCGCATCATGCCGGAAACGGCGCTGCGCAAGGCCCGCATCGAAACCGGCGCGGACACCATGATGGAACTGGCTGCGGAAGCATTCTGAGAAGGTTGGCGGTAAACACGCCGCAGGGAGAGAGTTTATGACCGACGTATTTATCTACGACCATGTCCGCACCCCGCGCGGACGCGGCAAGAAGGATGGCAGCCTGCATGAGGTGCCCTCCGTTCGCCTGGCCGCCAAGACGCTGGAAGCCATCCGCGATCGCAACGGGCTCGACACCTCTGCTGTCGATGACATCATCATGGGCTGCGTCGATCCTGTCATGGATGCCGGCGCGGTGATCCCGAAAGCCGCCGCCTTTGAGGCGGGTTACTCCAACAAGGCGCCGGGTATGCAGATCTCGCGCTTCTGCGCCTCGGGTCTCGATGCCATCAACTTCGCAGCCGGCAAGGTCAAGGCCGGCTCGGACGATATCGTCATCGCCGGCGGCGTCGAAAGCATGTCGCGCGTCGGCATGGGCATGTCTGGTGGCGCCTGGTACATGGACCCCTCGGTCAACTTCCCGGCCTTCTTCATGCCGCAGGGCGTTTCGGCCGATCTCATCGCCACCAAATACGGCTTCTCCCGTGACGATGTCGATGCTTATGCTGTCGAGAGCCAGAAGCGTGCGGCGCATGCCTGGGAAAAGGGCTATTTCAACAAGTCGGTCATTCCGGTGAAGGACCAGAACGGTCTGACGATCCTTGATCGCGACGAGCACATGCGCCCCGGCACCGATATGCAGGCGCTTGCCTCCCTCAATCCTTCCTTCCAGATGCCGGGTGAAATGGGTGGCTTTGAAGCCGTTGGCATCATGGCCCACCCGGAGGTGGAGCGGATTAACTACGTGCACCACGCCGGCAACTCTTCCGGCATTGTCGATGGCGCCGCCGCCGTGCTGGTCGGCTCCAAGGCGGGCGGCGAGGCGATGGGCGTGAAACCCCGCGCCCGCATCAGGGCTTTCGCCAATATCGGTTCCGATCCGGCGCTGATGCTGACCGGCCCGGTGGATGTGACCGAGAAGCTCCTGAAAAAGACCGGAATGTCGCTTGCCGATATCGATCTTTTCGAACTCAACGAAGCCTTCGCCGCCGTCGTCCTGCGTTACATGCAGGCTTTCGACATCAGCCATGATCGGATGAACGTCAATGGCGGCGCCATCGCCATGGGCCATCCGCTCGGCGCAACCGGCGCGATGATCCTCGGTACTGTCCTGGATGAGCTGGAGCGGCGCGATCTGAACACCGCGCTCGTCACGCTCTGCATCGGCGCGGGCATGGGCACGGCGACGGTTATCGAGCGGGTTTGAGGCAGGCCATGAGGCGCGAGGTTTACGAGCGGCCCAAGAATGAGATCGAACAGCAACTGGCGCGGCACAATCTGGAAAAGGATATGGCACAGGATCATAGGGCGTCCATCCGCCCTGTTTCCGCTGTCCACATCCGACGGCTCCGGGCAGAGCGTTGGGGCTTGATCGTGTTTCTCGTTCTTGTGGTCAGTTGTATCGGCCTTGCAATCGGACTGTCGTAACCGCAGGGAAATTTGAGGGAAGAGGAATCCCAAATGAGCACTTACACCAATTTCACCATCGAGACGGACGCAGACGGCATTGCCCTCGTCACCTGGGACATGCCGGAAAAATCCATGAATGTCTTCACGTCAGAGGTTCTTGAGGAACTGAACGCCATTGTCGATGCCACCGTTGCCGATGGCGCGGTCAAGGGCGTCGTCTTCACTTCGGGCAAAAGCAGCTTTTCCGGCGGTGCCGATCTGTCGATGCTGAAGTCCATGTTCGCCCTTTATAATGACGAAAAGGCGAAAAGCCCCGACGCTGCCGCGGCGAAGCTGTTCGAACTCGTCGGTCGCATGACCGGCCTGTTCCGCAAGATCGAGACCAATGGCAAGCCGTGGGTCTCGGCCATCAATGGCACCTGCATGGGTGGCGCGTTTGAGCTTTCGCTCGCCTGCCATGGCCGCGTGGCCTCCAGTGCCAAGAGCCTCAAGATCGCCCTGCCGGAAGTTAAGGTCGGCATCTTCCCCGGCGCCGGCGGCACCCAGCGCGTCTCGCGCCTGACGGACGCGCAATCCGCCTTGCAGATGATGACGACCGGCCAGTCGCTGACCGGCGCGCGCGCCAAGGCCATGGGGCTGGTTCATCAGGTGGTGGAGCCGGATCAGCTGGTCGCAACCGCAAAGCAGATGATCAAGGACGGCCTGAAGCCGGTCGCACCTTGGGATGAAAAGGGCTTCAAGGCCCCCGGCGGCGGCATCTGGACGCCGGCCGCAGCTCAGCTCTGGCCGGCCGCACCGGCCATCCTGCGCCGCGAAAGCGCCGGTAACTATCCGGCCGCCCTCGCCATCCTGAAATGCGTGTATGAAGGCCTGCAATTGCCCTTCGATACCGCGCTGAAGGTGGAGCAGCGTTATTTCACCGAAATCCTGCGCTCGAAGGAAGCCTTCGGCATGATCCGCTCGCTGTTCATTTCCATGCAGGAACTGAACAAGGGTGCGCGTCGCCCGGCAGGCCAGCCGAAGACGGAGTTCAAGAAGGTCGGCGTCGTCGGCGCGGGCTTCATGGGTGCTGCCGTGGCCTATGTTACCGCCGCAGCCGGTATCCCCGTCACGCTGGTGGACCGGGACCAGGAAGCCGCCGACAAGGGCAAGGGCCATTGCGAGGAAAGCGTCAAGGCCGCCATAACCAAGGGCAGGCTGACGCAGGATGAAGGCAAGGCCCTGCTCGACCTCGTTACCCCGACAGCGGATTACGCCGCGCTCTCCGACGCCGATCTCGTCATCGAAGCCGTGTTCGAGGACCGCGACGTGAAGAAGGCCGTCATCGAGGCCGTGGAAGCCGTGTTGCCTGAAGGCGCGATCTTCGCCTCCAACACCTCTACCTTGCCAATCACTGGTCTTGCGAAGAACTCCAAGCGCCCGGTGGATTTCATCGGCATCCACTTCTTCTCGCCTGTCGAGAAGATGATGCTGACGGAAGTCATCCTTGGCAAGGAAACGGGCGACAAGGCGCTCGCCGTCGCGCTGGATTACGTGGCGAAAATCAAAAAGACGCCGATCGTCGTCAACGATACACGCGGCTTCTTCGTCAATCGCTGCGTGCTGCGCTATATGGCGGAAAGTTACGACATGCTGATCGAAGGCGTTCCGCCCGCCATGATCGAAAATGCCGCTAAATTCGCCGGCATGCCGGTCGGCCCGCTGGCGCTGAACGACGAGGTGGCGATCGATCTTTCCTACAAGATCCTGAAAGCCACCGTCGCCGATCTCGGCGAAAAGGCGGTTGATCCGCGCCATATGGAACTCGTGAAGAAGCTGGTGGAAGGCGAGGGCCGGTTCGGCCGCAAGAACGCCAAGGGCTTCTACGACTATCCGCAAAAGCCCGCCAAGAAATCCCTCTGGCCCGGCCTGAAGGACCTCTATCCGCAGCAGAAGCCTGAAGCGGTGGATATGGAGGTACTGAAACAGCGCTTCCTCGTCACCGTGGCGCTGGAAGCCGCCCGCACGGTGGAAGAAGGCATCGTCACCGATCCGCGTGAGGCGGATGTCGGCTCCATCCTCGGTTTCGGCTTTGCACCTTATACCGGCGGCGCGCTGTCCTACATCGATGGCATGGGCGTCAAGACCTTCGTGGCACTCGCCGAAAAGCTCAGCGAGACCTATGGCCCACGCTTCAGGCCGACGCCGCTGCTGAAGGAGATGGCCGCCAAGGGCGAGACCTTCTACGGTCGCTTCGATCCTTATGCCAGCGCCGCCAAGGCGGCCTGAGGCTTCACGCGAGACATTGAACAGGTCCTTCGGGGCCTGTTTTATTATGCCTGCCTCCCCGCTTTCCGTGCATCCTTTGCTCAGTTGAGGCGTTGAAGGGGCTGACCGGGCAAAACTGCCCGCCGCAGCAATTTAGCATGCGTCAGGAGACAACGATGAAAGCACCACTGCGATCCCACGGTTTCGACAAGCCATCCGACCTGGACGACGAATTGGCCGAACTGGAGGAAGAGGCCGAAGCTGTAGCTGCCGAAGCAAAGGCGGAAAAGCCCGCAGCCAGGAGAACGCGGACCGCAAATACCATCGACCCGGCGCTGCGCGCCGAATTGGACGAGCTTCGCAAACAGGTCGACAAGATCAGCCGCGATGTCAAACGGCTGGAGGCTGCCCAGCATTCCCGCCACGCGCCCGCACGGCCCCACCACGAGCGCGACGGCGAGAATTCCCGCCTGATGACGGTGGTGCGCTCCGTCGCCGTCAGCTCGCTTGCCAGCCGCATCTTCGCTTCCTCGCCCGTCATGGCGGCGCTGGTGGCCGTTGTGCCAATTGCGCTTGGCCTTGCCGCACGACGCAATGAGGGGGCGTAAGCCGCTACCTGCCACGCCGGCACCCGCTGGCCCGGCGGATGCCCAGGAGCGGGTTTTCCGCCGCAATCCGGCCTTCGCGGGGCAGACTTTCGAGCCATCCACAGGCACCGTGAAAAAACTGTCAAAAAACTTCGCGATGGCGCTTGCCATGTCCGAACAAGATGTTATAACCCCGCTCACTTTCGGGGCACCAAACAGCCCCGCCCGCCAAAAGCGGAGGTTCTTCAAGGACCTGAAGTGCCCGGATAGCTCAGTTGGTAGAGCAGCGGATTGAAAATCCGCGTGTCGGTGGTTCAAATCCGCCTCCGGGCACCATTTATCTCCAATTGCATTGTTGATGGATTGTGCGCATGGACGGCTTGTCCATTTGCAGGCAAATTTCGATGAGTAGCTACCGCCATCATATGCTTTTGATAGGCCCGGTGTAACCATAGGCCAACCCTGTTTGTTGCAGGCAGTTGGAGAGCAGCCCGCAAATGGATCGTGTCACAAGCCCACCTCTTCTACCTCCCGGCATTGTCTATTTTGACGGCTTTCTCTCTCCAGAGGAGGAGATCGCCGTCGCTGACAAACTGGATGCGGGCGTGTGGAGCACGGAGTTGAAACGCCGCGTGCAGCATTTCGGTTATCGGTACGACTATAAAGCGCGCGCTGTTACCGCGGATGCGTATATCGGGCCGTTGCCGCCATGGCTTGGCGTGTTCGCGGAGCGGTTGGTTACCACAGGTTATTGCCGGGATTTGCCCGATCAGGTTATCGCGAACGAATATCTTCCCGGGCAGGGCATCAGCGCGCATGTCGATTGTGTGCCCTGTTTTAACGATGGGATCGTATCGCTAAGCCTTCTATCTGCCTGCGAGATGGTTTTCCGCGAATTGCGTGGGCCAGCCATATGCGGCGTCTTGCTTCAACCTCGCTCCGGCATCTTGCTGAGAGACGCTGGCCGCTACGGGTGGACCCATGAAATTCCGGCTCGAAAATCGGATATCGTGAATGGAGTTAGGACAGCCCGAAGCGACGAATTTCCCTCACTTTTCGCAAAGTTATTGCTTCGAAACAGTCTTGATCAGAGAGGAGAGCATTGTTCTTTTATTCGCTCGAGTAAAAGGCTGAGAAGCTGTATCGGGTCTTGATCCATCGCCGCCGACAGTTTTGCAAACTCAACGACATCTATGCGTCTTTCAGCCCCTTCGGCCTTTGCGACATAGGACTGTGGCTTACCCAGCCGATCTGCGATTTGCTGCTGGGTTAACCCTGCTTTTCGCCGCGTGTCGGTCAGTATCTCAACAAGAAGCCGATACTCGGGTGTATGCGTAGACTTTGTCATGTGCCGAAAAATCTCAAAAATCGCAGTGCCAAGGGTCGATCCTGAATTATCCTGCTACGGGATATTGTCGCGGCACTCAAGTTCTCTGCGCACACGCCGCCATTTGCCCTGCTCGAAGCTTCGCGAATAGCGCCATGCCCGGTCTTCTTCCATTGCGGCGAATTCCTCCGCGCGCTCGCCATGTCGTTCAATCAGGTCATCGGCAAGGCGTTTAATCTCCGAGCTTGGTAAGAGCAGGGGTCGAATGCGGGTCTGCCATTCGAGCCAGAGGTAAGCCGCCAGGACGAAACTGCAGCCCGCGATGAGATAGAGATAATCGGCGCTGAGCGGCATGGCCTACCTATAATGACGTGATCGTTAACGCCATAATGTACATAGACCCGTGGTTTCTGTCAGGAACAATCTGTTCCTATGGAATCATTTGCAGCAAATCTGAAAAGGCGCGCGAAGGAGCTTGGTCTCTCCAATGCGGAAGTTGCCCGCCGAGCGGGACTTACGGAGCGTCGTTACGGCAATTACATCATGGGCCGAAGGGAGCCCGATCTGGCGACACTCGTTCGGATAGCCACCGTTCTGGATAGCACTCCGAACGCATTGCTTGATTTTGAGAAGAAAACAGCCGCGCTGACTGGCCATGATCTGCTGAAAGCAAAGATCGCTTCGGCAGCAAATGCACTGCCGGAAAGCGATCTGGAAGTCATGGCCATCGCAATTGAGGCAGTGGCGAACAGCCGGGCAAAGTAGCCCGGCGCTCTAAAGATGCTCCCGATTATCCGAATTCTGTTCCGCCCGGTCCCGATAAAGCGCCGCGCGCCCCAGCAGCATCAGGGAAACCGGGGTCGTCACCGTCATAAAGATGCCGATGAAGATTTCGTGGAAGGCGAAGCGGTCGCCGGAGACGGAGAAATAGATGATCGAGGCCATGACAATGCCGCCGGTGCCCCAGCTGGTGCCGAGCGTGGGCGCATGCAGACGCTCATAGAAGCTGTTCAGTCTGGCAAAGCCGATGGTGCCGATCAGTGTCAGCGAGGCGCCGAGCAGCACGAAGAAAGCCACGGCAATGGCCGCCCAGAGCGGGAATTCGTGTGCTTCGCTCATTCGATCACCTCGCCGCGCATCAGGAATTTGGAAAGGGCGACGGTTGAGACGAAGCCGAGGATGGCGATCAGCAGCGATGCCTCGAAGTAGATGTCATTGCCGGTGCGCAGGCCGAAGGTCAGGAGAAGCAGCATGGCGTTGACATAGAGCGTATCCATGCCCAGCACGCGGTCCTGCGCGCGCGGGCCGATGGCGATACGATAGACGGAGATCGCCATGGCGATGGCGAGCATGAGCTGCGCCAGCGAAAAGGACCAGAAAAGAATAATCGAACTCATTCGAATATCTCCATCAGCAGTTTTTCATATCGGTTCTTGATGAGGCTTATCCAGGCCGCCTCATCCACATCGTCGAGAACGTGAAGCAGAAGCGTGCCTTGGCTGGAATTATATTCGAGCCATGCGCTTCCGGGCGTCGAGGTGAGGATCGTCGCCAGAACGGCCAGCGCCATCGGGTCGCGAATATCGAGCGGCACCGCCAGGAAGCCGGATTTGCGGTCCCTTTCGCGCTTGAACAGGATGATCTTCACGACTGAGATATTGGACCTGATGATATCGTAAAGCACGATCAGGATCAGCATTGCGAGCTTGTGCCAGTTGCGGATGCGCGGCTTGGCGGGCCTGAGCGACGCCATCGCCCAGGAGGCGATGAGCGCGACACCGGTGCCAAGCAGCAAATGCCCCGGCGAAAAGCTGTTGATCGTCAGCCAGAAGAAGATCAGCGAGATCGTCAGCAGCGGGTAGGGCAGGAGACGGCTCATCATGGTTCGGCCTCCGGATTGGTACCCGCTCGCGGTGCGGAAATCACGCCCTGAATATAACTCGCCGGCAGGTCGAGAATACGCGCCGTCTCCTGCATGTAGCGCATCACCGGACCCGCCTGCACGGTCATGGCAAGTGTCAGCCCGAGCAGCAGCATGATGGGCGCGATTTCGATGACGAGCACGCGCGGCACGGTGCCTTCAATGGAAGCCCAGAAGGTGCGGATGCCGGCACGGGTCATCGAGATCAGCGAAGCGAAACCGGCAAAGACGATCAGGAAAACCAGCCACCAGGAGAGCGTGGAAACGCTGTCATTGGCGCCAAGCCCGGAAGGGTTGAGAATGGCGGTCAGCATCGAGAATTTGGCGATGAAGCCCGAAAGCGGCGGCAGGCCGGCGAGAAGAATGCCGCAGGCCGCAAAACAGGCGCCGAGCACCGCTATGGTGGCGGGCATGGTCACCCCGACTTCTTCTTCCTCCTCTTCTTCCTCGCCCTCGCCATAGGCCTCCATGGTCACGGCCAGAACGTTTGCGCCCGCATCCTGTCCGCGCTCGACGAGTTCGATCAGCATGAAGAAGGCGCTGATGGTGAGGGTGGAGCTGACCATGTAATAAAGCGCGCCGGCCGCAACCGTCGGATTGCCGGTGCCCATGGCGGCGAGAAGCGTTCCTGACGAGACGAGAACCGAAAAACCGGCAAGCCTCCCCAGCGCCTGCGACGCCAGAACGCCGATGGCCCCGAAAATGATGGTGGCGATGCCGCCGACAAGCAGGGCATCATGGCCGAAGCTGGCAGATTCTCCCGCCGTCTGCCCGAAGAGCAGAAAGGACAGGCGGGCGATGACATAAATCCCGACCTTGCTCATGATGGCGAAGAGCCCGCCCACCGGGGCCGACGCCGCACCATAGGCGGAGGGCAGCCAGAAATTCAACGGCCACATGCCGGCCTTGACCAGAAAGGCGATGCCGAGGACGGCAGAGCCGGTTTCCAAGAGCATACGCTGATCCGGGTTGAGGCCCTCGATACGATGGGCGAGATCGCCCATGTTCAGTGTGCCTGTCACGCCATAGATGAGGCTGACGCCGATCAGGAAGAACAGCGCGGCGACAAGGTTGATGGCGATGTAATGCAGCCCTGCCTTCACGCGCTGCTGGCCGGAACCATGCAGCAGCAGGCCATAGGAAGCCGCCAGCATCACTTCGAAGAACACGAAGAGATTGAACAGGTCCCCGGTCAGGAACGCGCCGTTGACACCCATCAGCATCATCTGGAACAGCGAATGGAAATGCGCGCCCGACCTGTGCCACTTCGCCATCGAATAGATCAAGGAGGGAATGGCAAGCAGCGCCGTCAGCAGCACCATCAGGCCTGAAAGACGGTCGGCGACGAGCACGATGCCGAAGGGCGCCGGCCAGTTGCCGAGCAGATAGACGCCGCTCGAAACCACGGCGGCGATCTCTGTATTGACCGTCGAGTTCACCTCGCGGAACAGTAATATGGCGACCACCAGCAACAGCACGGTAGAGGTGAGGCTGATGGCGGCCTTCGCCACGCGCTGGCGCTCGTCGAAGAACAGCAGAAGGGCCGCGGTAATCAGCGGCAGCAGGATAGGCGCTATGACGATGTGGAAGGGGAAAGACATCATTTCGTCTCCCTCCCGTCCACATGGTCGGTGCCTGTGAGGCCGCGGGCGGCAAGCAGCACGACGAGGAACAATGCGGTGGTGGCGAAACCGATGACGATGGCCGTCAGCACCAGAGCCTGCGGCACGGGGTCGGCCAGCGTGGAGCTGTCGATACCGTTGACCAGCACCGGCGGCGCGTTGGTCTTGATGCCGCCGACGCCGAAGATGAAGAGATTGACAGCGTAAGACAGCAGCGAAAGCCCGACGATGACCTGATAGGTGCGCGGGCGCAGCACCAGCCAAACGCCGGAGCCGGTCATGATGCCGATGCCGATGGCGAGAATGAGTTCCATTACACGTCCTCCGCTCTTGCGGCTTCAGGCGTGCGAACGCGGTAGTTGCGCAACGATTGGTGTGCCAGTGCTATCAGGATAAGAACAACGGAGCCGACGACCAGCGAGAAGACGCCGAGATCGAACAGCAGGGCGGATGCGGTCGGCATTTTGCCGATATAGGGTATCTCCGTGTACTGGAAATAGGAGGTCAGGAACGGGTAGCCGAAATACCATGAGCCGATACCCGTCGCCGCCGCCATCAAAAGGCCGAAACCCATCCAGCGCAGCGGCAGGATGCGGATGCGGTCCTCCGCCCAGCGTGCGCCGCCGGCGAGATATTGCAGCAGGAAGCCGATGGCCATGGTGATGCCGGCCGCAAAGCCGCCGCCCGGCAGGTCGTGCCCGCGCATGAACAGGAAGATCGAGAAGGTGATGATGACCGGGAACATCCACTGCATCACGATGGACGGCACATAGAGATAGTCGCGGACCGTATCGCCCTTGCTGCGGTCCGGCCGTTCGGCATCGAAGGCGTTCTGCATCTGCTGCTGTTCCGGCACTCCGACACTTTCATGGGCGGGGCGGAAACGGCGAAGCAGCGCAAAGACGGTGAGCGCGACGATGGCCAGAACCGCGATTTCACCGAAGGTATCGAAGCCGCGGAAATCGACCAGAATGACATTGACGACATTGGTGCCGCCGCCTTCGGTATAGGCGCGTTCGAGGAAATAGGTCGCAATCGCGTTCGGCACGGGCAACGTCATCACGGCATAGGCGATGACGGACATGCCGATGCCGCTTGCGGCCGCCAGCAGGAAGTCACGGGCGCGGCGAAGCTGCGCAGGGAACTCGTTGCTGCTGTCGACTTTCTCGAAGCGTTTCGGCAGCCATCTGAGACCGAGCAGGATGAGAACCGTGGTGACGATTTCCACCAGCAGCTGGGTGATGGCGAGATCCGGCGCCGAAAGCCAGACGAAGGTGAGGCAAGTGACAAGTCCCGAGACGCCCAGCATGACAAGCGCGGCGAGGCGATGATATTTCGCCTGCCAGGCCGCACCCATGGCCGCGATCATGCCGATCAGCCAGAGAATGGCGAAGATCGGATCGAATGTCGTGACGCGTGGCAGCGAGAGGGAGAATTCCGAAAGGAAGAGCGGCGAGAAACCGGCAAGAAGCGCCACGAGGATGAGGAGCCTCAGCTGCGGCTGCAGACGCCGCGTGCCGAGCGTGCTTTCCAGCCACCGCGCCCATTTCCAGGATACGGTGACGAGAATGCGCTCGAAGATGCGCTGTCCCCGCAAATGCCGGAAGACCGGCGGGCCGTCGTCGCAGCGCGAGAAATAACCGCCGAGCAGGGCATAGATCGTGACGCCGCCGATCAGCGCCGCGATACTCATGATCAGCGGCAGGTTGAAACCGTGCCAGATCGACAGGCTGTAGACCGGCGTTTGCGCGCCGAGAACGGAAAGCACGGCCGAATGCAGGAACGGGCCGATGGAGAGGCTCGGAACGATGCCGACGATCAGGCAGGCAAAGACGAGGAATTCAATGGGGAAGCGCATCCAGCGCGGCGGCTCGTGCGGATGCGGGTTCGGCAGATCAACGGGCTTGGGGCCGAAGAAGACCGTGTGGATGAAGCGCAGCGAATAGGCGACGGCGAACGCGCCCGACAGCGTCGCGACATAGGGCAGCGCCCGATCCAGGAGCGAGTCGGCATGGGTTTCGACGGCTTCGGCAAAGAACATTTCCTTGGAAAGGAAGCCGTTGAACAGCGGCACGCCAGCCATGGCCGCGCTCGCCGCCATGGCGAGCGTCGCGGTCGCCGGCATATAGGTGTAAAGCCCGCTTAAGCGCCGCATGTCGCGGGTGCCGGTTTCATGGTCGATGATGCCGGCCGCCATGAAGAGCGAGGCCTTGAAGGTGGCGTGGTTGACCATGTGGAAGATGGCGGCAACCGCCGCAAGCGGGCTGCCGAGGCTGAGCAGCGTGGTGATGAGGCCGAGGTGGCTGATGGTGGAATAGGCCAGCAGCCCCTTCAGATCCTGCTGGAACATGGCGAAATAGGCGCCGAGCAGCAGGGTTATGATGCCGGCCGCACCCACCAGCCAGAACCATTCCGGCGTGCCCGCCAGCACCGGCCAGAACCGCGCCAGCAGGAAAACTCCGGCCTTCACCATGGTGGCCGAATGCAGATAGGCGGAAACGGGTGTGGGCGCCGCCATGGCGTTGGGCAGCCAGAAATGGAACGGAAACTGTGCGCTCTTGGTCAGCGCACCGCCGAGGATAAGGATAAGCGCCGGTAGATAGAGAGAATGGGCGCGGATGGTGGCCCCTGCCTCGATGATCTTGTCGAGGTCATAGCTTCCCGCCATGTGCCCGAGGATCAGCAAACCGGCCAGCAGGCTGAAGCCGCCGATCCCGGTCACGGTCAGCGCCATGCGCGCGCCGTCGCGTGCGCCGGCGTTCTGATGCCAGTATCCGATCAGCAGGAACGAAAAGATGCTGGTCATTTCCCAGAAGATCGACAGCAGGATGACGTTGCCGGAGAGCACCACGCCAATCATCGAACCCATGAAGGCGAGCAGGAAGGCAAAGAAGCGCGGGATCGGGTCTTCGGCCGACATGTAATAGCGGGCGTAGAGCACCACCAGCAGGCCGATGCCGGTAATCAGCATCGTGAAAATCCAGGCAAATCCGTCCAGCCGCAGGGTAAAGTTCAGGCCGAGCTGGGGCAGCCATTCCACATCATATTTAAGGACCGCGCCACCGCTGACGCTTGTATAAAGAAAGATGCTGCTGACAAGGCCGAAAAGGGCGACTGCGCCCGCGACGGCGGCGGGACCGGCGGCCGCACCCTCACGCGGCATGAAAGCCGTCAGGAGCGCGCCGACGAAGGGCAATGCGACAATGAATGGAAGAATGGTTGCAAGTGTCATATGCGGCGGCGGTTTTCTCTCTGGAATGGGAGCCTACGGCGGGTTTCCGACGCCTCCGATCCCTCAAGGTTCGCGATGAACCTGATGATGCTGACCGCCGGAATGACTAGTACATAATATGCGGAGGCGCGCGTGGAACCACACAGGCAAAGTCTCGGGAAGTTTGTGGCACGATGGCAACAGCAGCGAGCGAGACTTCGGCGTCATCCCTGAGGTTCGGGGCGAATGAAGCGAATTCGCCATAACGAAAGTCCGAACCGGTGTCGCCGGTCCTGCAGCCGAAATCGTTGCCGCTATCGCAAGCTTTTTCGCGAAGAGAAACCGAACGGCCCGGATCGACGCTCTGCAATCGCTCAAGGCGGCTGGTTTTGGAAAGGGTCTTGACGCCAGCCTGGGCTTGAAAGCCGATCATGACGAGCAGGCTCGCGACCACGATACCGATCAGCACTTGCGGATGGCGCCTTGAACTGCGGCCTTTCTCCATCCATGGCAAGTTGGCATCTCCTTGATCGTAAAGGTCTCTTTAAGCGTCACCGTTGAGCGAATATCGTGTTGATTTGTTTTAGGGGAAGCCTGACATGCTTGTCCAGCGCGCGTGCGGGAAAAAGCGCCGACCGTGTTCGATTCATTTTTGTTTTTGTGCGTTTGCGGCAAAGTGAGGGCGCCATTGGCTAAAAGCTTTTACAAATTTTACCGTTTGACGCCGTCGCCTTTGTTTCTTAACTTTCAAGCAAGGAATTAACCATAAAGATTGATGGTATTTCGACGGCGGAATGGGGTTCTCTCCCCTTCCAGGCATGACGCCGCACTGCCGTACCGGTGCCGATCCGGTATTTTCGTTTCTTGGTTCAAGAAGGTCTGGCAAGCGTCGATGCCGCATCGTCCGCGATGGGTATGTTCGTTCAAAAATCCCCTTAGGGTGCTGGCATTCTGAACCTTGGCAAAATTGGCCGGGTTTCACCGGCCGTCATGTTGTTGGGGATGTCGGTTGGGGCAGGACTTGCCATCAGATCAAGCGCGCAGATCGGCAGGCGGAAGCCTGGCGGGACGGTTGCGTTTTGCCGGCCTCGACGAGACGCAGTCCGATTTCCTGCGCAGCTATCGCAGCATGCTGGAGCCTTACGTCAAGGCCGGGCTGCGGGACGTGATGACCCGTTTCCAGTCCATGCCGGACTGTTCCCCGTCTTTCGAAAGTGAAAACCAGCTTGAGCGCTTGCACGATCTGCAATCCTCGCACTGGAGCGTTCTGACCGATGCGCGTTTCGATGCGCTCTATGCAGAGCGCGTGAAGGTTCTTTCCGACAATGCCAGCCGCATGGGGCTCGATCCGCGCTGGCAGATCGCCAGCCATGCGGTGGTTCTGGAACATCTCGTCGGCGGGCTGGTGGCCGAACACGCACCGCGCTCCATCCTGCCCGGAAACCGCAAAAAGAGCCGCGAACTGGCGGAAGCGGTCAAGAATGTCGTCCGTCTGGTAATGGTCGATACCGAAATCGCCGTCTCGCTGCGCTTTAACGAATTGCGCCTGCGCCACGGCCGCGAACTGGCGCAACAGCGCGACAATGACCGCTCGGAAGCGGCGAGGTTGCTGGGCACGGCGCTGACGGCCTTTGCGGCGGGCGATTTGCAGGCCCGTATCGGCCGCGATGTGCCGGAAGCCTATCGCGATGTTGCGGCGTCCTTCAATGCGGCTCTGGAAACGATTGGCGCATCGCTGATCGAGGCACAGAGCAGCATCGGCGAGGCTGAGGCGCTGGGCGCGCGGTTTGCCGATATGGGTCGCTCGATTGCCGAGCGTTCCCGCCAACAGGCCGAAGCCCTTGTTGAAACCTCCCGCGCCATTCAGACGATGATCGAAAACGTCGCTGAAAACGGCGCGCGCATATCGGCCACGGAAACGGCCGTTTCCCGCGCCCGTGAGGCGGCGGTCGAAAGCGGCCGGGCGATCGGCGAGGCCATTGACGCCATGTCGGACATCGAACAATCCGCCGAACAGATCGGCAGGATCATCGGTACGATTGACGAGATTGCTTTTCAGACCAACCTTCTCGCCCTCAATGCCGGCATCGAGGCGGCGCGGGCGGGTGAAAGCGGACGTGGTTTCGCGGTCGTCGCGCAGGAGGTCCGGGCGCTCGCCCAGCGTTCCGCCGACGCTGCAAGGGAGATCAAGAGTCTCGTCGGCACCACGAAGACGCAAGTCGAGGACGGCGTGCGCATGGTCAACCGCACGCAGGACGCAATCGGCGGCGTCGTCCGGCAGGTCTCGGGCATTAACGACATGATCGCGGAAGTCTCCCGGCATACGGCCGAGCAGGCCGGCGAACTGCAATCGGTTGCCGCCGATATCGGCGAGCAGCAAAGGCAGGCAGGCCGGAACGCCGTCGATATCAGCGCGAGCGCCTCCGAGGCCGACGCGCTTCAAACCGTCATTCTCGAACTCGGCCGCACCGTCCGCGAATTCCGCATCGCCCGTCAGGGGCAGGCGAGAGCGGCGTCCGGCGCGGACCGGCAGGACGCTTCATTCATGGCCCGTGCGGATAACCGCCCGGATTACGGCCAGGATTACCAACAATTCAGACGTCAGGGAGTCATGTAATGGCAGCCAGAAAAGCAGCTGAGGCGACGCTGAAACTGTCACCGGTGCTGGATCTCAACGAAGCATCGGCCCTGCACGGCAAGCTGATGACGCTGAGGGGAGCACCTTTGTCGGTAGACGCGTCCGAGGTGGAGCGTATCGGTGCGCTTTGCGTCCAGGTCCTCATGGCCGGCGCGAAGTCCTGGGAAGAGGACGGCAAGCCCTTCGGTTTTGCCAGGGTGTCCGATGCATTCGACAAGACGATGAAACTGATAGGCGTCGATATTGACCATTTGCTCCCCAAGGAGATGCAAAAGTGAAGAAAAAAGTTCTTACCGTGGATGATTCCCGGACGATCAGGAACATGCTCCTGGTCACGCTCAACAATGCCGGTTTCGAAACCATTCAGGCCGAAGACGGCATTGAGGGTCTCGAAGTGCTCGAGCAGAGCAACCCCGATGTTATCGTGACGGACATCAACATGCCCCGTCTGGATGGTTTCGGCTTCATCGAGGGTGTGCGCCGCAACGAAAAGTATCGTGCGATCCCGATCCTCGTCCTGACGACCGAAAGCGACGCTGAGAAGAAGAACCGCGCCCGTCAGGCCGGTGCGACGGGCTGGATCGTCAAGCCGTTCGATCCCGCGAAACTCATCGATGCCATTGAACGCGTAACCGCCTGATACGGGACATTTCACGATGGATATGAACGAAATCAAGGAAATCTTTTTCCAGGAATGCGAGGAGCAACTCGCCGAACTGGAATCGGGGCTTCTTAAATTGAATGACGGCGACCGCGATCCGGAAACCGTCAACGCTGTTTTCCGTGCCGTTCATTCCATCAAGGGCGGGGCGGGTGCCTTCGGTCTCGATGATCTCGTGGCCTTCGCCCACGTTTTCGAAACGACCCTCGACTGTGTTCGCTCCAACAAGCTGGAACCGACACAGGACGTTCTGAAAGTCATGCTGCGCTCCGCCGACGTGCTGGCGGACCTGACCAATGCGGCAAGAGACGGCGGCAGCGTCGATGAAACCCGCACACGCGGCCTCGTCAAGGAACTGGAAGCGCTGGCGAACGGCGAGACCGTGCAGGTTTCCGCACCTGTGGCAGCGCCGGCTGCCGTCAAGGCGCCGCAACCCGTCGCAGCCAAGCCGACGGATGAGAGCGGCTTCGAGCCGATCCCGTTTTCCTTCACCGACTTTGCCGACGAAACCACGCCGCTGATGGAGGCGCCGTCCTTCCAGATCACCTTCAAGCCGCATGCAGCGCTTTATTCGAAGGGCAACGAGGCAGCACTTCTCCTGCGCGATCTTTCGCGCATCGGCGAGATGAGCATCAATTGCGACCTGTCGGAACTGCCTTCTCTCGACAAGCTCGATCCTGAAACATCCTATCTCTCCTGGACGGTTTCGATCACGACCGACAAGGGCGAAGAGGGCATCCGCAGCGTCTTCGAATTCGCCGAATGGGATTGCGATCTGGAAATCGTGCCGGTTGTTTCGGACGTCGCAGACGATACGGAAGAGCCTCCGATGATCCCGGTGCCGTTCGATCTTTCGGCCCTCGATAGCGGACCGGAAGAGCAGCCCGTTGTTGAAATCGCCAAGGCGGAAGCGCCTTATGTTGCCTCAGCCGTTGAAACGGCTGTCGCGACGACGCAGATCGCCCAGAGCGTCAATGCCGCCATCGAAAAGCGGGAAGCGGCGGCAGCGCCTGCCGCAGCCCAGGCGAACGCCAGTGCCGCGGCCAATGCCAGCGCCGGCCAGACCATCCGCGTCGACCTCGACCGTGTCGACCGCCTGATCAACCTCGTCGGCGAGCTCGTCATCAATCAGGCCATGCTGTCGCAGAGCGTCATCGAAAACGATGCGAGCGGCACCTCCGCCGTCAATATGGGCCTCGACGAGCTGCAGCAGCTGACGCGCGAAATCCAGGACAGCGTCATGGCGATCCGCGCGCAACCGGTGAAGCCCGTGTTCCAGCGCATGTCGCGTATCGTCCGCGAAGTCGCCGACATGATCGGCAAGCAGATCCGCCTCGTCACCGAAGGTGAGAACACCGAAGTCGACAAGACGGTCATCGACAAGCTGGCCGAACCCCTGACGCATATGATCCGCAACGCCGTTGACCACGGCATCGAAACGCCGGAAAAACGCGAAGCAGCGGGCAAGAACCCGGAAGGCACCATCAAGCTTTCGGCCAAGCACCGTTCTGGCCGTATTCTCATCGAACTTCAGGATGATGGCGCCGGCATCAACCGCGAACGCGTTCGCCAGAAAGCGATCGACAACGACCTCATTGCTGCCGATGCGAACCTGACCGATGAGGAGATCGACAATCTGATCTTCGCGCCGGGCTTCTCCACGGCGGACAAGATTTCCGATATTTCCGGCCGCGGCGTGGGCATGGATGTCGTCAAGCGTTCCATTCAGGCGCTTGGCGGCCGCATCAACATCTCATCGCGCCCCGGCTTAGGCTCGACCTTCACCATGAGCCTGCCGCTGACGCTCGCGGTTCTCGACGGCATGGTGGTGACCGTCGCCGGCCAGACGCTGGTGGTGCCGCTGACGGCAATCGTGGAAACGCTGCAGCCGGAAGCGAAAAACATTCACTCCTTCGGTTCCAACCAGCGGCTGATCTCCATCCGCAACTCCTTCTGCCCGCTGGTCGATGTCGGCCGCGTTCTGAATTTCCGCCCGACCCAGGCCGATCCGGTCGAGGGCGTCGCCCTTCTGGTTGAATCGGAAGGCGGCGGCCAGCGCGCCCTGATGGTCGACGCGATCCAGGGTCAGCGCCAGGTTGTCATCAAGTCGTTGGAAGCCAACTATACCCATGTTCCGGGCATTGCCGCCGCCACCATTCTCGGTGACGGACGCGTTGCGCTCATCCTGGATGTCGATGCCATCGTCAGCGCCTCGCGCGGACAGCCCCTGAAGCAGGAAATGTCGCTTGCGGCGACAGGTTGAAAGCGGATCGTTCATGGCAGCACTTAATTTCAGCGATCAGCGCCAGTCTCCCGACGAGGTTCTTGCCAGCGGCGAATACCCGCTGACGAGACGCGACTTGTCGGAAATCGCGGCGATGATCTATGCCGATGCAGGCATTTATCTCAACGACACCAAGGCGTCGCTGGTCTATTCCCGCCTGTCGAAGCATATCCGCAATCTCGGCCTGTCGGGTTTCCGCGAATATTGCGCACTGGTGTCCTCGCCGGATGGCGCGCAGGCGCGGCGCGAAATGCTGTCGCATCTCACGACCAATTTCACCCGCTTCTTCCGCGAGAACCATCATTTCGAACATCTGCGTGACGAGGTCCTGCCGGGTCTCATCGCGCGGGCGAAGGGCGGCGGACGTGTCCGCATCTGGTCGGCGGCCTGCTCGGACGGGCAGGAGCCCTATTCCATCGCGCTTACCGTGCTCGCCATGTTTCCGAATGCGGCGGATTACGATTTCAAGATCCTCGCAACGGATATCGACCCGAAGATTTTGGCGCAGGCCCGGGCAGGGGTCTATGACGACAATGCGCTCGAAACCGTGTCTCCCGCCATGCGCAAGCAATGGTTCACGGAGGTCGATGCCGGCGGTCGCCGCAAGTTCCGCATCGACGACAAGGTCAAGCGCCTCATCACCTTCAACGAATTGAACCTGATGACGCAATGGCCCTTCAAGGGCAATTTCGACGTGATCTTCTGCCGCAACGTCGTAATCTATTTCGACGAGCCGACGCAGATGCGCATATGGTCGCGTTTCGCCGGGCTGCTTCCGGAAGGCGGTCATCTTTATATCGGGCATTCCGAACGCGTCTCCGGTGACGCCAAGAACCTGTTCGACAATACGGGTATCACCACCTACCGCTTCACTGGCAACGCTTCGGGGAGGAAGGCATGAGCGCACTCGCACGGGTACTCGTCGTCGATGATTCCCCCACCATGCGCGGCCTGATTTCGGCTGTCCTCAAGGCCGATCCGGAGGTTGAGGTGGTTGGGCAGGCCGGCAACGCCATGGAAGCGCGCGCCGCCATCAAGCAGCTCAATCCCGATGTCGTGACGCTCGATATCGAGATGCCCGAAATGAACGGGCTGGAATTTCTCGAAAAGATCATGCGCCTGCGGCCCATGCCGGTCATCATGGTCTCGTCGCTGACCCATCGCGGCGCGGATGCGTCGCTCGCCGCGCTTGAAATCGGCGCCTTCGACTGTGTCGGCAAGCCGGCGCCGGGCGATGTACGCCCTTTCGGCGATCTGGCCGACAAGGTGAAGGCCGCCGCCCGCTCGCAACACGCCGCCTACCGCGCGACGCGCCCGGACGCCGCCGCAGCGCCGCAGCCAACCCCGGTCAGTGAATATCGCGCAGGGCGCAAGGTCGTGGCCATCGGTTCCTCCACGGGCGGTGTCGAAGCGTTGATCGCCGTGCTGCAGAAGTTCCCGGCCAATTGCCCGCCGACCGTCATCACCCAGCACATGCCGCCGACCTTCACCAAGAGTTTCGCCGAACGGTTGAACCGCATCTGCGCGCCCGTGGTGGAAGAGGCAACGGACGGTGCGCGTCTGCAGACCGGCAAGATCTATCTTGCGCCAGGCGGCGAGCGCCATTTGCAGATCGCCAACCGGTCCGCACCCTGCTGCCGGCTTGTTGAGCGCGATCCCGTCAACGGCCACCGTCCTTCAGTCGACGTGTTGTTCGATTCGGTGGCCGAGCTTGCCGGTCGCAACGCCGTCGGCGTCATTCTCACAGGCATGGGCCGCGATGGCGCTGCCGGCCTGTTGAAGATGCGTCATGCCGGCGCACGCACGGTCGGCCAGAACGAAAAAACATGTGTCGTCTACGGCATGCCCCGCGTGGCCTATGAACTTGGCGCCGTGGAACAGCAACTCCCGCTGGCCTCCATCGGCGAAGAAATCCTGAAACTAACCACTGCCCGCAAAGAAGGTGCTGACTAATGTCTCTCGCAGAAAAGATCAAAGTTCTGATCGTTGACGATCAGGTGACCAGCCGGCTGCTCCTCAGCGATGCGCTGACACAGCTCGGCTTCAAGCAGATCACCGCCGCCGGTGACGGCGAGCAGGGAATGAAGATCATGGAGCAGCAGCCCCATCATCTCGTCATTTCCGATTTCAACATGCCGAAGATGGACGGTCTCGGTTTCCTGCACGCCGTCAGGGCCAACCCGACCACCAAGAAAGCCGCCTTCATCATCCTCACCGCGCAGGGCGACCGCGCGCTGGTGCAGAAGGCGGCCCAGCTCGGCGCCAACAACGTGCTGGCCAAGCCCTTCACGATCGACAAGATGCGCGCCGCGATCGAGGCGGTTTTCGGATCGCTGAAATGATTGAAGCTGCGGCCAAGCGCGTACATATCATTCAGGGCGAGTACAAGGTCGTCAGCGATCCCGATGTGGTGATGACGACGATACTCGGCTCGTGCGTGGCCGCCTGTCTGAGAGATCCCGTTGCCGGCGTGGGAGGCATGAACCACTTCCTGCTGCCGGGAACGGGGAGCGTGACCGGCGGAGATGCGACGCGTTATGGCGTGCATCTCATGGAGCTTCTCATCAACGGGCTGCTGAAGAAGGGTGCGCGGCGCGACCGGCTGGAAGCCAAGGTTTTCGGCGGCGCCAAGACGATTGCCAGCTTCTCCAATGTCGGTGAGCAGAACGCCATCTTCGCCATGCAGTTTCTGAAGGACGAAGGCATTCCGGTCATAAGCTCTTCCACGGGGGGCGATCATGGTCGCAAGATCGAATTCTGGCCGGTCTCCGGTCGCGCCCGTCAACATCCGCTCAGCGGCGCGGAAACCCAGAAGACGGTTGCTCTGGAAACGCGTCCGGCGCCGGCCCCCAAGCCAGTCGCCAACGACATCGAATTTTTTTAGTCACGGAGTTTCCAATGCAGCTTGCAGAACCCACCGCCGCAACTCCGTTCGAAGAAGCCCTGCCGGATGTGCTGATGCGGGTGGTATCGGAACTGCACGATGTCGCCTATCTCATCGAGCGCATCGAACCGCAATTGCTTGATGTGACCAGCGGTCAATTGTCCGCCGACGGCGTAAAGCTTCTGCAGGGTATCGACCTGGCCGTGCAGAAGACCCGTGGCCTTGCCGAATTCATCGATACCATCACAGGCTCCATATCCAGTGAATGGATCGTGGATGTCAGCACCGCGCTCAGCCTGGTGAAGCTGGCCGAGATGCAAAAAGCCCTTGGCGCTGCCTACCGCCACGGCCACTCGCAGCCCCTGGACAAGGCCTCGGGCGACTTCGACCTGTTCTAGAGCAGATCTGCGTTTCCTGCCTTCCCGCGCGGAATGCGGAGAAAGGCAACGCTCGCGCAAGCTTCGCACCCTATTGTCATTACGGGGCCAAAAGGTCTCGGACTCTATGAATGACGGTGCGGAACAGAATGAATCTGTTAAATCAAATCCCTCAGGTCTTGAAGAATGTCGCGGCGCTGGGGCAGACGCGGCTGCTGATGTTGGGCGGCGTGGGCGTTGTATCCATGGCCATTATCCTCGCGGCGGCTCTTTATGTGAACCGTCCCGCTTACGAGACCCTCTATGTGGGGCTTGAAAAGAGCGACCTCAACAAGATTAGCATTGCGCTCGCCGAGTCGGGTCTCGACTTTCAGGTGGGAACCGATGGCTCCAGTCTTCAGGTCCCCGTCGGGCTCACGTCCAAGGCGCGGCTGCTTCTGGCAGAACGCGGCCTGCCTGACAGCGCCAATGCCGGTTACGAGCTTTTCGACAATGTCGGCTCCCTCGGTCTGACCTCCTTCATGCAGGAAGTGACACGCGTTCGCGCCCTTGAGGGCGAGATCGGCCGCTCCATCCAGCAGATCGACGGCATCGCGGCTGCACGCGTCCATATCGTCATGCCTGACGTCGGCAATTTCCGCCGAGGCGAACAGAAGCCCACCGCATCGGTGATGATTCGCGCCAGTGCCTCGGCCGGCCGCAAGGCGTCCGCATCCATCCGTCACCTTGTCGCCTCGGCGGTTCCCGGCCTTGAAGTCGATGATGTGACCCTGCTTGATTCGACAGGCCAGCTTCTGGCTTCCGGCGACGATGTCACCAATGCCGCCATGAACCGTTCGCTGACGCTAGCGCAGAACGTGCAGCAGGAAATCGAAACCAATATCGACAAGGCGCTGGCGCCTTTCCTCGGCATGGACAATTTCCGCTCCAGCGTCACGGCCCAGCTCAATACCGACAGCCGCCAGATCCAGGAAACCGTCTACGATCCGGAATCGCGCGTCGAGCGCTCCGTGCGCACGGTAAAGGAAGACCAGAAGTCCCAGGAAACGCAGCCGGACACGGCCGCGACCGTGGAACAGAACGTACCGCAGGCTGCACCCCAGGGCGGCGGCGGCGGCCCGCAGTCCTCCGACCAGTCGGCCAAGAAGGAAGAACAGACCAATTACGAGATCAATTCCAAGACGGTAGCCACGGTCAAGAACGGCTACACCGTCGAAAAGATTTCGGTCGCAGTCGTCGTCAACAAGGGCCGGATCGCCAAGATGGTCGGCGAGCCAGCCGATCAGGCGAAGATCGACGCCTATCTTGCCGAAATGCAGAAGATCGTCACCTCGGCAGCGGGCATTTCTTCCGATCGTGGCGACATGGTCACCCTGACGGCAATGGACTTCCTCGAAACGCAATTGCTGGACGAGGCCGCAACCGGACCCGGCGTCATGGAAGTGCTGAGCCGCAATTCCGCAGGTATCATCAACTCGCTCGCCTTTGTCGCCGTCGCCTTCCTTGTCGTCTGGCTCGGAGTGCGCCCCCTAGTCCGCACGGTGACCGGCAACGCCGCCGCCGGTCAGCTCAGCCAGGAGGCCGCCGGTCTCGAACTACCGGATTTCTCTCCCGGCATGGATGCGGGCGCTGGCGGTCTCATGGAAGGTTTCGGGGCGGATTTCGGCTTCGACAGCACCGACGACCTTCTGGCAGGAAACGATGGCGAGGGCACATTCAACCGCCGGGTGCGCGAAGGGCCGGAACGCAGGCTCTCCCGCATGGTGGAAATCAGCGAGGAAAGAGCCGCCAAGATCCTGCGCAAATGGGCGGTGGAAAAAGCAGCATAATATCGAAAAGGCCGGTTTTACCCGGCCTTTTTCCGTTTTTGGGCTTTTTGCTATGCTTGGCGGGCGAGCCGTGGCAATCTCGTTTCGGGACAGTGTTTACAAAAAATTCAGCAACGATACAGTTTGCTGGGAATTGGCTGAGAATGCCGTTTATGGATTGAACAGCTTTTCAGTATGTTTTTTTAGTAATAGACGAGCAGGGAAATACGTGGAAAGGCTGTTGTCAGCTAATGGCAAATCCCAGTCCGTTCCATAAAATGAAGTGATTCGGTCTCCGGGGGCTTGCCGTCCCATTTTGGTAAGTTCTCGAATGGAATGATTCCATCCCGAGGTATAATCTCCCACTGGGAGCAAGAGGGCGTAGGCGATTGAAAGTCGATGTTGATATCCGCAGGCTGTCTGCCAAGCCTATGGAGGGCATGGGTAAGCCCTTGCCGCGCGATCAGCTTGCTAAAAACGTCGCAGCCACGGCTGCTGCCGGTAACGTTGCAGGCGCACTGGATCTGCTCGTAACCTACGCTGGCGCCTCGCACTATCTGCTGGCGCGGGATGATCTTCTCGAAGAAACCGGACTGAAATTCATCGTCACGTCCGACTGGCCTTTCGATCTGGTCCGCAGGCTGGGTATTGAACTCACCAACAGCCAGAACCGGTCTAGCGAAATGGAGAAATGCCTTTCGCTGCTTCAGCCACGATTGCTTCTCCTGCCTGACGACGTTCTGGTTCCCTATGGCATAGACAGGCAATATTCGGCACTCTCCTTCTGCGTGGGCCGCATCCGCCTTTCCCTTCTGCTGTTGTTTCCGGAAGAAGCGGTTCCGTCACCGGAGCGTCTTAGGGAAATCGCCCTGTTGACGGGCTATTGCGTCAGCTTCGGCATTGCCAGCGAAGCAAAGACCGTTCGCGATATCGATCTCACGGAGCGCGAGCTCGAATGCCTGTTCTGGATCGCGGAAGGCAAGACGAGCGATGAAATTGCGATGATCCTTGGCATTTCGCGCAATACGATCAATAATTACATTACAAGCGTGATGCGGAAAACCGCGACGAAAACCCGCTCGGAGGCGATTGCCTATGCCGTGCGCAACAACCTCGTATAATGGTCGGACGGATGGTACAGACGAAAGACACTGAGGGTACAGGTCAGACGGGCATGTTTTATCGCAGCCCTGTCGTGACGAGCCGGTCGGATCTTTTTCCGAAGCTTGTCGCCATGCAGAAGCTGGTTGGCGCGCGCAACTTCGTGGTCACGAAGGCTGCCGCTTCCGGTTTCCCCAACAAGAAGAAGATGACTTGCGAGCTGGAAAACTGGGGCATGAATGCCGCAGAACAGAGCGCGCAGTTCATCCGCGCGGTCGGCGACATTCTGCTCGATCATATCGAGACATCGCTCCTGCCGGTCATCTGGCGCAACAAGAACGCTGGCGGTTTTGCCGACCTTCCCGATGTGCCTGCACTTCTGCGCCGCATCGAGAACGACATATTGCCCTATGCTGGGCTCGCGCTTCCGGTTCGACTCGGCACCATTGGCAATGGTTACATCGTTTTCTGCGGCACCAACCTCGTTCTCGACAATGAGGTCGTCATCGAACAGCACATCAAATGCTGTGAAATCATGGTGGACATGCTGGCGCTGGACGAGCGCAAGGCGGCGCCTTCCGAGGCGCTGAGCGAGAGGGAAATCGCCTGCCTGCAACTGGCGGGGGACGGCCGTATCAGCGAAGAGATCGCGGTCAAGCTCGGGCTTTCCGTGCACACCGTCAACGCCTATCTCGGCTCGGCGACGATCAAGCTCGATAGCGTCAACCGCATCCAGGCGATCGCCAAAGCCATCCGGCTCGGTTATATCCACTGATGGTGAACGGGTTTCCCGTGCCGTAAACCAGTCGTTTCGGGCCGCTCCATTGCCGTATATGGGCCGGGGACCGGCGGTTTCCTGTATTTCGCGTTTTTTAACAGTTGCCAGCTAAAACTGTCGCAGGTTTGGCTTTGGGGAACTGTTTCATGCATAACCGCCTCTTTAAGTCCGTTGCTGGAAAGGTCGTCGCACTGACGATCGGCATGATCGCGCTCAGTGTGGCGGCAGTTGGGTTTTCGACCTACATTCGCTTGAAGGACAACATTATCACCACCGCCTTGCGCGACACGCGCGGCGCGATGCGCAGCATGGCTATCCTCTACGAGATGAAAGTCGGCGGCGTCGCTCTTGAACTGGTCGAAGCGGAGTTGAAGAGTGTCGGCCGCGCCAGTATCGGGACATTGCGCGACAACGATCTCGTCGATCGCACGGCCGCAGCAAACGGAGGCATCGCCACCGTCTTTGAAACCAGGGCCGGGGACTACGTCCGTCTAACCACCAATCTGAAAAATGAAAAGGGCGAACGGGCAACCGGCACGAAACTCGCCGCCGATCACCCTGCTTTCGCGAAAGTCTCGAAAGGCGAATCCTATTTCGGTCCCGCCACACTTTTCGGCACCAACTACATGACGGGTTACATGCCCGTTCTGAACAAGACAGGCGCAACCGTTGGCATCCTGTTCGTGGGTGTTCCCATGGAAGTTTACAATGCGCAGATATACAGCCTGCGTGACCTGATGCTGATCTGTGGCGCGCTCGCCATGCTTGGCGTCGGATTGCTCGCCTATTTCGTCATCAAGCGCACACTTCAGCCGCTTGGCAAGTTGACCGATGCGGTGAAATCGCTTTCGGACGGTAATCTCGACACACAGATTCCCTACGCCGCCAACACCAATGAGTTCGGTAATATCGCCCGCGCGCTGGTAATTTTCCGCGAGAACGCGATCGAGAAACTGGCGATTGAGGGCAAGAGCGCCGAGGAACGCTCCGCAGCCGAGTCCGAACGTTCTCGCAACGATGCCGAGAAGCAGGAAATGGATAGCCAGATCGAATTTGCCGTCAGCGAGATTGCTTCCGGTCTCGGCAGGCTTTCGCGTGGCGATCTGAGCCGCACGATCGAGACGCCTTTTGCGGGCCGCCTTGACCGCCTGCGCACGGACTTCAACGAATCCCTCCTGAACCTGCGCGATGCGCTGGGGCAGATCCGCGAGCGCACGCTTATCATCCAGCATAGCGGCTTTGAAATCGAGCAGTCGTCGGTCGATCTGTCGAAGCGTACCGAAAATCAGGCCGCTTCGCTGGAAGAGACCGCCGCCGCCGTAGATGAAATCACGGTTACCGTCAGATCATCGGCCGAGCGGGCGCGGGAGGCGAATGAGGCCGTCCTCGTCACCAAGCGGAGCGCCGACAGTTCCGGTTCGGTCGTCAGCAACGCCGTGGACGCCATGGGCCGCATCGAAGACGCCTCGCGCAAGATCGAGCAGATCATCGAGGTTATCGACGACATCGCCTTCCAGACCAATCTTCTCGCGCTCAATGCCGGCATCGAGGCCGCGCGTGCGGGCGAGGCGGGCAAGGGTTTTGCTGTTGTAGCCCAGGAAGTGCGCGAGCTTGCCCAGCGCTCCGCCGACGCGGCCCGCGAGATCAAGCAGCTCATCAACCAGTCGACGCATGAGGTCAGCTCCGGTTCGAAGCTGGTACAGGAGGCGGGTACGGTTCTTTCCGCCATCAGCCAGCAGATCGTGACCGTCAGCCAGCATGTCGAAACCATCGCAACGGCAACGCAGGACCAGTCTTCCGCGCTTCACAACGTCAACAGCTCCGTCAACCAGATGGACCAGATGACGCAGCAGAATGCGGCGCTTGCCGAACAGTCGAGTGCGGCCAGCCGGGTACTGTCCGGTGAGGTGGAAGCGCTGCTCGATCTGGTGCAGCGGTTCCAAATGGAGCAGGGGGCAGTGGCCGGCAAGGATCGCTACAATCAGGCGGCCTGATACCTCTGTTTTTTTTTAGGCCAATACCGCTCCCGGATTGCAAGGTCCGGGAGTTTTTATTCGGCCGCCGCCCGCGCCGTACTGGAAATCTGGTTGATATAGGCTCGGAGCGCCGCCGGCTTGACCGGTTTGTGCTGAACCGAAATCCCGTATTTCTCGGCGTCGCTGCGCACTTCCGGGCTGCGGTCCGCCGTCACAAGCAGGGCGGGGATCGGCTTGCCGTAAAATGTCCGGATGAGACGGATAGCGCTGATGCCGTCGCCATCGTCCAGATGGTAATCGGCAACGATGACGTCGGGTGCTGCGGCCAAAGCGAGGAAGGGTTCCTCCAGCGTCGCCACGGAACCAGCGGGTAAAACCTCGCAACCCCATCCCGTCAAGAGCAGAGTCATGCCCTCGAGGATTTTCGGCTCGTTGTCGATGCAAAGGACGCGGACGCCCTGAAGGCGATCGCTGGCTGCGGGACCGATTGTCCCGCCATCGGTTTTGGCCGGTTCGAGGCGGTCCGCTTCGCGCGGCAGGTGAATGCGGAAGGTCGTGCCTTTCCCGGGGGTGGAAATCAGCTGTACCGGATGGTGTAGCATGCGCGACAGCCGGTCGACGATGGAGAGACCGAGCCCGAGGCCGGATGCCGTTTTGGCGCCTTCGTCCAATCGGGCGAATTCCTTGAAGACGGTGCGAAATTTGGATGAGGGGATGCCGATACCGGAGTCCGTCACCTGAATGACCACTTCGCCGCCCCGGCGGCGCGCACCGACGATCACCTTGCCCCTCAACGTATATTTGATGGCATTGGAAACCAGATTTTGGATCAGACGCCGCAGCAGATTGGGATCGGAGCGGACCGTGAGCGAGGTCGGCATGACGACAAGGTCGAGGTTCTTCTCCTGCGCCATCGGTGCGAAATCGGTTTCGATGCGTTTCAGCAATTCATTCAGCGGCACCGATGTCATGCGGGCCTTCATCGAGCCGGTGTCGAGGCGGGAAATATCGAGAACCGCACCGAGAATGGTTTCGACCGATTCCAGCGCCGAATCGATATTGTGGACGAGATCGCTTTCTCCCGATGCGCCAAGCCGCTCGACCAGAGAGGAAGAATAGAGGCGGGCGGCATTCAGCGGCTGGAGAATATCGTGGCCGGCGGCGGCGAAAAACCGTGTCTTGCCGATATTCGCCTCGTCGGCGGATGCCCTCGCTTCCGCCAGTTCGCGGTTGACCCGGGTAAGCTCCACGGTTCGCTCCGCCACGCGCTGCTCCAGCGTCTCGTTTGCCTGTTTCAGCGCCTGATCGCTCGCCACACGCTGGGTAATATCGGTGAAGGTGGCGACAATGCCCTTGTCCGGCATGGTGTTGGAGCGCACTTCGATGATGCGTTCGCCGCCCGCCAGCACCAGCGAGAAGGGCAGGTCCATGGTCAGGAAGCTGGTAATCAGCTCATTCGTGTCGCCGTCAGGCATGTCGCCGCGTTCCTGCAGCATCGAAACGATATCCGTGAGCGGTACGCCCACCTGCCCGAATTGCTCGGGCAAATCCAGAAGGGTGCGGAAGCGCCGGTTCCAGATGGTCAGCTGCTGCGAACTGTCGAAAACTGCAATGCCCTGATCCATCTGGGCCAGCGCCGTTTGCAGCATGTCCTGATTATATTGCAGGGCCTCGCTTGCCTGGTCGAGCAGCCATGCCGTGTCGGCGCTGGTGTCTTCCGCCTTCTGAAGAATGATCGAGAGCACAAGGCGGGCGGAAGAGGAGCCGATGGCGCTGCCCAGCAGCTGTTCGGAGAAATGGATCAGCGCCATATCCGCCGGCTGGTCGTCATTCAGTTTCCTGCCCGCCGTCTTTTCATAGGTGGCGAGTGACCGCAGCATGCGCTCCTCGCCGAGATAACGGGCGACCGCGCTTTTGAGATCGCCGACGCTGACACGGGTTTTCCAGCCGCGCGTGGCGAATTGCGATTTGGAGTGGCGCTTGACGAAGATGCCGGACTGGATGCGCTCAACCGGCCTCGGATTGCGCGAAAGCGAGCCGAGCACAAAGGCAAGGCTGTTGACGAGCAGGCTGAGAATGACCGCATTCACGAATGGATCGGCTTCAGGCCCGTTGAACACCGTGCTGCCGGAAAACAGGAAGCCGAGAATATTTGCGGCGACTTCGGAATTATCCGGTCCGCCGAAGCTTGGCAGGAACAGCAGATAGGCCCAGACGAAAAAGCCGGAAGTCAGCCCGGCGATTGCACCGCGCGCATTGGCGCGCCGCCAGAACAGCCCGCCGAACAAAGCAGGGGCCATCTGGGCAATGGCGGCGAATGCGAGAAGGCCGATGGATGCGAGGCCCGTGGCGCTGTCGGCGGCGCGATAATAGCCATAGCCCAGAAGCAGCACCGCAAAGATTGCCGTCCTGCGGATGTTGAGCAGCGTCTTGGCGAAGTCGTCCCGGTGCGGCGAACGGTTCAGCAGCTTCTGCCGCAGGAAGATCGGCATGACGATATCGTTGGAAATCATGATCGATAGGGCCACCGAAGCGACGATCACCATCGCAGTCGCCGCCGAAAATCCACCGATGAAGGTGATCAGCGACACCACCGGCATCTGATGATTGAGCGGCAATTGCAGCACGTAGAGGTCGGCGTCGCCATTGGCGCCGAGCGTCAGAATGCCGGCCAGCGCAATCGGCAACACGAAGATATTGATCGCGACAAGGTAGAGCGGCAGCAGGAACCCCGCCATGCGCAGCTCTTGCGGCGTGCGGTTTTCAACCACGGTAACGTGGAACTGGCGCGGCAGCAGGATGATGGCGAAGCAGGAAAGCAGCGTCATCACGACCCAGCGGCTGACGGGCGTGTGATGGGATATGGCCCGCATGGCCTGTTCGTTGTCGGAGGCCAGCTGCCACAGATGCACGGGGCCGTCGAAAAGCACGAAGAGCACATAAAAGCCGACGGTGCACATGGCGACAAGCTTGATCAGCGATTCCATCGAAATCGCCAGAATGAGCCCGTCCTGATGTTCGGTGGCATCGGTGTGGCGTGTCCCGAACATCACGGCAAAACCCGCCATGACAATGGTGACGACCAGCGGCAGATCGAGGAAATAAAGATTGCCGCTGCCAATGCCGTAATCGCCGGGATCGACCATCGTCGCGACCGAGCTGGAAACGGCTTTCAGCTGCAGCGCGATATAGGGAATGGCGCCGACGAGAGCGATGATGGCGACGATCATCGCCACGGTGGAGTTCTTGCCGTAACGGGCGGCAATGAAATCCGCAACGGACGTCAGCTTTTCCGTTTTCGCCAGTTCGACGATGCGGCGGATGATCGGCATGCCGATGGTGAAGGCAAGGATCGGACCGGTATAGATGCCAAGAAATTCCAGCCCCCTGTCTGCCGCGAGCCCCACACCGCCGAAATAGGTCCAGGAGGTGCAATAGATCGCCAGGCTAAGCGCATAGACGAACGGGCGCCCCTTGTTCGGAGCGTTTCTCTTACGGCTCTTCCTGTCCCCATAGCTTGCAACCGCAAACAGCAGCAGGACGTAAGCGAAGGCCGAACCGAATATGATCCACCCAGGAAGCACGCATCCTCCCCATGCAGGAATTCCTTGATATGAGCATAGGCGAATTCTTCGCCGTTGAGAATGAGCGCGGTCTGAGCATAAAGTTCAAGGTGAGCGTGCAGAAAAGCTAATAAATGCAATCCCGCGGATTCCAAATGATGCCCGGACCTTATATGGTTCCATCCGTAGCGACAGTCACATAGCTTCAGCTCGCGAAGCAGGAGAGAGGGACAATCTGAATGCTTAACGAATTTAAAACCTTCATTGCCCGCGGCAATGTCATGGATCTGGCCGTGGGTGTTATTATCGGTGCGGCTTTCAGCAAGATCGTCGACTCCGTCGTCAACGATCTCATTATGCCGATTGTTGGCGCGATCTTCGGCGGTTTCGATTTTTCGAACTACTTTCTGCCGCTGAGTTCCAATGTCAACGCCACGTCGCTCGCCGCCGCCCGCGATCAGGGCGCCGTCTTCGCCTACGGCAACTTTCTGACGGTTCTCATCAACTTTCTTATTCTTGCCTGGATCATTTTCCTGATGGTCAAGGGCGTCAACAAGCTTCGTGATTCCGTTGAACGCAAGAAGGTAGAGGAAAAGCCGGCAGCTGCCCCGCCGCCGGAAGACGTCAGGCTCCTGACCGAAATCCGCGATCTTTTGAAGACGCGCTGATCCGGTTACGCCCGCCTTTATCCGCCGGCCTGTAGTGGCCGGCGGATTCCCGTTAGCGCCGATCCATAAAGAAAATCCATGATCGCCTCACGGAATATCATGCACATGGCTGGTTCGATGCGATAAGAAGGCACCAAACGGAGTGTCTTTAATGTCCATTTTGAACAGTCTGAGTGCGCGCTCTCTGGCGGCTCCCGAGAGCGGCATCGTTGAAGTCGTGAATTATGCCCGGGGGCGGGACAATCTCCTGCCGTTGTGGGTCGGCGAGGGCGATCTGCCGAGCCCGGATTTCATCAATCAGGCCGCCATCGATGGGCTGAACAACGGCGAAACCTTCTACACCTGGCAGCGCGGCATTCCGGAATTGCGCCAGGCGCTGAGCCGTTATTACGAGCGGCATTTCGCAGCGTCGCTGCCGCCGGAGCATTTTTACGCGACCGGTTCCGGCATGCAGGCTATCGTGCTTGCCGTGCAGGCGCTGACCTCGCCCGGTGACGAAATGGTCTATCTGTCTCCGACATGGCCGAATATCGTCGCCGCCATTGGCGTGGCGGGTGCGAAGGCCGTTCCGGTCGGTATCGATTTCCGCGACGGCCGCTGGGATCTCGATATCAACAGGCTGGAAAGCGCGATCACGGATAAGACGAAGGCGCTTTTCATCAATACCCCTTCCAATCCCACCGGCTGGACGGCGACCCTCGACAATCTTCGTGATGTTCTGGCGCTTGCCCGCAAACACGATCTGTGGATCGTCGCCGACGAGATTTATGCGCTTTATCACTATTCCGGCAGCCGTGCGCCATCCTTCCTTGATGTCATGGAGCCGGACGACAAGATCGTCTTCGCCAATTCCTTCTCGAAGAACTGGTCCATGACCGGCTGGCGCGTCGGCTGGCTTGTCGCCCCGCCTGCCATCGGCCAGGTGATCGAGAATCTCATTCAATATTCCACCTCAGGCGTGGCGCAATTCATGCAGCGCGGCGCGGTCGCCGCCCTCGATCACGGCGATGGTTTCGTCCGCGAGAATTACCAACGCGCTTTGACCTCCCGCGACATTCTCTGCGATGCGCTCATCGCGACGAACCGTGTGGAAACCCTGAAGCCCGACGGCGCTCTCTATGCCTTTCTCAAGATAGACGGCGTGACGGACAGTCGGGCCACCGCGCTCGATATCGTCGACAAGACCGGGGTCGGTCTTGCGCCCGGCACGGCCTTTGGCCCGGGAGGGGAGCTTTTTCTCCGCGCCTGCTTCCTGCGCAACCCCAGGCAGATGGAAGACGCGGCCGATCGGCTGGCATCCTATATCCTCGGCAGGTAAGCGTCGGCTTTCCGTGCCAGGGTTTTCCCTGCCGTGCCGGGATCGCGCTGCGGTAGGGAAATCGACAACAAAATCACAGCGAAGGCCTAAAACTGCAACCCCACGGCGCAACCATCGACGTGGGGCGTTTTCTGTGATATGCGCTCCTTGTTCCATTTATGAGAACATTTTCACTAATAAATAAAAAGCACTTCATTGCGCTAACTAATCGTAAGCCACCTTTTTAATGGGGCGGTGGATTGGCCGCGTATTCGCTGTGCAAGTAATCAATGATGAAGAATTATTGGCTTTGATGAGCTCAAGAAAAGCAAACAGGGAAGTAGTGTCATGGCTGTTCTGGTCACGGGTGGGGCCGGTTATATAGGAAGCCACATGGTGTGGGCTTTGCTCGACGCCGGGGAAGAGGTCGTTGTTGTCGACCGGCTTTCAACGGGGTCGCGCTGGGCTGTTGCGCCTGCGGCGCGTTTTTACCTGGGCGATGCGGCGGACCGCGCCCTGCTCGACCAGATTTTCGAAGAAAACCGGATCGAAACCATTTTCCATTTCGCAGGCTCTGTCAGCGTTCCTGAATCCATCAGTCAGCCGCTCGAATATTACGAAAACAATACGGGCACTACCCGCGCCCTCGTCGCTGCGGCGGTGAGCCATGGCATTCGCAATTTCATCTTCTCCTCGACAGCCGCCGTATATGGAAACCAGCCCTTTGATGGTCCCGTTCCTGAAACCGCGATCCTCAGCCCGGAAAATCCTTACGGCCTGTCGAAGCTGGCGTCCGAAATCATGCTGCGCGATGTCGTGCAGGCGCATGTTTTCAACTATGTGGCGCTGCGTTATTTCAATGTCGCCGGAGCCGACCCGCAGGGCCGCGCCGGGCCTTCGCCCACGGGCGTTGCGAACCTCATCAAAGTCGCCTGCGAAACGGCAAACGGTCGTCGCGACCGGGTGGAAGTTTACGGAACGGATTACCCGACCGCCGATGGCACCGGTGTTCGCGACTATATTCACGTCAGCGACCTGATCGACGCACATATGCTGGCCATGGCGCATCTGCGTGCCGGTGGCGGCACCCGCACACTCAATTGCGGTTATGGCGTCGGTTATTCGGTTCTGGAGGTCCTGCAGGCTGTGCAGCGGGAATCGGGACGCGATTTCCCGATTATCCATTGTCCGCGCCGCCCGGGCGATATTGCGGCCATGGTGGCGGATTCGTCGCGTATCCAGTCGGAACTGGGCTGGCGTCCCCGCTTCAACGATCTGGCGACAATCGTTCGCACGGCGCTTCAGTGGGAGGCCAAACGTCAGACCCTGCAAAGCGACAGGATTCCGCCGGTGCGGCGCAAGCTGGCTGCAATAGGCTGAGCGGCCTTCGCCTTACCGTACACGGTCTTTCTTGGCGGAAGCATAGATCGCCGGCCGATCCGGTGGAGCGGCTGGGCTAAGCCAGCGATCCCGGTCGAAGAAACTGCGTGTCAGCTTCAACCCCGGCGATTGTTCGCTTGCGAGCAAAATCACGTTCAGGCGGTGCGGCGCCGTTGGTTCCGGTTTTATGGAAACCGAAATACCGAAATGTTGTGCCTGATAGGGCTGCATCCGGCGTGCCGGCTCAAGCATGTCCGCCAAATCGGCCCAGCGTGTCTGTCCGATAATCATGGCGACCGCTTCATCGAGCTTTGTCAGAACGGCCGCTCCGTCCGGTGTCTTGGGCGCGACGGCCTTCATCCTGATGGAGCGAATTTGTCCCGAGGCTTGCCCCCTTATTTCGAGAAAGAGCGATGCCCGCTCGGCCGGGTCTGATGCGTTTCCTGCCGCAAGATCGGCCATGCATTCGAAATTGCGGATGTTGACCGGGCTCGCGTGCCAGCCCTGTGAGTTGGAAAAACCTGCGGCAGTAATGCGGTCGCAAAGCTCCTTGCCGGAAACAACGAAATCGCGGGCAAGAGATGCCCTGTCGCCCGCTTGCTCGAATTTCAGCAGGTGGGGCGGCAGAGAGACTTTTGGGGCAACCGGTTTCTGCCGTTTGACGGGCTTCATCTTCGGCGGTGGTTCCACGGAGCCTGTGGTGGATGCCAGATTGAGATAAATCAGCAGGCTTTTGAGATGTTTCCTGTCATTGGCCAGCAGCACCGTTGCGCCGATGGCAAGGCAAACGGCCAGCACCGCGCCATGGCTCACTCTCTTCTGCAAGCCCGCGTCCATCGCAAGACCTCAAGGCTGGCGGGGGAGGGCGTCAGCCGGTTCTGATATGGCTTTTCGGGCCGTTGGTAGCCCGGTGAATATTTGGTTCGAGCGGTCGCTCTGAAAATTTTATGCAATTCACTGCCGAAGTTTCCGGCGATGCGGGTCCTATTCGGCGTTATTCTTGCCGCCGTCCTGTCCGCTGGCGCTGCTTTCATCGTCCGCAACCGGAATGGCGTAGGAGCCGTTCAGCCAGCGGGCAAGATCGAGCGAGCGGCAGCGATCCGAACAGAAAGGATAGTCTTCGCGTGTCGAGGGCCGCCCGCATTCAGGGCATGGCTGGGATTTGCGAAGCGGGGTGACGGTTCCGGCGCCTTCAGTGGTGGACTTTGCCATGGCCTATCCTTCGAGCCAGCCCGAAGTCACTTCAAATCCTTCTCCAGAAAGAAGCGACATGGTTTCGTAAAGCGGCAGGCCGACGACATTGGTATAGGAGCCGGTCAGTTTCTGTACGAATGCGCCGGCAATGCCCTGGATACCATAAGCTCCCGCTTTGCCGCGCCACTGGCCCGAGGAGATGTAAGCCTCGATCTCGCGCGTGGAGAGGCGCTTGAAGCGCACCTTGGTCTCCGCCACCTTCTGCCGGATTTTGCCGCCGGGGGTCACAAGACAGATGCCGGTATAGACCCAATGGCTGCGCCCCGAGAGAAGATGCAGCGCCGCGGAGGCCTCTTCCGTATATTCAGCCTTGCCGACGATGCGGCGACCGACGGCGACCACCGTATCGGATCCCAGGACATAGGCGTCTTTCCACGCCTGCTCGTTCTTCAGCGCCGTCTGCGCGGCTTCCGCCTTCTGCAATGACAGACGGCGGCAGAGCGTGCGCGGGTGCTCGAGCTTGGCCGGCGTCTCGTCAATATCCATCGGCATCAGACGTGCAGGCTCGATGCCGATCTGATGCAGCAGCTCCAGACGCCGCGGCGAGCCGGATGCCAGAACGAGCTTTTGTTTTGAATTGGTCATTGCGCTGCCCGGGCGTCCGATGCGGAAGGTGGATTACTTGAAGCGATAGGTGATGCGGCCCTTGGTGAGGTCGTAAGGCGTCATTTCGACCAGCACCTTGTCGCCGGCCAGAACGCGGATACGGTTCTTGCGCATGCGGCCCGCCGTGTGGGCGATGATTTCGTGGTCGTTCTCAAGCTTCACGCGGAATGTTGCGTTCGGCAGCAATTCGGTTACGATGCCCGGGAATTCAAGGACTTCTTCTTTTGTCATGTAAGGGTTTTCTTCCTGTTGATAGTGCCGGACATATCGAGTCCGGGAAAATTGCGCGGAAACTACACAATCCCGGCACATTTGTGAACCTCTAAAGCATCGGCTTGGAAATCGCGATTGATTTTAACAGGCCGAGGCAGTTTTCAGTCTTTTGAAAGCGTATCCGCCACCGGCTGCTGCCGCCTCGGCAGTCGTTCCGAGATCAGCTTAGCCAGATGGTCCCGTACCTCGCGATAGGCGTCGAGGATCTGCTCGCGCGTGCCTGTGATCACCGTCGGGTCCATGGTCGGCCAATAGACCACGTCCAGTGAATTCGAGCGCGTCAGTTCCAGTGCGGCATGATGAGCTTCGGGTGTCAATGTAATGATCAGATCGAAAAAATCATCCTCGATCTCGTCAAGAGTGCGTGGTTTGTGCTTGCCGAGCGAAAATCCTTGCTCTTCCAGTACGGCATCCACGAAGGGATCGCGCTCGCCGGCCCGCACGCCTGCCGACTGTATATAGATGCCGGGCGCCACCAGCCGTTTGGCGATGACCTCCGCCATGGGGGAACGGATGGAGTTCATGCCGCACATGAAGAGGACCGATTTGGGCGCTCGTCCCTCGTTTGGTGCTGCGGCAGGATCGATCATCTCTAACCCCGCCAATAAAGCACACAGACAAGGGTGAAGAGGCGGCGCGCCGTGTCGAAATCTATCCTGATCTTGCCGGAAAGCCGGTCCATCAGCGTCTGCGAGCCGTCATTGTGAATGCCGCGCCGGCCCATGTCGATAGCCTCGATCTGGCTCGGCGTAGAGGAGCGGATCGCCTCGTAATAGCTTTCGCAGATCAGGAAATAATCCTTGATGATGCGGCGGAACGGCGTCAGCGACAGAATATGGGTCGCGACATCCTTCTCGTCTTCGGTGCGGATTGAGAAAACCAGCTTGGAATCGACCAGCGATATATGCAGCCGATAGGGGCCGCCATCATGGCCGAAGGGTTCGAAGCTGTTTTCTTCAATCAGATCGAAAATGGCGACGGCGCGTTCATGCTCAACGTCGGGCGTGGACCGGCCGATGCTGTCGTCCAGTACCACGTCGCAGAGCCGGAAATCGCCTGAAGCCATCGCTTAACTTTCCGGATTGAGGCGAATGGAGACCGAACGCGCATGCGCATCCAGTCCCTCGGAGCAGGCAAGGGTGATCGCCGCGGGCGCAAGCTGTCGCAACTGCTCCGGCCCGAGCCGCAGGATCGACGTGCGCTTGACGAAATCCAGCACCGAAAGGCCGGAGGAGAAGCGCGCCGAGCGTGCCGTCGGCAGAACGTGGTTGGAACCGCCGACATAATCGCCGATTACTTCGGGTGTATGACGCCCGACGAAGATCGCACCCGCATTGCGGATGTTGGCCATCAGCGCATCCGGGTCATCGACGGCAAGTTCCAGATGCTCGGCGGCGATGCGGTTGGCGAGCGGAATGGCGTCGGCGAGATTTTCGACCAGGATGACCGCGCCGAAATCTGCCCAGCTTGCCGCCGCCGTCTCGGAGCGTGACAGGCGCTTCAACTGCCGCTCGACAGCCGCTTCAACGGCCTTGCCGAGTTCGGTGTTGTCGGTGATGAGGATGGACTGCGCGCCGCGATCGTGCTCCGCCTGCGCCAGAAGATCGGCGGCCAGCCAGTCCGGATCATTGTCCTTGTCGGCGATGACAAGCACTTCGGAAGGCCCGGCGATCATGTCGATGCCGACGGTGCCGAAGACCTGGCGTTTTGCGGCCGCCACATAGGCATTGCCGGGGCCGACGATCTTGGCGACCGGCGCGATGGTTTGCGTGCCATAGGCAAGTGCGGCCACAGCCTGCGCGCCGCCGATGCGATAGATTTCCTCGACGCCCGCAATACGCGCCGCAGCCAGCACCGCCGGATTGACCGCGCCACCATTGGCCGGCACGACCATGACGATGCGCTCCACACCGGCAACCTTTGCCGGCACCGCGTTCATCAGGACGGAGCTTGGATAGCTGGCGGTACCACCCGGCACATAAAGGCCGACGGCCTCGATGGCGGTCCAGCGCGAGCCGAGGCCCACGCCGATCTCGTCCTCGTAGATGTCATCCTTCGGCATCTGCCGTGCATGGTGTTTTTCGATACGACGGGCGGCAAGTTCAAGCGCCTCGATCACGCCGCTGTCGACGGCGGCAAAGGCCGCGTCGATTTCATCCGCCGTGACACGCATCGAAACCTTGGTGAAATCGATACCGTCGAATTTCTGGGAATAATGGGCAAGGGCCGCATCGCCGCGATGGCGGACATCGTCGATGATGTCGCGAACGGTTGCGTTGACGTCTTCGGAAACTTCTCTCTTGGTTGTCAGGAAGGTCGCGAATTTCTGTTCGAAATCAGCCGATGCCCGCTCCAGCCAGATTGCCACGCCATTACCCTTTCATAGTCCCCGCGGGTGGACCCGCGAGGTGCACGAACTCACCGCAGAAAAATTGCGGCTCTGGTATGTGGCATAAATCGAAACGGTGACGAAAGGCAACCGTTGCAATGGCGCGGTGTGCTTATTCGCTGTCTGGATGATGCGGTTTGGCAGCCGTTTCCCATGCGCCGCTCACATCGGTCAATTGCGCCTCGATGCATTCGACATCAAGAGCGATGGTGCCGCCGCCGGAAAGCGCCAGTTCCACAAGACCATCAGGGCCTTCGCCGTTCGGTTTGAAGCGCATCGCAAGAAGCGAAAGCACCTGCTCCCTGTCGGCAAGATTGATTGACTGCGAGCGAACGGCGGAGACGCGTTTCAGGAAAACGACGCTGCGGCAGCGTTCCGGCGGCAGGTTCTTTTTGTCAGTGCTTTCCCAGACGAAACGGTTGGCGGAAAGCGTGAATTGGCCATGCTTCGGCTCGAAGGCGACATCCTTCAGCTTGAAGACACTGTCCTGCATATGCGTCGAAATGACGGAGAGATCTTCAGTATCCAGCGCGAGTAATTTCAGGCCGCTCATCTTTTTCTTCCTTCTTCTGCGGTGCGGACCGCTATTTCCATGACTTACATTGGAAATAGGCAGTCCGGGCCCACTCTGCAACGGGTAGAAAACGGATGAGCGGCGAAGATAGGATCAATCGCTGACGCGTTCGACCAGCGCACCGCAGCGGTTGAGCTTTTCCTCAAGGCGTTCGAAGCCGCGATCCAGGTGGTAGACGCGCGACACCATGGTTTCGCCTTCCGCCACGAGGCCGGCAATGACCAGCGATACGGAAGCGCGCAGGTCGGTCGCCATGACAGGCGCGCCCTTCAGGCGGGAGACGCCTTCGATGCGGGCCATCTGGCCGGAAAGCGAAATCTTCGCACCGAGACGGGCGAGTTCCTGCACATGCATGAAGCGGTTTTCAAAGATGGTTTCGGTGATGTGGGAGACGCCCTGCGAACGGGTCATCAGCGCCATGAACTGTGCCTGCAGGTCGGTGGGGAAGCCGGGGAAAGGTTCGGTGACGATATCGACCGGCTGGATACCGTTGCCGTTGCGCACGACGCGAAGGCCGGTCTCCGTCTCGCTGATCGTGGCGCCTGCAAGCCTGAGCGTGTCGAGCGCGTTGTCGAGCAGCGCTGCGCGCGTGCCTTCCAGCACCACGTCACCGCCGGTCATTGCCACTGCCATGGCATAGGTGCCGGTTTCGATACGATCCGGCAGAACGCGATGGCGCGCGCCGGAGAGAGAGGTAACGCCTTCGATGGTGATGGTGGAGGTGCCGGCGCCTTCGATCTTCGCACCCATGGCGATCAGGCACTGGGCCAGATCGACCACTTCCGGCTCGCGCGCGGCGTTGTGGATGACGGTGGTGCCGCGGGCAAGGCTTGCCGCCATCAGCATCACATGTGTCGCGCCGACGGAAACTTTCGGGAAGGTATAGACAGCGCCGATCAAGCCGCCCTTGGGAGCGGTGGCGTTGATGTAGCCGCCATCGATCTCCATCGTTGCGCCGAGCGCCTGCAGGCCCTCGATGAAGAGGTCGACCGGGCGCGTGCCGATGGCGCAGCCGCCGGGCAGCGAAACGCGGGCGCGGCCCTCACGTGCCAGAAGCGGGCCGATGACCCAGAAGCTTGCGCGCATCTTGGACACCAGCTCGTAAGGTGCGGTGGTATCGACAATGGTGCGGCAGGTGAAATGCACGGTGCGGGAATAGGCCTCGCCCTGGCTTTCGCGGCGACCGTTGACTGAAATATCCACGCCGTGATTGCCGAGAATGCGGATGAGCTGCTCCACGTCAGCCAGATGCGGGACGTTTTCGAGCGTCAGAGTATCGCTGGTCAGAAGCGATGCGATCATCAACGGCAAGGCGGCGTTTTTTGCGCCGGAGATGGGGATGACGCCGTTGAGCTTGTTGCCACCCGTAATTCTGATGCGATCCATGCGTCCCTACGGGCCTGTGCCCGCCTTTCTATCGTGCCTTGCGGAAAGGCGTGTCCTTAGACCAGTTTCCGCGGCGTTTCAATTTTATGCTGGTGAATTCTCTATGAGGATGATTCGTCCGTTTTTGCGGCAGGCAGGCCAATCGTCTGGTCTTCTTCGCCTGCGCGGCGGGCACGAACCTGCTGTTTGCGCTTCAAAAGATTTTCACGAAGCTTCTTGGCCGCGCGCGCCTTGCGCTCCGCCTCGCGCTGTCGCGCCTTTTCGCCTGGCCCCGCCTGAAGCTTGCCATCGGTCACCGGGACGGATGCCTCCGCGGAAGCACCGGCGGAAACCGCTGCCTTTGCCTGTTTGTCATGATGTTCGTTCATAGAATGAGCAATATCTGAAAAATGTATTTTTCAACAGGGGGCACGCTTTTTTGCCCCGCTGGATGAAGAATATCGTTTTGCGACTTGCGCTCGTCAAAAACCTATGGCAATAGGCCGCCACGCTTGATGCTGAAGCAAATGCTTCGGCACCGGATGCTGCTATAGCTCAGGGGTAGAGCACTCCCTTGGTAAGGGAGAGGCCGAGAGTTCAAATCTCTCTAGCAGCACCATTTCTCTCCAAAGTTTCAAATGTTTACATGGTTGTTGAACCTGTCGCCTGCGGCTGCATGATCCATGCGTGTGCCACGCAGTTTGCGGCAAATGGAAAACCGCGCCCCTTGCGAAGCGCGGTTTCCACATCCGAATATTCTGTTGCTGCCAGAGCGGGACGAAACCGCCCGTAGCCAACGGGCGCCGCTTACTGGCGGAATAGCGACAGGATATTTTCGGAACTGGTATTGGCGATGGAGAGCGACTGGATGCCAAGCTGCTGCTGTGTCTGAAGAGCCTTGAGCTTGGTGGATTCTTCGTTCATGTCCGCATCGACGAGACGGCCGATGCCCTTGTCGATGGAGTCGGTGAGTTTTGAGACGAAGTCTTCCTGCAGGCCGATGCGCATCTTGATGGAACCGAGAGCGGCGGATGCGCTGCTGATCGACTGAAATGCCGTTTCGACATCGGTGAGAAGGTTCCCGATAGTGTAGGTCGGCGGCGTTGCAGAATTGAAGAGCTTGAGATCGATATTCCATACGGAAATGCCGGACGCCGTGCCGGGCTGGCCGATGATGCCCTTTGTCGTGTCAAGCGTTGCGGGCGAGCCGGTCAGGCCGAAAAGCACATTGGCGGTTGTTGTGCCGGCGGTGGTGTCGACAAGCGTATAGTCCGTTTTCGTGACGCTGACGGTGCCGGCGCCATCGCGCACAAAACCGGAAACGACGGTCTTGGCGCCGGTGCCCAGCAGCCAGTTTTCGCCACTGAAAGATGCACCCTGTGCAATCGATTCGAGCTGTTTTTTCAGCTGGTCGATTTCTTCCTGGATTTTGGTCTTGTCGACACCCTCTTCGGTTGCCGCGACGATTTTCGACTTGATTTCCTTGACGACTTCGACGGTGCTTTCCATCGCGGAATAAGCGACATCGACCTTGGCGGCGCCAAGCCCCAGCGCATCCTGAACGGCGGACAGAGCCATGTTATCGGAACGCATGGTCGTCGCGATCGACCAATAGGCGGCGTTATCGGAGGCCGATTTTACCCGCAGGCCCGAAGAGACACGGGATTGGGTTTCTTCGAGCTGGCCGCTGATGGCGCGCAGGGTTTGAAGCGCCGACATGGCGGCGACATTCGTGATAATGCTTGTCATAATTGCCCCTCTGAGCTGGCTAAATGGGAAGGGACATTCCGGGATCGCCGGAAACGACTGAGCGGCGTGATGCCTGTTAACCTCTTTTTCGTCTTGGTTAACGAGTCGTTTCGATGCGCTGATTTAGCCGTGATTTGGTTAATGAACTCTTAATCTAGAAATCTCTTAATTTTTCGGGGCCATTGGACAAACAAAAACCGCGCCTTTCGGCGCGGTTGATTTTTTCGCTTTCGGTCTTCGATTAACGGAAGAGCGACAGGATGCTTTCGGAGTTGCTGTTGGCGATCGAGAGAGCCTGAACGCCGAGCTGCTGCTGGGTCTGCAGAGCCTTAAGGCGGGTGGATTCTTCGTTCATGTCAGCGTCCACGAGGCGGCCGACGCCCTTGTCGATGGAGTCGGACAGCTTGGAAGCGAAATCTTCCTGCAAGCCGATACGCATGGAGAGCGAACCGAGCTTTGCTGCAGCGCTCGTCATTGCCTTCAGGGCGTTTTCAACCAGCGTCAAGGCTTCGGCCATGTTGGTGGCGCGGTCTGCGGCTGCATACTGGGTGATATTAAGCGTGTAGACGGACTGGGCGGCGACAGTTGTGAATGTTCCGGTCGTGCCGAGAATGCCGGTCGTGTCGGGGACGCCTGCCGAGTCGACCGAGCCGAAGAGCGTATTGCCGGTAGCGGTGCTGTCGAGGGCGTATTTCGTGGTCGTGACGTTAACGGCGCCACCGGTGGAGCGAACGAAGCCGGCAACGACCGACTTGTCCGGGGCCGTGCCGGGTGTTGCTGCGCCGAGGGTCGAAGCGCCTACCAGCCAGTTTTCGCCGTAGAAGGATGCGCCCTGTGCGATCGATGCGAGCTGCTTCTGGAGCTGGCCGATTTCTTCCTGAACCTTGGTGCGGTCGACGCCTTCTTCCGTTGCCGTGACCAGCTTTGCCTTGATTTCCTTCACGACTTCGATTGCCGATTCCATACCGGCAGAAGCGGTGTCTACCTTGGCGGCGCCGAGGCCGAGAGCGTCGGAAACCGAGGAAAGCGCCATGTTGTCGGAGCGCATTGTGGTCGCGATCGACCAGTAAGCAGCATTGTCCGCAGCTTCGCCAACGCGAAGGCCGGAGGAAACGCGTGCCTGGGTGGATTCCATGTTCTGGCCGATAGAGCGCAGGGTCTGGAGCGCAGACATTGCTGCGACATTCGTGATAATGCTCGTCATAGTAGTGTGCCCCTTGAATGGCTGATTAAAGAAGGGACATTCCGGTTTCACCGGGAACGGCGTACAGCATCATGCCTGCTAACTGGCTGATTTTTAACGTTAGCTCGCCGTTTCGATGTGCATTAGGTAACGCGGGTTTGGTTAATGAATTGATAAGCGCGGAAAGAAATTCATCCCCGGAAAATTTAAAATTGCAACTCTCGCGCGCACGCGCGCGTATCCCCGAAAGTTTAAGAAAAAGATAAGGCCGCATCCGTTTCCGGATGCGGCCTCGTGGATGCATTCAGTCCGATTCAGCCTTTCGGACCTTTATGCTTTCTATCCCAATCCGCGTTCGGTCAGCCCCCGTTTGCTTATGGGAAGAAATGGATCCCCCAGCCCCGAAGGGCTATGAGAAGCTCGGCTCTTAGCGGAAGAGCGACAGGATGTTCTGCGAGTCGCTGTTGGCGATCGACAGAGCCTGGATTGCCAGCTGCTGCTGCGTCTGCAGAGCCTTCAGCTTGGTGGACTCTTCGTTCATGTCGGCGTCGACGAGGCGGCCAATGCCCTTTTCGAGGGAGTCGGAGAGCTTCGTTGCGAAGTCCTGCTGCAGGTCGATACGCATGGAAACAGAGCCGAGCTTGGCGCCAGCGCTGGTCATCGCCTTCAGAGCGGCTTCGACGGTGCTGAGGTTGGTTGCGACGGTTGCATCGGTCGTCGTCGCGTCCATGTTCGCCAGAGCGTAGGTGGCGCCCAGAATACCGCCGGTGCCGGCAGCAGCTTCGAACAGTACGTTGGTTGCCGAAAGTGTATAAGCCGTCGTCTTAACGGACGTCGTGCCGTCAGCAGCGCGGACGAAGCCGGAAACCACGGTTTTGTTCGCGGAGCTGAGATCATTGAGCAGCCAGTTTTCGCCGTTGAACGAACCGCTTTCCGCGATCGAAATAAGCTGCGACTTCAACTGGGTGATTTCTTCCTGGATCTTGCCGCGGTCCGCAGTCTGTTCGCTGGCGGCAACGTATTTGTTCTTGATTTCCTTCACGACGTCGATAGCAGCTTCCATGCCTGCATAGGCCGTGTCTACTTTCGCAGCGCCGAGGCCGAGGGCGTCCTGAACGGCACCAAGAGCTTCATTGTCCGAACGCATGGTCGTTGCGATCGACCAGTAAGCAGCGTTGTCGGTAGCCGAGCCGACGCGCAGACCGGAGGAGATGCGGCCCTGCGTGTCTTCCATGTTGGAAGCAATCGAGCGGAGCGTCTGGAGAGCGGCGGTTGCGCCGACATTGGTGAGAATGCTTGCCATAATAAATGTGTCCCTTGTTTTTACGAAATACTGGAGTGGGGACATTCCGGACTTGGTATTACCGGTCGCAACGTTTCGGCTTCATGCCACTCGGTTCAGAAATTCTTAGTTTCGGAAACCAAACCCGCTGCGTGTGATTGGAATTTCGCAGCGAAAAATTGCGCAATTATTAATTTGGGCGCCAAGAAATACTGGAAAATACTTATGGTTACTGAGTTATTTAGTTAAATGGTGATTTTTATGTTTATAAATATAGTTACTCAGGCCCTAGGGAAAATGGTAAACAAAGCATCAAAATGCGAAAACCCCGCTGCCGTTGGGCTGCGGGGTTAAAAAACAGGGTTAACGGGTGTCAATCCGGCACAAAGGCCGTCAGTTGAACGATCTGACGAGGCTGCCGACAAGCAGGTTCCAGCCGTCGATCAGCACGAAGAACAAAATCTTGAACGGCAGGGAGATGGAGGTGGGCGGCAGCATCATCATGCCCATTGCCATGGTGATGGTGGCGACGATCAGATCGATGACCAGAAACGGCAGGATGATGAGGAAGCCGATCTCGAAACCGCGCCGGATTTCCGACAGCATGAAGGCCGGAACCAGCACGCGGTAGTCGACGACATTGTCGGTCATCACTTCCTGTCCGCGCTCGCGGGCGATGTCCACGAACAGCTTCAGATCCTTGTCACGCGTATTGGCGTTCATGAAAGTACGGAAGGGCTCCGCGATGCGCTGCACGGCCTGCTGTTCGTTGATCTGGTTCTGCAGAAGCGGCTGTACGCCGTCGGTCCAGGCTTTGTCGAAGGTGGGCGACATGACGTAGAAGGTCATGAACATCGCCATCGACAGCAGGATCATGTTGGAAGGGGTCGAAGCCAGTCCCATGCCGGATCTGAGGATCGAGAAGGCGATCACGAAGCGCGGAAAGCTCGTGACCATGATCAGGATGCCCGGCGCGACGGACAGAACCGTCAGCAGGCCGAAGGTGCGGATGATCCACGCCGCGACGGAGCCGTCTATCTGCGTGTTGAACAGATCGGACGGGAATTGCTGGGCACTGGCAAGGCCCGGCAAAGCGAGAAGGACGGCGATGGTTACAAGAAATCGAATCATTCGATGACAAAGGTCCGGAACATGACCTTGGATACGCGCCCTTGAGAGCGCAGGTCAACTCGTTCCTGAATGTCATCCTTAAGATATTGAAAGCCGCGCGGCCCTTCCAGTTGCTGAAGGGAAACGGTCCGGACATAGGCGAGAATATCCTGGTGTATATCTTCCGCCAGCCCCACCTCGACCGGGCCCTTGAACATCAGCGCCACTTCCAGCCGCACCCAGTTCGTCGAGGGATAGGCGAGGTTGGTGGTGATGGGATCGAGCTGGACGATGCCGTTCGCCTCAGCCGAGATTTTCTCGATGCCCTCGTCCTTTTTCTCACCGTGCCCGCCGGCAGCGGCCGTGGCATGGGCCTCCGCGCCGGCGATCTTCGGCGCGATCATGCCGCCCACGAGCCAGCCGCCGCCCGCACCGACCAGGGTGAGGATGGCAACGCCTGCGATGGTCATGACCAGAGGGGAGGATTTTTTCTTGCCCTCTACCTGTTCGTTTTCCATGGGTCAGTCCGTTCCCGTGTACCGGCGTCAGAGCGGCGAGAACAGGTCGACGACCTGTTGCCCGACCGGGGGCTGCTGCACTTCCGTCAGACGTCCGCGGCCGCCATAGGAGATTCGTGCTTCGGCGATACGCTCGTAGGAGATCATGTTCTGGGCGTCGACATCCTGCGGCCGGACGATACCGCCGACGTTGAGGATGCGGATTTCGTGGTTCACGCGCACTTCCTGCGAGCCGCTGATGATGAGGTTGCCGTTTTCCAGAATGCCGGTCACCACGGCGGCCACCAGCAGCGTCAGCTTTTCGGAACGCTTGGTCTTGCCCTTCGCCTGGGTGTCGGTGTCGGAGCCGTATTTGATGCTCGAGTCCGCTTCCGGGGTCCAGCCGAAGATTTCGGCCTTGGCCTTCCAGTTCAGGCCGCTGGCATTGGTGCGGTTGCGCTCGGTCTCATTGTCGAAATCGGCCTTGTCATTGATCTGGATGTTGACGGTCAGAATGTCGCCGATGTTGAGCGCGCGAAGGTCCTTGAACAGCGCACCCTGGCTGTCGCTCCACAGCGAATAGCCGCTGGCCATGTGCTTCGGCTGCTTGGGATACATGCCCATCTGCGGCGTCTGGCTGAATTGCAGGCCGCTGCCGATCGGGCTCATCGCGGGCGCGTTGCCGATTTCCTTCAGGGTCTGGTTGTTCTGGCAGCCGGCAAGCAGAGCGAGCGGCAGGAGGAGGGCCGGAAGACGACGCGCGGTCATGAAGGATCCTTCGAAGTGTTTTTGTCGGTTGCCTGCGACATGATGCCGGCGACGGTTGCGGCTTTCGCCGCATCCATTTCGCTGAGGATCAGGCCGGATTGGCGCGGCGGCAGCTGCATGATGATGGCGGCGGCGATCTCCACATGCATCTTTTCGAGCTGGGGTGCTGCGGCATCCGGCTTCATCGTCTTGTAGACATCAACAAGATTGGCTTTCGCCTGGGCGAGAAAATGTTCGCGGCGCGCCAGCCAGTCCTCATATTCCGCCTTGCGGTCTTCCAGCACGGCAATGCGCTCGTTGACGTCGGACTGCAGCTTTTCCAGCTCCTGCTTCTGCATAAGATAACGCTGGTCGCGGGCCGCATCGGCGATGTTGGTGCAGAATTTCTGGATTTCATCCTGCGTGCTGAGTTCGGACACCACATTCTGCTGGCTTTCCGCGCCAGCGGCCGGCAGAAGGAATAGCAGCGAGGCGACGGCCGCGAAGCGAGTAAGGCCATTCGGGAATATGTTTTTCTTCTGATGTTCCATCATTGCAGCACAAGCTCCGCCTGAAGGGCACCAGCGGATTTGATGCCTTGCAGAATGGCGATGATACCGTCCGCCTTGAGCCCGATGCTGTTGAGACCGGCAACCAGTGTGCGAAGGTCGGGACCTTCGACGATGGCGACCTTGCTGCCTTCCTGCATGGCCATGATATCCGTCTGCGGCTGCACGGCTGTCTGGCCGCGCGAAAATGGCGCCGGCTGGATGACCTGCGGCGATTCCGTCACCTGCACGGTCAGCGTTCCGTAGCTGACGGCGACGCGGGAAATGCGCACATCCGCACCGATGACGATGGTGCCGGTACGTTCGTTGATGACGACCTTGGCAGGCGTATCCGTCTCGACCGTCAGATTTTCGATTTCCGCCATCAGTCGCGTCAGATCAGCGGTGCGCGGCTTCTGCACCGCAATTTCCTGCGAATCGCGCGGCTCGGCGATGCCATCTCCGTAACGGGCGCGGGCAAAGGCGTTGACGACATCCGCGACCCGCACGGCCGTCGAGAAGTCCGGGTTGCGCAGCTGAAGGACCAGATTGACCGAATCCTTGAACTTGGACGGCAGTTCGCGCTCGATGATCGCACCGTTCGGCACGCGGGCGGAGGTGGTGACGCCCTGCGTCAGCGTCGCGGCATCGCCCTGTGCGGAAAAGCCGTTGACGATCAGCGCACCCTGTGCGACCGCGTAAATCTGGCCGTCTGCGCCCGAAAGCGAGGTCATGATGAGCGTGCCGCCGCGCAGCGACGAGGCGTCGCCCAGCGAGCTGACTGTCACGTCAACACGGCTGCCGGGGCTGGCGAAGGGTGGCAGATTGGTTGTCACCATCACGGCGGCGATGTTCTTGGCGTTCGACTGGCCGCCCTGCGTGGTGATGCCGAGGTTTTGCAGCATCGCGCGCATGGATTGCTCGGTAAACGGCGAGGAGCGCAGGCTGTCGCCTGTGCCCTGCAGGCCGACCACGAGACCGTAGCCGATCAGCTGGTTGTCGCGCCCGGCCTGCAGCGATGCGATATCCTTGATACGGGATGTATCCGCATGGGCTGCGGGCAGCGAGAGGAAAGGTTGGGCCGAAAACAGAACGGCCGCGGCCAGGATACGAAGCACTCTCATTTCGCCATCACCTGAATGGTTCCGTCCCTCATGACCGTGCCGCTGACCATCACGCCGGAATCGATGTTGCGTACCCGCACGACTTCGCCGAGCGAGCCATCGGTCATCGGCGTCCCCGAAGCCATCAGCGTCATATTGCCGATTGTGAAGACGAGTTTGACGCTGGTGCCGCGCGTGACGAGCGACGGTTCGCGCAAGGCGGCAACGGGGATCGTGCGGCCGGGAAGCAGGGTCTGCTTGGAGATCATGCCTTCCACTTCGCTGATATCGCTCGCATAACCCGAGGAAATATTGGGATTGGTCACTTCGACAGGCTTCACCTGGTCAGGCGAGATGGTCTCACCCGGATAGATGGTGCGCGTCGGGACCAGCGCCATCGGCGCCTGTGCAAGGGCGGGGGCAAGCGCCCCCAGCGAAAAGGCAGACGCAAGGCACATACGGACGAGCGCCGTTCTGCTGCTGCTATGTTTCCGGCCAAACCTCATGTTCGCCTGCCTTTCCGTTCTTACTTCAGGTTCTTGCTGACAATCGAAGCCATTTCGTCAGCGGTGGTGATGACCTTGGAATTCATCTCGTAGGCGCGCTGCGCCGTGATCAGATCGGTGATTTCCTTGACGGCATCGACGTTCGAGCCTTCGAGGTAGGATTGCTTGATGTAGCCGTAGCTCGGATCATCAGGCACGCCGACGACCGCGTCGCCGGAGGCCGGCGTCTGGGCGAAGAGGTTGTCGCCCAGCGGCTTCAGGCCTGCTTCATTGGCGAAGTTGGCGATGGTCAGCTGGCCGAGTTCGGTGAAATCGGTGGCATTGCCGATGCGGGCCGTGACCTGACCCGTGCGGGTCACGGTGATGTCCTGCGCGTCCGTCGGGATATTGATGTTCGGGATGACGTTATAGCCGTCGACCGTCACCAGATTACCGTCGGCATTCTTGTTGAAGGCGCCTGCGCGGCTGTAAAGCGTCGAACCGTCGGCCGCCTCGATCTGGAACCAGCCCTGGCCGATGATCGCGACGTCCAGCTTGTTGCCGGTCTCGATCAGATTGCCCTGGGTGTGGATGTTGCGCACGGCCGAGGTCTGTACGCCGAGGCCGATATTGGCGCCCTCGGGCACGATCGCCTGGTTGGCGCGGTTCGGCACGCCCTGCATGCGCTCGGTCTGGTAAAGAAGGTCGGTGAACTCCGCACGCGCGCGCTTGTAGCCGGTGGTGTTGATGTTGGCGATGTTGTTGGCAATGACTTCCAGATTGGTCTGCTGGGCGTCCATACCGGTGGCAGCGATGGCAAGAGCTCTCATGTCAATATTCCTGTGGGCTAGATCTGCATTTTGGTAATGTCGAGATAGGCCGACACGATCTTGTCTCGGAGCGCGATGGCGGTCTGCAGCGACTGTTCGGCCGAAAGCATGGCATCGACCACTTCACGCGTATTCGCCTTGCCCTGAATGCCTTCGAAGGAAGCGACTTCCGCCTTCTTCAGATTGTTCATCGCATCCACCGATATATTGCCGAGAACGCTGGCGAAGCTTGCGCCCGTCTGCTGGGCGGGCGTCGTCTGCTCGCTGCCGAAAACGCTTTCCGTCAGCGAGGAAATACCGCTTGCGCCGCGGGTGAGCGAAAGGGAACTGACTTGCTTGATACCGTCGATCATTGCGATGCCTTCAGAAGGTCGATTGTGGAGGCGACGAGGTCGCGCGTCTGGCGGATGACCTGAAGATTGGCGTCGTAGCTGCGGTTGGCTTCGCGCATGTCCGCCATTTCAATCAGGATGTTGACGTTGGGCATCTTCACCATGCCGTTGCTGTCTGCGGCCGGGTTGCCGGGGTCGTATTCGTTGATGAAATCGCCACGGTCGACGCCGAGCTTCTTCACCGTCACGCGCTCTACGCCGCTGACGCGGTCGAGCTCGGACCCGAAGGTGACGGTCTTGCGGCGATAGGGGTCGGCGCCGGGGGTGTCGCCGGTGGATCTGGCGTTGGCAATGTTTTCCGAAACAATGCGCAGGCGCGTGGACTGCACTTCGAGACCGCTGCCGGCGATCTTGCTCGCCGCACTCAAGGGATCCATGGCTTACCTCTTAACCGTCATCAGCATCATGCGATGGAAGGATTTGACGAGATTGGCGTTCAGCTCGTACTGCCGCTTGATCTCGCCGGTCTTGGTCATTTCTTCAGCAAGCGCGACCGAATTGCCGGACTCCTGCATGCCGATCTCGTTGTTGATCGGGTTGTCGCGCACTGCGATATTGTCGCTGAGGGTGCTCTCGCCGAAGTGGGCAGGGTTGGTCCTCGCCATGCCGACTTGCTGGCTGGTGGCCTGCATGACCGCTTCGAAAGGGCTGACATCCTTGGCGTGGAACTTGGGTGTGTTGGCGTTGGCGATGTTGGTCGCCACGACTTCCTGCCGCACGCTCAGCCATTCCGCTTGGCGGGATGCCAGTTCGAACAGTTGAATCGGTTGCATAGACTTCTCCATCTCGTATGCCCCGAACCTACGGGGCTAATCTTGCGTCAGACTTGCGGGGAGGGGAGACGGCGCTGGCCAAAGGCCGGAAGCGGGACGGAAGAGGGTCTGCCGGAGATAAAAGCGCATGTCTCCATTGCGGCACGCGTCGCTTTGAATGACCAAATGCGGCTGTCACGCCCATTCCAGAGCGCGCCGTGCAGGGTGGGTCGGAAGCGGTTTCGATTCACCTTGAACGCGGCCCGATATTAGCGCTAGAGTGGTGAGAACGATGGGAGACAATCATGGATCTGGTAATTCCAAGTGCCGCCAATCTCGGCCTGTTCGTCAGCGCCACGCTGGTGCTGCTTCTCGTGCCCGGCCCCGCAGTCCTTTATATCTTCGCACGCTCGGTCGAGCAGGGTCGTTCCGCCGGTCTCGTTTCAATCCTTGGCATCCATACGGCGACGCTTGTTCATGTCGTCGCTGCCGCTGTCGGATTGTCGGCGCTGCTCGCCTCGTCTGCGCTCGCCTTCAGCGCGGTGAAATATGCCGGTGCGGCCTATCTGATCTGGCTTGGCCTCAAAAAGCTCTTCGGCTCGTCGGACATTCCCGATATCGAGGGCGGTTTGCCGACGCGCAGCCGCATGCGCATCTTTCGCGAGGGCTTCATCGTCAACCTCCTCAATCCGAAGACGGCCTTGTTCTTTCTGGCTTTCCTGCCGCAGTTCGTTGAGGTCGGAAGGGGCCATGTGGCAATGCAGATCGCTTTTCTCGGCATTCTCTACACGGTGATCGGCGTTTTGACGGATGGGACATATGCCCTTGTGGCGGGAACGGCCGGCAACTGGCTGAAGCGCAGCCCGGTTTATCTCAGCGCTGAACGTTGGGTCAGCGGTTTCGTCTATATCGGTCTCGGTGTGACGGCGGCTTTTGCCGGCAACCAGAGAAAATAAACCGCAGGACTCGCAGAGCCGTCCCTGACGGCTACTGCGGGGACAGCCCAGATTACCGATGGAATGCCGCCGCGAAGGGGTCTTTGCGGCGGTCATCTGGAAGTTTTGCTTTGGGAGTGTTGTCACCGAGATGCGCAACGCGGCCTTCCGCTCATGGGTGGCCGGACTATTTTTCCGGATGATAGGTTCTTCCGGAGGACGTCTCTATCAACCACTCGCCGTTGCGTTGCTCGATCTTCGTCAGCAGCGCATTGTCAGGCAGGGTCGAGCCGACCCTCACCATATACATGCCCGAACCGTCCTCAATTAGGGCGCGGCCATTGGAGACATGCAGCAGACGGAACGATGTCTGGCCGGGGAAGGGCTGATCTTCAATGCCCGCTGCCAGGTCGTTCTGTTTTTCCTTGCCGCCTGCGTTCACGGTGGCCGTCGTCAGCATGTCGGGCAGCTCCGCCGGCGGCGGGGTGTCTTCCTTGTTGCGGTTGGTCATGGCCATCGGCGAAACGCTGAAGACTTCCCGCGGCCCGGTATGGGGCAGATCGCGCGTGCGATCGCCGCCCGCCACCTTCATGCCGAATTTTTCTTCATTGAAAAACACGTACCAGGGGAAAAAGGCTGCTGCAGCGGCGAGCCCGATGCCCGTCCATGCGAGAATACGGTCGGGTGTAAAGAAAACGGGCTTCGGCAGCACGTCTTCATCGTGGCTATTGTCGTTCCGCTTTTTCCTCACGGGTCAGCCTCTCATTCTCGGGGTTACCTGCGGCTGACCGTTCTGCGCGCCGCCGCGCAATGCGGTCGCCAGGTCGGCATAGGCATCCAGCGCTGCCGGCTCGCTCGGCAGTTGTTTCAACGTTTCATAGATGATCGGCACCTGCTTCACCGCCATGTCGAGATCGGGGTCGGTACCGGGCCGATAACCGCCGATGAGGCGAAGATCGCGCGTTTCCTCGAAGCGATGCACCAGCGCCTTGAGGCGCGAGACCAGCTTTTCCTGATCCGGTGTCCAGGCCTTCTTGGCGAGACGGGAGATCGAGGCGAGCGGATTGATTGGCGGGTAACGGCCTTCTTCGGCAAGGCTGCGGTCAAGCACGATATGACCGTCGAGAATACCGCGGGTCGAATCGGCAATCGGATCGTTGTGATTGTCGCCATCCACGAGGATGGAGACGATGGCGGTGATGGTGCCGGTGCCTTCGGCGCCCGGTCCCGCCCGTTCCAGCAGTCGCGGCAGTTCGGTGAAGACCGAAGCGGGATAACCGCGTGCGACAGGCGGTTCGCCCGAAGCGACCGCCACTTCGCGGATCGCATGGGCAAATCGCGTCACGCTGTCGATGATGAGAAGAACATTGTCGCCCTGATCGCGAAAATGCTCGGCGATGGTAACGGCGGAAAGCGGGGCCATCTTGCGCAGCATCGGGCTTTCATCGCTTGTCGCAACGACGGCGATGGACTTGCTCATGTTCTCGCCCATCGTGTCTTCGATGAATTCGCGCACTTCACGGCCGCGTTCGCCGACAAGCGCAATCACCACCTTGTCGAAGGCATCTGCCTTGGCGAGCATTGACAGCAACGTGGATTTACCGACGCCGGAGCCAGCAAAAATGCCGAGGCGCTGGCCGAGGCAAAGCGGCGAGAAGATATCGATAGCGCGAACACCCGTCTTAAAGGGTGTCTCCACGCGCTTGCGGGTCATTGAAGGTGGTGCGTTGTTTGAAATCGAGCGACGTTCAATGCCCGGCGCAAGCGGCCCCTGATTGTCGATGGGTTCGCCCAGCGCGTTGATCGTGCGGCCGCACCAGCTGTTATCGGGCGCGACGCGGAAAGCGCCCTTGCGGATGACGGTGTCGTGAATGCCGATCGGCTCGCCGGGCTCGATGGGGCAGACATAGCAGATGTCCGGCTCCACGCGCACCACTTCGCCGAGATGAATGCCGGTCGCGCTGCGATGGGCGACGAATTCACCGAGCCGCACATGCCGCGACAGGCCGGAAACCGTATAGTGCCCGGCGGCGATGGTGCGGACATGACCGCCATGCGCAACCGAGAACTCCGGATCGGCATAATGCCCGGCGAGGCTCGCCAGCTGCGCGAGCTTCGGTGAAATGGCATCAGCCGAGAGCATGGATTCCGGCATTGTCATCAGTCAGTTCCTCAACGCGCGCCGCCAAGCGTCTTGATGCCCTCGCCGAAGGTCGATTCGGTATCGCGCATCAGCGAGGAGATGCTTTCAAAGGCGCGGTTGACCTGGATGAGCTGGGTCATCTGGGAAATGCCGTTGACGTTCGACTGCTCGAGGTAACCCTGAACGACGCCGACTTCATGGTTGTTGACCACCGGAACCGGCTGGGCCACCGGCTTCACGCCGCTATTGGGATGACGCAGGAAACCCTGCGAAAAATCCGCCTGAAAGATGCCGAGGGTAGCGACGATGTTTTCGTTCTGCCGGATGGCTCCATCGAGACCGACGGTGATCGGGCCGCCATTCGGATTAAGCTGGATCGGACCGCCGCCGGCATCGAGAACGGGATAACCGCTCGAGGAGATGAGCGCGCCGTCCGGACGCATGGTGAAACGGCCGTCGCGGGTCAGAATCTGGCCATCGGGGGTATCCAGCGAAAACCAGGCGTCGCCCTTGATGGCAAAATCGAAGGAATTGCCAGTCTGCTCGAAAGCGCCCTGACGAGTGGAAAGATAGTCGTTGCCCTGCGAAACGAAGGCCACCCGAGCGTTCATGTCATTGTGATTCTTGGCGACCATTTCGTCGAATTTCACTTCGGAACCGCGAAAACCGACGGTGTTCACATTCGCCATATTGTCGGAAATGGTGGTGAGACGGCGCTCCAGCGCTATCTGTGAGGAGAGGGCGACATATAGTCCGGATTGCATATCATTTGCCTCCGAGTTTCAGGGAGTTGATCGAGATCAGCAGGTCAGGGGAAATGCCGTAGCCGCTGGAGGAGCCGAAAACGGCCAAAGGGTCGTAGGTCGTCGAGGGGTTTTGCATTTCCCACATGATGGTGAAACGCTCGAGCAGCTTTCCAACCTTTTCGGGGTCCTGCAGATCCTTGATATTGATGCTCTTTTCGATGAGCGCCGCCTGTTTGTCGATGTCGGCCGCGGAAAATGCGTCGGGGAGGTTGAACGTTGTGCGAAACACCTGCGCGAGCGCGTCGTCGGCGAGAAAATCGAGGCCGGATGTGATGGTTGATGCCTTGCGTTCGAAATAAAGGGCGAGCCGGACACCGTTATTGTCGTCACCGGCTTCCTGTTCCAGGGTCTGGCGCGTGTATTTGCTGATGACGCCCGTTTGGGCCGCGTCGACCGAAGTCGCCGCTGCGCCCAGGCCGGCAAAATCCAGCGACTTCGCAAAATCTGCATAACGGCTGTCGGAAAGCTTGTTGGCGAAAGCGTCCTTGTCCGAGGCGCCTTCCGTCAGCACCTTGCGGATGAAAGCCTTCGCATAGGCCATGTCCTCAAGGCCGTGGGCCTTCAGCGCGTAATTGTAAAGGCGCGTATCGGCCATGAAGTCGTCGATGGATTTCACGTCGCCGATCTTCGCGCGATAATATTCGGTCTCGCGCGCCACGTCGGGCTGTTCCGACACCCGCTCAAGCGATTTGCCGATATCCTGACTGATCAGTCTGTAGCTGGTGTAGGTGGAAGTCACTGAACCGCCGCTCTCGTTTGATCCCGATCTCAAGGCGCACGTCCGCCTTTGTCGGCATATTGCCGTGGCTTGCTTGTGCGAAACTGGCTGGAGACAGGAATGCGAGAGCGGCTTTGCGGACAGGTTCACGCAAGCCACATTTTTTAGACATGGCGCCATGGAACACTGTTCGGGCGTGGTCGATCAATGAATATTGTAATTGGACTTATAATCACCTTCGGCTGCATCATCGGCGGCTACATGGCGATGGGCGGTCATCTGGACGTGCTGGTTCAGCCGTTCGAATTGATGATCATCGGCGGCGCCGGTCTCGGCGGCTTCATCATGGCGAACCCCATGAAAGTCGTGAAGGATTCGGGCAAGGCGCTCGGCGAGGCCTTCAAGCATTCGGTCCCGAAGGAGCGAAACTATCTCGACGTGCTCGGCGTGCTCTATTCGCTGATGCGCGACCTGCGCACGAAATCGCGCAACGAGATCGAGGCCCATATCGACAATCCGGAAGAATCCTCGATTTTCCAGAGCGCGCCATCGGTTCTGAAGAACAAGGAATTGACCTCGTTCATCTGCGACTATGTTCGCCTCATCATCATCGGCAACGCCCGAAGCCACGAAATCGAGGCGCTGATGGATGAGGAAATCGAAACCATCCTGAACGACAAGCTGAAACCTTATCACGCGATTACCACCATGGGGGATTCCTTCCCTGCCATCGGTATCGTCGCGGCGGTTCTCGGCGTTATCAAGGCCATGGGCAAGATCAACGAATCGCCGGAAGTGCTGGGCGGCCTCATCGGCGCCGCACTCGTCGGCACCATGCTCGGCATCATCCTGTCCTATTCGATCTGCAACCCGCTGGCGTCCCAGGTCAAGATCGTCCGCACCAAGCAGCACCGCCTCTACATCATCGTCAAGCAGACGCTGATCGCTTACATGAACGGCTCGGTGCCGCAGGTCGCACTCGAATATGGCCGCAAGACCATCTCCAACTACGAGCGGCCATCTATTGACGCCGTCGAGCAGGAGATGATGAACCCCGGCGGCGAAAACAAGGCGGCATGACGATGGCAAAAGCTGCAGCGCAACAAGCACCGGCCATCGACACGGCCCTTCTGGCAAAGTTGACGGGCGGATTATCCGATCGCAAGACGATCGCCAAGATCGGTTCCGATATCGGCCATCTCTACAGCGAGTTCCTGCCAGACATCTTCCACAGCGAGACCGGCATCGCGATCGACGTCGAATATGTCGGTTCCGAATCGGGACTGATGACCGATCTCATCGCCAATGTCGGGAGCAATGTCGCGGTTGCCGATTGTTCCCTGCGCAACTGGTGCCCCAATTTCATGATGACGGTCGGCAACGGTTTCGTCATCGCGCTCATGGAGCGCATGCTGGGCGCGTCGCCGGACATGATTGGCGAGCCGGACGAGCGCAGCCTATCCCATATCGAGCTTGATCTCGCGGCCATGGTTCTTGGCCGCATCGCAGGTGTCCTGCGCTCCGGTGTCAACGCGCCGGGCGGATTTGAGGCAACCATCGATCCACCATTCAATTCCAACGGCAAAAGCGCCTTCGACGAGATGATCGCCGGCCTTTACGGCGTGACCATCCGCCTGAAGGTCGATATTGGCAAGGTATCGTCGGAGTTCTCGCTGATCGTGCCGCAGCGCGCCCTGCTCAAGACTTCCATCGTCGCCCCCAAGGCTTCAGCCCAGGCGCTGAAGAAGCAGGAGGAATGGATGGAAATGATTTCGGAGCAGGTGAAGCGATCGCAGGTCACGCTCGAGGCGCGCATCAAGCTCGAAACACTGACGCTCAGGACGATTTCCAAGCTGGTGGCCGGCGATGTCATTCCGTTTCAGGCTCTGAAGCAGGACGATATCGGCGTTGAGGTCAGCGCCAACGGTTCCAAGCTCTACAATTGCGAATTCGGCAAGTCCGGCGACCGCTACATGGTTCGGGTGAAGAACAATGTCAGCACTGACGACGAGATCTTACGACATTTGATGGGTTAAAATCCTGCCCGGCCTTCGAGGATTTGGGCAGGTTGACGCAAGTTTCAAAGGGAATAATCAGCGCATGGCTACGAAGAAAACACCTGTGACCGATGATGCGGCGCTGCCGTCGTTTGAAGACGACGGCGACCTCGACCAGGCTATCGGCGATCTGCGTGGCGTCCTCAAGACGGATGCGGAAGGCTCGCTCTCCGATTTCGGCGACTTCGGCGATTTCGGAACGACGGACGAGGTTTCGACGGACACCGATCTTTCCGCCTTCGGTGGCGGAACGGACGATTTTGCTATGGACGATTTTGCCGCCGCCCCGCAGGTTGCGGGTGTGAAGGCGCCGCTTGGCAGCGGATTGTCCGAAAACATGGAAATGATCATGGACATCCCGATCGATGTCCAGATCGTTCTTGGCACCAGCAGAATGCTCGTTTCGGGGCTGATGAGCCTTGAAGAAGGAGCAACGATCGCACTCGACCGCAAGATCGGCGAGCCGGTTGAAATCATGGTGAATGGCCGCCGTATTGCGCGCGGTGAGATAACGGTTCTGGAAGACGACGATACGCGCTTCGGCGTAAAATTGATTGAAGTACTGAGTACGAAGAAAGCCTGATCCCTGTGGGGACGGAGAGGAAAGACCATGATGGACTTCGAGGATTTCGGTAACCCCATTGCGGGCAAGCCGTTGTCTCAGGCCGACAAGGCGGCCGCGGTGCTTCTTGCCATGGGCAAGGGCGTCGCCGGCAAGCTGCTGAAGTTTTTCACGCAGCACGAATTGCAGATGATCATTTCCTCGGCTCAGACCCTGCGCGTCATTCCTCCGGATGAGCTCGCGCAGATCGTGGCGGAATTCGAAGACCTGTTCACGGAAGGAACGGGCCTGATGGACAATGCCAAGGCAATCGAAAGCATTCTCGAAGAAGGGCTGACACCGGAAGAAGTCGACAGCCTTCTCGGTCGCCGCGCGGCCTTCCAGGCCTATGAAGCGTCGATCTGGGACCGTCTTCAGGAAGCCGAGCCGGAATTCGTCGGCAAGTTCCTGTTGCGCGAGCATCCGCAGACCATCGCTTATATTCTCTCCATGCTGCCCTCCTCTTTTGGCGCCAAGGTTCTCCTGACCATTCCGGAAGAGCAACGCGCCGACATCATGAACCGTACGGTAAACATGAAGGAAGTCAGCCCGACCGCCGCGCAGATCATCGAGAAGCGCGTGGTCAACCTCATCAACGAGATCGAGGCCGAGCGCAATGCCGGCGGCTCGACAAAGGTTGCCGATCTGATGAACGAACTGGACAAGCCGCAGGTCGACACGTTGCTCAGCTCGCTCGAAACGCTCAGCAAGGAAGCCGCAAACAAGGTCAAGCCGAAGATCTTCCTCTTCGACGACCTCATGTTCATGCCGCAGCGCAGCCGCGTCCTGCTGCTCAACGATGTTTCGGCGGATGTTCTGACCATGGCGCTGCGGGGCGCCACGATGGAAATCAAGGAATGCGTGCTCTCCAGCATCAGCCCGCGCCAGCGCCGTATGATCGAATCGGACCTTTCCGTGCCGCAAGCCTCGATCAATACCCGCGAAGTGGCGATCGCACGCCGCGCCGTCGCTCAAGAAGCGATCCGGCTCGCCAATTCCGGCCAGATTCAGCTGAAGGAAGCCGCCGCGGACGAACAGTCGGCCGCCGCTTAAGCGGAAGCCGGTTGATAACCCGCCTCCAGGGCGGAGCCGGCCATTGCGATGGCCGCTCACGGGCGCTAGTTTCGGGATGACGGCCTGCCGGGATCGGCGGGCCTTTTTTATTTCGGGAACGTGCCTTGGCAGACGATCAGGACAAGGACAGTAAAACAGAAGACCCCACGGAGAAAAAACTCCGTGATGCGGCGGAAAAAGGCAATCTTCCATTTTCGCGCGAAGTGCCGATCTTTGCGTCGTCGCTCGCCTTTTACTGCTATCTGGTTTTTTTCCTGCCCGATGGTGCCGGCCGTCTCGGTGTCACCCTGAAGGACCTGTTCGGCCAGCCCGAACAATGGAACCTCAGCACCCGGCCGGATGCCCTGTCGCTGCTCTATTTTCTCGGCACGTCCGTTGCTTACCTGCTCATGCCGGCCATGATCATGTTCATCGTTTTCGGGCTTGCCTCGTCTTTCCTGCAGAACCTGCCGTCGCCGGTGCTGGAGCGGGTGCGTCCGCAATGGTCACGCATTTCGCCGGCAAAGGGTTTCACGCGCATCTACAGCAAGCAGGGTTTCGTGGAATTCGCCAAATCGGTGTTCAAGATCATGATCGTTTCGGTCATCATGTTCTTCGCGCTTCGCGGTGATTTCTACAGCCTCATCGATCTGATGTTTTCCGATCCGCAGGTGATTTTCGTCCGGTTGGTTGAAATCGTCAAGAAAATGATGGTGGTCATCCTGCTCTCGACAGCGCTGCTCGCCGCCGTGGACGTCTTGTGGACGCGCCATCATTGGTTCAGCCAGCTGAAAATGACGAAGCACGAGGTGAAGGAAGAATACAAGCAGTCGCAGGGTGACCCGGTGGTCAAGTCCCGCCAGCGCTCGATCGCCCGCGACCGTGCCCGCCGCCGCATGATCAACAACGTGCCGCGCGCGACACTCGTCATCGCCAACCCGACACACTTTGCGGTAGCACTGCGTTACGTGCGCGAAGAAGGAGACGCACCTGTCGTCGTTGCCAAGGGTCAGGACCTTATCGCATTGAAAATCCGCGAGATTGCGGAAGAAAACAATATCCCTGTTTTTGAAGACCCACCGCTTGCACGCTCCATGTTTGCGCAAGTCTCGGTAGATAGTGTGATTCCACCAGCCTTCTACAAGGCTGTGGCGGAGCTCGTTCATCGGGTTTACGCCATGAAGTCATCGAAAATACGGGTTCAATAAAACCAATGAAAAAATCCGCCTATTCCGAACAGCGGGAAATGATCGTCGCAGAGGCGATCAACCCGATCGCCACCGAATTACGCTTGTTAGACCCGGCCGACCTGATTTCGCTGCTCCGATTCGAGTGCTACGGCAGCATCGCCGACCTCGTTTCCTCGGCGGCGGAGCTTTATTACCATCCTGGTACGATCAATTTCGGCACCGGCGGCGAATATAAGCTCGAATGGGAAGGCGCGCCGGAGATCGTTCTCGATCTCGAGCTGAAGCCGAAGGGCGCCACGGTCTATGCGCGATTGACACTCGCCAACGAGCATGCGGCGATCGAGATCAATCACGTCTCGTTTCAGAACCCTTCCGAAAACCCGGACGAGAATACCGAGTTTCTCCGCCACAGCCTGGCTGCTGCCCGATTCGTGGCCACCCGTCAGGGCGAAGCGGCTTAACCGTATCAGCCGCCACATCTTTTCATCAAGTAAGTTGCGCTCGTTCATATCACGGGCGCAACCGCGTTTTTCCGGTGCGTTTTGATCCGGGCTTGCCCGAAGCCTGCCGGTTTATGCGAAACCCGGCTGCGAAGGTCAGGAACGCCTTGCAAATCAGTCTCGTTGTTTGTTACCTATCGCATTAACGATTTGTTAACGAACGGCAGGTCGCGGTGGTCGGTTCAGACCATTGGCGATGCGCATGATGCTTCTGCTCGTTGTCGGCACCGCGCCGGATTTCTTTTTAAATTTTGAGTTGGGTGGACCCCATGACCAGCATTTTGACCAATGCGGCGGCGATGGCCGCGCTGCAAACCCTGCGCATGATCGACAAGAGCCTCGAGACAACACAGGCGCGCGTATCTTCCGGCTACCGTGTCGAGACGGCCGCGGATAATGCGGCCTACTGGTCCATTGCAACGACGATGCGCTCCGACAATAATGCGCTTTCGGCCGTGCAGGATGCTTTGGGTCTGGGAGCCGCCAAGGTCGATACCGCCTATGATGCGCTTGAAAGCACGATTGAGGTTGTCAAGCAGATCAAGGCCAAGCTCGTTGCGGCTTACGGCGTGGGCGCCGACCGCAGCAAGATTCAGGATGAAATCAAACAGCTTCAGGAACAGCTGAAGAGCATCTCCGAATCGGCCTCCTTCTCGGGTGAAAATTGGCTGCAGGCCAGCATCAGCAACGGCGGCACGCCGCCGGTTGAAGAAGCGATCATCAAAAAGGTCGTTGCATCCTTCACGCGCACGGGCTCGGGCAATGTCGGGGTCACCACCGTCGACTACACGCTCGACGGCAGCACCGTGCTTTTCGACCTCAGTGGCGGAAAGCTCGGGATTCTCGACAAGAACGCCGTTTTTGTCAGCAAGACGGAATATGAAGTCACCCAGACGTCAACGACTGCTGGCACGACGACGGATACGAGTTATGTCGTGCCGAAGCTGACCGATGCACAGATCGGCGCGCTGAATGCCGCGACGGCGGATACGAATACCGATCCGAATGTCTACGGCAACGGAACCGACAATTATCTGCGACTCGCCGAAAATGTATGGGTCAAGGTGACGGCGACAGATCCGTCGAGCGGCAGCGTCACCGTTTCCCCAGCCTATCGTGACACCGGCAGCAACGACTGGTTTTACGACACCAGCAGTGGAACGGTTTCGACCGGTCGTTCCCTCGAGTTTTCCGTCTCCACCCTCGATCTCGCCAAGCTTGACGTCGTCGCGGCAGCCATGGGCGGTTTTGCAGGCGGCGGCACGACCTATACCGATGCCGACGCCATCGACATGATGATGTCTTTCGTGGACAAGCGGCTTGAGGCGATGACTAGTACGGCTTCCAGCCTGGGTTCGCTGCAGAGCCGCATCAGCATGCAGGACAATTTCGTCTCCAGCCTGATGGATGTGATCGACAAGGGCGTTGGCCGTCTCGTCGATGCTGACATGAACGAGGAATCGACCAGATTGAAAGCGCTGCAGACGCAGCAGCAGCTCGGCATCCAGGCGCTCTCCATCGCCAACGCCAATGCGGAAAATATCCTCCAGCTCTTCAAGTAACGGGTCTGGCTGGCGTGGGCACGAGGGGATGGAGGGGCGCAGGCTTGCTGATCGAGCCCGCCTTCATCTTCGCACAAGTTTGAACACCTAACGTCGGGTCAATATGGGGCGGATTGCATGGCGTGATCTGGCCGGGAAACGTGGAAGAGACGGGCAGGGTAGCAAGGATGACGGTGGTGCCGCCAAACGGCTTAGAGCATTTCCAGGAAAAGTGGGTTCCGGTTTTCCGTCCGGAAATGCGACAGAACGCGTCAGATCGCAGGCAGCGAAACATGTACCGCCCCTTTGGCCTGTTTTGCTGGGGGCGGGCATGAGCGCGTCCATTGCACGATATCTCAAGGACTTCGGTGACACGCAGCCTGCCGGGATGGCCTTTGGCGATCCATTGGCGGATGTAGACGCCACATCCGCTTTTGTCGATCTCGCAACGGGTTTGGATGACTTCGAAACCGTCGATGTTGAAGGTGAAAAACAGGCGGCTTACGCCCGCGGTCGCGAAGACGCCACCCGCGAGATCACTGAAAAGATGCAGGCGGAGAGGGAAGAGCTGATCGCTGCCCATTCGGCCGAGCTGGAAACCCTGCGTTCGGGCCATCTTGAAGAAATCGCAGCTTCCCTGTCCCGGGGGCTGCGCGAGGGCATCGACGCGATTGCGGCCAATCTCAGCGAGCAGACCGCCAATATCCTTGCTCCGGTCCTGACGGAAAAGCTGTCGCTCAAGGCGGTCTCCGCGCTGGCGGATGTGGTGCGTAGCGCCATGCCGGATGGCGAAGAGGTCACGCTTGTCGTGAAAGGCCCGAAAGATTTGTTCGAGCGGCTGAAGACGCAGCCGGGCTTTGAAGAAGAAACGATGAAATTTACCGAGACCGCCGATATCGATCTTTCCGTCGAGCTGGGTGAAAGCGTGTTTGTGACGCGCATGTCCGCCTGGGCGTCCAGTCTTCGCAAGGTGATGAAATGAGTGAAGGCGAAAATCACCACCACGGCAAGAACGAGATCATCATCGTCAAGCGCCACAAGGGCGGGCATGACGGCGCCCATGGCGGTGCGTGGAAAATCGCCTATGCTGACTTCATGACGGCGATGATGGCGTTCTTCCTCGTGATGTGGCTGGTCAATGCCGCCAACGAGGAAACCAAGGCCTCGGTCGCGAGCTACTTTAACCCTATCAAGCTATCCGATGAGAAACCCTCGTCCAAGGGGTTGGAAAAGCCTGTCGATAAGGAAGAGGGCGTCCAGAAGAAGGATCAGTCCAACATCCAGGCGGAAAAAGTCACCAAAGGCTCCGCTGCGGCGACGGGCGAAGATCTGACCTCCCAGACCGGTGAACAGTCGAATTTCTCCGAAGCGGACTTTTTCGAAAATCCCTACTCCGTGCTCGCCGAAATTGCCCAGCAGGTGGGGCAGCAGGCCAATGTCAGCGCCAAGGGCGAGGGCGGCGCTGCTGATTCCGGCCCGGCGACGGGCGCTAGCGGCGGTGAAGCCTATCGCGATCCCTTCGATCCCGATTTCTGGACCCAGCAGGTGAAAATCACCCGCGCCGATCAACCGCAAAAACCGGTTGAACAGCAGCAACTCGCCGAGAACAAGCAAGAGGATGCGACCGAAAACGCTCAGGCGGTCGCACTTAAGGCGTCCGAGACACCCGCCGACAAGGCGGAAGACGGCAAGTCGATGGAAGTCGCCGCCGTGGTGCCGCAGCAGCGTCCGGACGCCGCAGAGCAGGCAGCGCTTGCGCAGCCGAAGCCGGATGAGCCGCGACAGGCAAGCGATGTTGAGCAAAAGGTGAGCGATGCCGACTGGGAAAAGGCCGACACGCTGCGTGAGGAGATCGAAAAGCAAATCTCAGGCATCACCGGCAGGCTTTCCGAAGGTCTGGTGGTGACGCCGGCGGAAGGCGGGTTGCTGCTTACCATTTCCGACCAGACGGAAACGCCGATGTTCAATATCGGATCGGCCGTTCCCCGGCGTGAAATGGTTCTGGCCATGGAAAAAATCGGTAAACTGCTTCAGGAGCGCGGCGGCAGCGTGGTGATCCGCGGCCATACCGACGGACGGCAGTTCAAGGGCGAGGCCAATGACAACTGGCGGCTCTCCATGGATCGCGCTCACAGCGCCTATTACATGCTGGTGCGCGGTGGTCTGTCGGAAGAGCGGGTAAAGCAGGTCTCGGGTTTTGCGGACCGCAGATTGCAGGTGCCGGCAGACCCTATGGCGGACGCCAACCGCCGCATCGAAATTCTGCTTGAGGCCGATCGGGGGTGAAAGTGACGAAAACCTCGAAACGCTGGCTTCTTCTTGCGGCGACGCTTTGCGGTCTCGGCTCCGAGCCGGGCAGGGCGTTGTCGCAGTCGCAAGACAATCTCATGCCCTATTCCATGCTGCGCTCCCTGCAATTCGTGCAGGATTCGGTCGCCATGGGCGACCATTCCGCCTCGGAAATGCAGCGATTTCTACTCCAGACCATCGATGAGCGGCTGAAGAGCGCGCCTTCGGCGATCTTCAAGGATCCGCGCAATGTCGATGCGGCGCTCATCTATGCGATGAGCGGCGGCAATCCGTCCACGCTGGAATTTCTGGTCGCGCGCGATGTGGATGGCAATTTCGACAGCCGCGTCGCCGATGTCCTGCGCAAATACCTCTCCGGCAAGGGAACCCTTGTCGCGCAGAGCATTGCGGCCATGGTGCCGGAATATCGCGGCAAGCGGATTGGCGCCTATCTGGCGCTGATCAGCGGGAATGTGACAATCCCGCGCGATCCGCTGGCTGCGCTCGGCTTTTACGACATCGCCCGGCTCGAAGCGCCGGGCACCATCGTCGAGGAGGCCGCATTGCGCCGCTCGCTCGCCATTGCGGTCGAGGACGGCGATGCGGCGCGCGGCGTCGATTATGCGCAGCGTTATGCGCGGCGGTTCCTGCATTCGCCCTATGCCAGCCAGTTCGCAGACCTTCTGGTTTCGCTGGTGGTCAAGCGCGCCGATTCCATCGGCCATGAGGCGATACAGGAAACCTTTGCCATGATGGATACGGAAAGGCAGAAGGAAGCCTATCTGCGGCTTTCGCGGCTGGCGGCGATCAGCGGCAAGGATTCACTGGCGCGCATGGCGGCGTTGAAGGCGAAGGCGCTGTCTCCGGCACTGCCGGGTGAGCCGGAAGTGCAGGCCAATCTCTATGAAAGCCTTTCCAATATCGGCACGCCCGATGTGGTGAGCGCGATCGAGACAATCGGGCAAATTCCCGAAGCGCAGCTTTCGGATCGGGACAAGGCCTTGCGGGAGGCGGCAAGGACGATTGCCGACCAGGTGGTTCGTCCTCCCTCCCCGCAGACCGGTGTTGAGGCCGAGACTGCGGCCGCGAATGAGACCGGGCGGGATCCGCCCGAAAATGAGGCGGGCGCTGCCGATGCAAAAAGCATATGGCGGGTCGAAACCCAGAAAATTGACGACGAGGGCGATAATGTGCGGCAGCTCGTGACGAGCGGCCGCAGCAAGCTCGATGAAATCGACAGCCTGTTGAAGAAAGGCGAGGGGGCACCATGATCGACGCAACCATCAACACGATAGTGAATGCGCCGCCATCCGATCCGCGCGCCGGCGGCGCCAGTGTCAGGGACGACGCCAAAGGCGGCAGTTTCGGTGATGCCCTTTCCACGGTCCGGGACGAGCGCCCGCCGCACGCGCTGCATTCGCGGCGTCAGCAGGACGAAAATCCGGCTGAAGGACAGCAGTCGCAGCCCGATGGCGAGGCGGAAAAGATGGATGTCCCGGTCAAGCGCCCCCCAACATTTCTCAATGCGATGGTCAAGGAGCATGCCGGCGAAGGTCGTGTCCAGGAGGCCGTGGCCGAGTTTCAAAACGCTGTGAAAACGGTCCGCGCGACGCCGGAAAACGGCAAGACGGGCAAGAAGCTCAAAGACAACGTCGACAAGGGCGCCGAAGCGGCGGACGATGCGATCGATCCGAAGTTGACGGAACTGCAGATGGCGACGGCCGCTGCCGCCGATATGGCGACCGCCAAGACACCGCTTGAGGAGATTGCCCAGGCGATTGCCGGCAAGGCCGACACGGTTAAATCAGACCGGGGTGAACCCGTCCGGAGCAAGGCCGAGCACTCGATCAAGGACATGCCGACAGGGATTGCACCCGCCGGTAACGAGGCGGGTTCGGGTTCGGAAAACGAGGGCGACGCCGCGGCATTCCGTTTTTCCTCGCCGCGTTCGGGCGCGGCCCGTGCTTTGGATATGAGCACGGTTCAGCGTGACGGCCGTGTCGAGTTCGACGCGCGGGAAAGCACCGGCAAGACGACCGACACCATAACGGTTCTCGATTCACGGCGGTTCATTGGCCTCGCGCCTTCGACCAACGCCTCGGCTCTGACGGGCCTGATCGTCAATGATCCGGAATGGGTGAGCGCCATGCAGCCCGGTTCGTCGCTGTCCAATGCGGCGGCCCAGAGCAGCACAGGCAAGGTCGTCCATACGCTGAAGCTGCACATGACGCCGATCGAGCTTGGGTCGGTGACGATGTCACTGCGTCTTGCCGGTGACGAGCTTTCCGTTCACATGACGGTGGAGAGTGTTGCGGCCTATAAAAAGCTGCAGGAAGACAGCAAGAGCATCCTCGACGGCCTCAAGGCCCAGGGGCTGACGGTCGACAACATCACTATCAGCGTCGCTTCTTCCGACAAGAGTGACCAAACGGGCACACAAGGCAACAATCAGCAAAATCAGCAGGCGCAGCAGCAGGGGCAGCAAGCCGCCGCCGGGCGCAACCGTGACGAGTCCGGGGCGCGCGGCGACCGGCAAGGCAATGGCAATAATTTGGGGGTGCATAATGAAGGCATGGATGGCGCTCTTGGGTCTGCCCGCACTTCTGCTGACAATGGCGTCTACCTCTGACAACGCGTCCGCTTCGGCAACATCAGGTGTCTGCGAAAGAGAGATTCAGTCGGCGGCACGCAAATATGGCGTGCCGGAGGGAATTCTCTATTCGGTGGGGCTGACCGAAACGGGCCGCAAGGGACGGCTCGACCCTAACGCCATGAATATTGAGGGAAAACCGGTATTTGCCGCGTCCACGGAGGAGGCTTTGACCACTTTCGAGGCGGCGAAGCGCAACGGCGCGAAGCTAATCGACCTCGGATGCATGCAGATCAATCATTATTTTCATGGCGAAAACTTCGCATCCGCGCGGGAAATGTTCGATCCGCGCCGCAATGTGGAATATGCCGCCATGTTCCTGCGCAACCTTCACAACAGGCATGAAACCTGGACCATGGCGGTCGCCCGTTATCACGCCGGCCCGAACAATGACCCGGCACAGAAGAAATATGTCTGCCGTGTCATCGCCAATCTGGTGGCGACAGGCTACGGGAAATGGACCCCCAATGCGAAAAGTTTCTGTGACGGATAACAACCTGAAATTGCTTTCAGACGTTGCGGGACTCGTATTTCGAAATGTGGCGATAGATTGATCGAAAAAAGGCGCTTCAAGCGGTTTTTTCGGAATTTTGAAATTTCTACACAAAAATTTTGTGCCATATATGGTTAATACCCACTATATATAGATCAAATCGGCACAAAATGGTTAATCAATTATTAATATCTATCGATGATTTTCTACAGTTGTTCGTGAATCCCCCGATTCGTACCAATGCCACATTGGAAAACACCACACTGATTCGGAGGCGGACGAATGATCGTAGTGGTTGATGAGCGCGAGCTCGTTAAAGACGGCTATACATCTCTATTTGGGCGTGAGGGCATTCCCTCGACCGGGTTCGATCCGGTCGAATTCGGGGAGTGGGTCTCGACGGCGGCGGAAAGCGATCTTGCGGCTGTTGAAGCCTTCCTGATCGGCCAGGGCGACCGGAGCTTTTCTTTGCCGAAGGCGATCAGGGATCGCACGACGGCCCCGGTGATCGCGGTCAGCGACCAGCCCTCGCTGGAATCGACGCTGGCGCTTTTCGACAGCGGCGTTGACGATGTCGTGCGCAAGCCGGTGCACCCCCGTGAGATCCTTGCGCGTGCAGCGGCGATCCGTCGCCGATTGCAGGTCATCTCGAATTTTACCGATGCGGGGCCGATCCGGGTTTTCTCTGATGGCCGCGACCCGGAGGTGGGTGGTGAAGTGTTCCCCTTGCCGCGCCGTGAGCGCCGCATCCTCGAATACTTGATCGCCAATCGCGGACGCCGCGTTTCCAAGACGCAGATTTTCAATGCCATCTACGGCATCTTCGATGACGACGTCGAAGAGAACGTCGTCGAAAGCCATATCAGCAAGCTGCGCAAGAAGCTGCGCAAGAAGCTTGGCTACGATCCGGTCGATTCCAAGCGGTTCCTCGGCTACAGCATCGACTGGCAGTGATTTTCATTGACCCGCGTGGTCTTTTTCAAACGCGGTATTTCAGACAGCTTCACGCAAGCCAAACGCTTTACCTTCTCCCTGAAAGATGACCACGAGGGTTTTTGAATGAGTATTTTCGGCACTATGCGAACCGGTGTGTCCGGCATGAATGCACAGGCGAACAAGCTGGGCACCGTGGGCGATAACATCGCCAATGCGAGCACCACCGGTTACAAGCGCGCATCGACGTCATTCTCTTCGCTCGTTCTGCCCTCCTCGTCGGGCAGCTATGCGTCCGGCGGCGTGCAGTCCAACGTTCGTTACAGCATTTCGGAGCAGGGCAACCTCTCCTACACCACCTCGAGCACCGACCTTGCCGTTCAGGGCAACGGCTTTTTCGTGGTTCAGGACGGCGCAGGTACGCCCTATCTCACGCGTGCCGGCTCTTTCGTGAAGAACTCGGAAGGCTATCTGGAAAACGCGGCTGGTTTTCAGCTGATGGGTTATCCTTACGGTTCCAATCCGCCGGCGGCTGTCGTTAACGGCTTTACGGGTCTTGAGGCCATCAACGTCAATAATTTCGGCCTGACGGCATCGCCCTCCACGCAGGGCAGTTTCCCGGCCAATCTTAACCGTGACGATACGGCTGTGGCGGCTGCGTCGCTTCCAAGCACCAACTCCGCGACTGCGACGTTCGGCAACAAGACTTCGTTGACGGCATTCGATAGCGGCGGTGCGAAGGTACTTTACGATTTCTATTACACGAAGACCGCAGACAATACCTGGGAAGTTGCGGTTTATCGTCAGGATCAGTCGACGAATGGCGGATTCCCCTACACGGCAACTGCGCCTGCGACGCTTGTCCAGGAAACGGTGACCCTCACTTTCGATCCCGCCACCAACAAGCTCACGACCACGTCGCCCACGTCAATCACGATTAATGACAGCAACAGCGGTGTGGCGCAGGCGATCAACATTGATCTGTCTGAAATGACGCAATTCTCGACCAAGTTTACGCCTGGCACCGCAATTCTGGACGGCAACGGCCCAAGCCAGATCAAGGATGTGGAAATCGGCAAGGATGGCGTGGTAACGGCGGTCTATCAGGATGGCGGTCGCCGCAACATCTACCAACTGGCGCTGGCCACGGTACCGAGCGTCGACAATCTCAGCCCGCAGAACGGCAACGTCTATCTGCCGAGCAACGAGTCGGGCGTCGTCACCATTGGCTTCCCGCAATCGGGCAGCTTCGGTTACATCCAAAAGGGTGCGCTGGAAGGCTCGAACGTCGATATCGCCAGCGAACTCACCGACATGATTGAATCCCAGCGTATCTACACAGCGAATTCGAAAGTCTTCCAGACTGGATCGGATTTGATGGACGTCCTGATCAATCTGAAGAGATAATACTTCTCACGAGGACAGATGAATGTCGCTCACGTCAGCAATGAATACTGCGCAATCGATTTTCAATAACACAGGTAAGCAGACCGACGTTACTTCGAAAAACATTGCCAATGTCGGTAATGCGAACTACGTCAAGCGAACCGCCATTCTTGGCACGACCATGGCCGGAGCGAGTATCGTCTCCAATGGCCGTGCCCAGAATGAAAGTCTTTTCAGGCAGACGATCTCCAGTTCTTCTCTCGCTTCCGGCCAGAATACGGTTCTGACCGGTCTTCAGGAGATGAAAAGCATTTTCGGCGGGAATGACTACGAAAGCTCTCCTTCAACCTATATGAAGGCGCTGCTCAAGAGCCTTGAGGGTTATGCCGCCAAGCCGAGCGATTCCGCTTTGGCGGCGACGGTGGTGACTTCGGCCACTGACGTCGCCAGTTCCCTGAACAAGGCTTCGGCCGAATTGCAGGCGATACGTCTGCGCGCCGACAAGGAAATCACCCTTCAGGTCGACAAGCTGAATGGTTTGCTTGCGAAATTCGAGGAAGCCAATAACGAGGTCAAGGCGCAGACGTCGCTTGGCGGCGATCCGAGCGACGCTCTCGATCAGCGCGAGTCGCTTCTGAAGGACATCTCGTCCATCATCGGCGTCAATGCCGTCACGCGTCCAAACAACGATGTCGCACTTTATACGACGGATGGCGCGACGCTGTTCGAGATCGTACCGCGCAAGGTGACCTTCAACGCGCAGCCCGGCTACGATGCGACGACCACGGGCAACGCAATCTATGTCGATGGCGTAGCGCTGAAGGCGGGCAGCGGCAACAACACGACGGCGGAGGGATCGCTTCAGGGCCTGATGCAGGTTCGTGACGATCTGGCGCCGACGATGCAGAGCCAGCTCGATGAAATCGCCCGAGGGCTCATCACCATGTTTGCGGAAAAGCCGGCGGATCCAACCGCAGGTTTGCCGAATATGCCGGGTCTGTTCATCTACGGCTCACCCCCGGTGACGACCATTCCGGCGGATGGGGTTGTCTCTCCAGGGCTCGCCTCCAGCATTACCGTCAACCCGGCGTTAATTATTTCTAAAGGTGGCAATCCGGAATTGTTGCGCGACGGCGGCATCAACGGTACCGATTACGTCATCAATAGTACAACTTCGGGCGGAACCGGTTTTTCCGCACTGATCGACAGCTATGTCACTGCTTTCGACGCGCCCATGAATTTTGCCGCGTCGACACGTATCGATACGAATACCAGCATCCTGAAATACGGCACCAACTCGATGGGTTGGCTCGAACAGGAAAGGTCCGGCGCGACTTCGGCGAACGAAGCGAAAAGCGCGCTTTATGAGCGCTCCGCCACGTCCTATTCGAACAATACGGCGGTCAGCCTGGATGAGGAGCTCTCGCTGCTCATGGATATCGAACAATCTTACAAGGCGGCCACGAAGCTGGTGACGACAGTGGATGAGATGCTCAAGTCGCTGATGGACATGGTGAGGTAAACGATGAAAACATCCTTCATTTCATCGCTGGCGATGCAGAACAGCATGCGCAGCACCATCCTCAAGGCTCAGCTTGAGATGACCAATCTCAATACTGAGCTGACGACGGGTAAACATGCGGATCTCGGCGTGACGCTGGGCGCCAACACGGCGCGCAGCCTCGATCTCAACCGCGATGTCGACCGTCTCCAGTCGAACATCACCATCAATGCCTTCGCGACCCAGCGTCTGGAATCCTCCCAGGCTGCCCTCAAGTCGATGGCGACGGCGGCCAACAAGATCCAGAGCGTCGTGCTGACGACAAACGGAGCGGAGGCGCCGACCACGGCAGTCGTGCTTCAGACGATTACCGACGCCTACAAGACCTTTACGGGTTTTGCCAATACGGCTGTCGGTGGTGAGTACCTGTTTTCAGGCATCAATACCGATGTGCAGCCGGTCGATGACTATTTTGCAGAAGGATCGACACTGAAGGCGGCCTATGATGTCGAGCTGAACAGCTTCCTCGCGACTGCGGGTGTGTCCAAGCCATCGGACCTCACCAAGGACCAGGTCAGTACGTTCATGACTCATATCGAAGGTGTGTTCAACGGCACCACCACGGTGACAAACCCACCGCATACCGGTCTCGATGGCACGCAGAATTACGATTTCTGGACGACCTTCGGCTCCAAGGCGAGCGACACCAATATGACGAGCCGCATCAGCCAAAATGAGGTGGTGGAAAGCTCGACGAACAGCAATTCCCAGGGGATGCGCTATTTCGCGATGACGTCCGTAACGGCCATGACCTTTCTCGATGACAGCGTGAACAGCGAGATTCGCGCCATGGTGGCGTCTCAGGCCGGCACGAACATCGGCAAAGCCATAGACGGCCTGAACCAGCAGGCGAGCAGCCTTGGTCTTTCACAGGAGCGCGTTACGAAAGCCAACGAATCGCTTTCAGCCCAGAAAAAGATCATCGAAACGCATCTCTTGGATATCGAGGGGATCGATACCTATGAGGCGAAGACACGCCTCGACCTGCTGCAGCAGCAGATTGAAATCGCATACAGCCTCACGTCGCGTCTGCAAAAAATGAGTCTGGTCAACTACCTCTGATGATCAGGGGTGGCGGCAGATAAAGGATACATGAATGTACCAGTTTTCCTACGCCGAAATCATGGAGGATGGTGTCGCCAACGCGAAAGATCGCGAGCGGCAGGCGTTGACCAAATCGATCGAACTTCTGGTGGAGGCGAGGGACTCCTCCTCGCAGCGGCCGACGATTGAGGCACTTTTTTACACTCGCCGTGTCTGGATACGCTTCATTGAAGATCTCAAACAGCCGGACAACCAGCTTGCCATCGAGCTCAGAGCCAATCTGATCTCCATCGCGATCTGGATTTTGAAAGAGTGCGAACTGATCCGGAAACGTCAATCGACGAATTTCCAGGGCATAATTGACGTGACAACCATCATCAGGGATGGACTGAAATGAAAAGTACACTTCGGATTTCGCTGAAATCGGGCGAAAAGATCTTCATCAACGGCGCAGTTCTGCGTGTGGATCGCAAGGTAGCGCTCGAATTCCTGAACGATGTCACGTTCCTGCTCGAAAACCACGTTCTGCAGCCCGATCAGGCGACGACGCCGCTCAGACAGCTTTATTTCATCGCGCAGATGATCCTCATCAACCCGGAAGGGCGCGAGCAGTCCACCAACATGTTCCGCAAGTCGGTCAGCATGCTCTTGAACTGCTTCCAGCACGACGAGGTTCTGGCGGAACTGAAGCGGATCGACGGGCTTGTCGCATCCGGCAAGGCTTTCGAAGCGCTGAAAGCCATTCGCGGTCTCTACCTGATCGAGGAGAAAATCCTCAACAATCAGGAAATGACCCCCGCAACGATCGAACAGATTCGCAAGGAGATCGCACCATGGCGGTAGATGCAGTCAATTCGGCAGCGGCAAACCCCTGGGCGAATGCCGGCGCCAGCAGCAGCGACAAGAACGCGGCTTCGCTGAACTATGACAGCTTCCTGAAGCTCCTCATCGCGCAGATGAAGAACCAGGATCCGACCAGCCCGATGGATGCCGGCGAGCAGATGTCGCAGCTGGCAAGCTTCTCGCAGGTCGAGCAGACGATCAAGACCAACACCCATCTGAAGAGCATGCTGCAGGCGGAAGCCCTGACGCGCGCCTCCGATCTGGTTGGCAAGACGGTCAAGAGCGCCGACGACACCGTCACCGGCGTGGTGAAGGAAGTCGAGGTCTATTCGGACGGTGTTGTGGCCATCACCGAAGCTGGTGACAAGGTGCTGCTGCAGGCTGGCGTGACCTTCTCCAATGGCCCGATTACGAGTACATCTGATAGCGGAACCGATTCGGATAGCGCGACTGGTTCCTGACATTGAAGAGGCGGTATGACGCCGCCTTTATGAAACAAGGATGCGACGATGAACGAGGCAGATGCGCTTGATATCATGCAGGCGGCAGTCTGGACCGTTCTCGTCGCGGCCGGTCCGGCGGTTCTCGCCGCCATGATCGTCGGTGTCGTCATCGCCTTTATTCAGGCCCTGACCCAGGTTCAGGAAATGACGCTGACCTTCGTTCCCAAAATCGTAACGATCATGATCGTTCTCGGCGTCGCCGCCCCCTTTGTGGGCGCGCAGATATCGCTCTTTTCCAATCTCGTCTTTTCCCGCATCCAGTCCGGCTTCTGACCTCCGTTCGATCCCGATGCCACCCTCGCGCAAGCTTCAGCGGCTAGGGATAGGCGCGAAGCATCGGTCCGGATTGTGTGCGCTTTTCGAAAACCGGTGCTTCGGAACCGTGCGGCGGCTTTTCCGTCGCCCTTCTCATGAAGAGACAGGACGAAATCATGGCGCAACCACCAGTCATTTCCTTACCGAAGGTCAGTCCGAGCGCGCGTGATATCGGCTTCGCCCTCGGCATTGTGGCGATCCTCTGCGTCCTCTTCCTGCCCATTCCGGTCATGCTGGTCGATATTGGCCTTGCCTTTTCGATCGCGCTCTCGGTCCTTATCCTCATGGTGGCGCTCTGGATCCAGCGGCCCCTGGACTTCTCGTCTTTCCCGACCGTGCTGCTGATAGCGACCATGATTCGCCTGTCGCTGAACATTGCGACAACGCGCGTCATTCTCTCGCACGGCAGCGAGGGGCCGACGGCGGCCGGCGGCGTCATTGCGGGTTTCTCCAGTCTCGTCATGTCCGGCGATTTCGTGATCGGTCTGATCGTTTTCATGATCCTGATCACGGTCAACTTCATCGTCATTACCAAGGGTGCGACGCGTATCGCGGAAGTCGGCGCGCGCTTCACCCTCGACGCCATCCCCGGCAAGCAGATGTCGATCGACGCGGATCTCTCCGCCGGCATCATCGATGAAAAGGAAGCCCAGCGCCGCCGCCGCGAACTGGAAGAAGAAAGCTCCTTCTTCGGCTCGATGGACGGCGCCTCCAAGTTCGTTCGTGGCGACGCCATCGCCGGCCTCATCGTCACCGCGATCAATATCTTCGGCGGTATCATCATCGGTTATTTCCGCCACGGCATGCCCATCGGCGAAGCGGCCGACGTCTTCGTCAAACTTTCGGTCGGCGACGGTATTGTCTCGCAGATTCCGGCCCTGATCGTATCGCTCGCCGCCGGCCTTCTGGTCTCGCGCGGCGGCACAGCCGGCTCGACGGACCAGGCCGTTGTCAATCAGCTGAGCGGCTATCCGCGTGCGTTGATGGTTTCAGCCATGCTGATGGGCCTGCTGGCCATCATTCCAGGCCTGCCGTTCCTGCCCTTCATCTTCCTTGGCGGCATCATGGCTTTTGGCAGCTGGTATATTCCACGCCAGGCCGAAGCCGAAAGCGCCCTTCGTCGGCAGGAAGAGGAGAACAAGGTTCTCCAGAACACCGAGGCGGAGAAGGATTCCGTCAAGCAGGTTCTGAAGACCGCCGAGATCGAGCTCGCGCTTGGCAAGCAGGTTTCCACCCGCCTTCTTGGCGCGCATCAGGAACTGGCTTTCCGTGTCGGCAAGATGCGCAAGAAATTCGCGAGCCAGTATGGTTTCGTCGTGCCGGAGATCAAGGTCTCCGACGACATCATGATCCAGGAAAAAGCTTACCAGATCCGCGTCCATGGCACGACGATCGCCTCCAGCAACCTGCGTGTGGGGGATGTCCTCGTGGTGACTGGGGCAGGGCGCAAGCCGAGCATTCCCGGCGACGAAATCCGCGAACCCGCTTTCGGCATGCCTGCGGTCTCGATCCTCGAAACCTTCACCGAAGATCTCAAGCGCGAAGGCTTCCATCCGATCGATAACGTCTCCGTGGTGCTGACCCATCTGAGCGAGGTCATCCGCAACAACCTGCCGCAGCTTCTGTCTTACAAGGATGTCAAAATCCTCATCGACAGGCTCGACCCCGAATACAAAAAGCTGGCCGACGAGATTTGCTCGTCACACATGTCCTATTCCGGCCTGCAGGCGGTTCTGAAGCTGCTGCTCGCCGAACGCGTGTCGATCCGCAACCTGCATCTCATTCTCGAAGCGGTTGCAGAACTCGCACCGCATGTGCGCAAGACGGAACAGATCGTCGAACATGTTCGGGTGCGCATGTCGCAGCAGCTCTGCGGCGATCTGGCCGACAATGGCGTGCTGCGCGTCCTGCGCCTCGGCAACAAATGGGACATGGTCTTCCATCAGGCGCTCAAGCGCGACCAGAAGGGCGAAATTGTCGAATTCGATATCGATCCCCGCCATCTCGAGGAGTTTTCCGAGCAGGCGTCGAAAGTTATCCGTGAATTCATGGATCGCGGCCTGCCCTTTGTCCTTGTAACCTCGCCGGAAACGCGGTCCTATGTGCGCATGATTATCGAGCGACTCTTTGCGACCCTGCCGGTTCTTTCGCATGTGGAACTGGCCAAGGGTCTCGAGATCAAGATTCTGGGCGCCATTTCATGATAACCGACCCGCAGGGGACAATCATTGCATTGTTCCTTGCCATCTGCCGTATCGGCGCATGCTTCATGACCATGCCGGGCTTTTCAAGCTCGCGCATTTCGCCGCAGATTCGCATGCTTCTGTGCGTTGCTGTGTCCATGGCGCTCCTGCCCGTGCTATGGGACACGATCTATCCGAAAGTTTCCGGCGCAAGCCAGGGCACGGTCGTCGGCCTCATCTTCACCGAGGTCGTCATCGGTTCGATGTATGGACTGATCGCGCGGTTCTACACGCTCGGCTTCCAGTTTACCGGCGCGGTCATCGGCGCTTCCATTGGCCTCAGTGCGCCGGGTGGCGCCGATGTCATTGAAGACGTGCAGGAAAACCAGATATCCAATTTCATCACTTTCGGCGGCCTGCTGGTTCTGTTCATATTCGATTTCCACCATATCGTCCTCAAGGCGCTGGTGGATTCCTATACCGCCACACCGGTCGGCGCGCTGATCAGCGGCCAGAAAATGCTGATTACGCTGACCGACACGCTCAGGGCTTCCTTTTCCATCATGCTGCGCCTTGCCAGCCCCTTCGTGATCTATGGCTTGATGTTTAACGTCGCGGTCGGCCTCATCAACAAGCTCGCGCCGCAGATTCCGGTCTTCTTTATATCGACGCCCTTCGTTCTCGCGGGGGGTATTTTCATGCTTTACCTGTCGGTCGCAGCCCTTATCCGTCAGTTCGTGGATGGTTTCGGCCCCGTCTTTATCGGCTTTTGATCGGGAGAAGACGTTATGGCTTCGGACAAACGCTCGGAAAAACTCAAACGTCTGGTAACGGTTCAGCGGCACATGGAAAAAATGGCCGAGGTGGAACTGGCCGACACCACCCGCGCCCGTACCGAAGTGGCGCAATCCATGGAGAGCGTGCTGGAGGCCATGAGTTCCATGGAGCCGGTGCATCAGACATTCTCCCGGCACTATTCGGACCGCTACGGCCGTCTCGTCGTCCAGGACCGCCAGCTTGAGGGCGTTCAGCAATTTCAGGAAAACAAAGTTCTGAAGGAAAAGACCAAGGCAGACCGGCTGGAGGACAGGATGCACCTCGCGCGCGATCTTGAGCAGCGCGAGGCCGACGATAATGCAATCTATGATTTGTTAGAAATTACGAATGTTTCCCAGACACCAGCCTCCAGCAAGGTTGGCGATCCATAATCTGTCCCATTGTTGCATCGCGGGCGTTCTTGAGGACGTTTCCGGCGATGTTTCTTGATTGAGCGAATGCGCCGGCTTTTGCGCCGAGCATTCGTCAGCTCGGGAGATCTGGACGTGGCGATATCGGTGATAAGCGATCTGGTGATGGATGTGGTTCGCGCTGCGGACCCCCAGGAAGTTCAGGTCGCGCAGGAAAAACTCAAGGCGAACAAGGCGGCTTTTGCCGCAACCAGCCTTGCCGATGCCGGCAAGGGTTTCGGTGCCGCGGTCGATATGCTGGATGGCGCGTCCTCGAAGGCTGGCCTCGGCGACACCAATATTCGCGCGGCCCGCACCGAAATCCCGGAAACCTACCGCAAATATGAAGCCTCGGTACTCCAGACCTTCGTGGCCAACATGCTGCCGAAAGACAGCGAGGAAGTTTACGGCAAGGGCAATGCCGGCGAGATCTGGAAAAGCATGATGGCCGAACAGTTTGCTGACACGATCTCCAGGAATGGCGGCGTCGGCATTGCGGAGCAGGCTTACAAGGATGCGTTGCGGAAAGCCGAAAGCAAAGGCATTACCGACGTATCGATGAATGAAAAAGACCATAATGCTGCAATTCGGATGGTGGCGGAGTTCGAGCGGCAGGTCCTCGGCGTTTCCAATGAGAAAACGGACGAGGCTTGAGAATGAAAAACCCTAACGAGGAGACAAGCATGGACCTTATGTCGAACGACCACCGTATCCAATCCGTTCTCGGCCGCCTTGAGATGATCATCGACAATGAGAACGACAATATCGGTAAAGACCCCAAGTTCGACTTCAAGGTATCCAACGCCCACAAGAGCCGTTGCCTCTATGAGCTGACGATGCTGTTTCGCGATACGCCGCGCGAGGAAATCGCCGCCGGTTACATGGAACAGGTCAGGGGCATCAAGTCCAAGCTCGCCACCAATGCCAGCCGCGTCGAGGCGCATCTGAATGCGGTTCGCGCCGTTGCGGATTTGCTCAAGAACGCGCTCCAGGAAGCCGATACGGACGGCACCTATTCGCAGGAACAGTTCATGTACGGCGCAGCCTCCTGATGTTGAAGCTTCTTGTCACCGGCGTCTGGGTTTGCGCCGTCACGCTCGGCGCGGTGTATTTCTCCGTCCAGTTGGCGACGGCGCCCGCACCGGGTGAGGCGGGGGCAAAAAAGGCCAATCTGCAACTGGTCAAGGGCGAAAGCATCACGATCCCCGTCATCAATGACGGCGGGGTGAACGGCTATTTCCTCAGCCGTATTTCGCTGCGCGTCGACAAGACCAAGATGGCGAAGATCGAGCTGCCGGCAACGCAGTTGATGACGGACGAACTGTTCACGCTGCTTGCGGGTTCTTCCATGGTCAATATCGCCAATATTTCCACCTTCGATCCCGAAGCCTTCAAGCAGCGCATCCGCGAGGGGCTGAACAAAAGGCTCGATGACGAGGTGGTCGAGGATGTGCTGATCGAACAGCTGGATTATCTGTCGAAAGCCGATATCCGCGAGCAGGACGGCAATGGCACGCCCCGTTCGGTCAAGCTCGTCGAGGGCGAGAAGGCCGAAGCCGGCAAAGAAGCGACGCCAAGCCACTGACGACCGGGGGGCGAGGGGCGTCGGCCAGATAGGGGATGTGGAGCATCCTTCTGGTTAATTGTCTCTTGCCGCATCCCCAGGCATTCGAGAGATTGCTTTCAGGCTAAATTCAACCAGCACCTGTATAACAAACCCATGAACCACCATCCCGCAGGCCATGCGTCGGATCGGTGGCGACGGCTTTGGCATTTGGGGGTTGGCAATGAGTTTCGCGTCAGGTCTCGCGCGGTCGGGATCGCAACGGAATATCCACGGACTGCGCGTCTGTGATCTCGATTGGAATGGGGCGCTGGAATTGATCAGCGGCAGGGCGTCTGCCTGTGAGGGGCATACGATGCTGTCCTTTCTCACCATCGAAAAGGTGAAGCTTTCGCTTAGGGACAACGCCTACCGGCAGATTCTTGAGAGCTGTCTGCTCTTGCCGCAGGGAAAGGCAATGAGGGCCGCTGCGCGCAACGAGAATGGCGAGCCTTTGTCTGCACCCATCGACGGCGTCGCCTTCACCATGGCGCTTCTGACCTATATGGCCGTGCCGAAGCGTATCGGTGTGGCGGGAGATGATTCGGCGCAGATCGGCGAGGTTCTCGCCAGGTTGCGGGCGCATGCGCCCTGGCACGATTTCGTCATGCTGAACCGCGATGCTTCGGCTGTTAAGGTGGATGTTCTGCTCGCGGGAATGTTGAAGGAAAACCAGGAAACATGGCTGCACCGCACCGTCAGCAGCGAGAATGCGCGGGTCACGATTGCGGTTGGGCAACTGTTCAAGGTCCTGTCTTCGGAAGTGGCCGGCATGCCGGAAATTTTCCGCAAGCTTCACATGAGCTGGCTCTACAGCCTTTGCGCCGAACCCTGGCACATCGCGCTCGGCAAGAGCTGAGGCCGTTCTCGCAGGCGCTGCGTTAACCATTTGTTTGCCACGATCCTTTAACCTCTCGTAAGGTTTTAACAGTCGCCCGTGGCGGGCGGCGCCGAGGGCGGCAGACGGCTTCAGATGGTTGATGACAATCCGGACATGATGGCGATCCGCCTTGACGAGGATGATGTCGCTACGCCCGTATCGCAATGGCGCAGACATTGCCGTCGGCTCATGACGTCCGGTTGCATCGCCGCCGCCGCCGTTGTCGGTGCTGCCCTTCCGCTTCTGCTCGTCGATTCGGGCTTTCGCGGTTATGTTTCGCAAGCCCGGATCGAGGTTATCCAGACCGCTTACGATGCCCCGGATGCCGTCCGCTTTCTGGCGATGGCGCGTCGTACGCTGCTTTCACCCTCCGGGCTCGACCGTATAACCGCCGATCTTAAGCTGAAGTCGGCCGATATGGTCGGCGTTCGCAATCAGGGCGAGCTTGGCCTGCTTTTCGACCTTCTGACCGGCGCGGATGCGCGCCCGTTATCCGAGCGGGAGGCGCTGAACGGCGCGGTGGGAGAAGCGATCCGGCTGGAACTGACCCCGGATGAAAACACGCTGATCGTGACCGGTAAGGCCGCGACGCCGGACGCCGCCATGCGACTGACCGATTATCTTTCGATGCGCGTCATCGCGGATGGCAAGGCCGGCACTATGACGCCCGCCATGCGCGAGACGGAAAGGGCGCGGGCAAGGCTCGATGAGGCGGAAGCGGCGCTGAACGGTTTCCAGATGCGCCACGGTGACGCGGTGATGGCCGAGGCGCAGCAACTCGAGCAGCAGCTGCGCGACGTAAACGACAGTCTGGCGCGTAGCACCCGGCAGCAACTGTCCATCCAGGCCGATCTGACAGCGGCTTCGGCCCTGAAGCCGAATGATGTATTTGCGAAGCCTTTGCCGGGCGGTACGGGTTTTTCGGTACTTGAGGATGTCAGGCAGAAGTATTCGACCGCCAGCATGGCGCTTGCTGCGGTTTCGGTCGATTACGGCCCGAAACATCCCCGCCGCATCGCCGCCCAGAATGCGGTGGATGCCGCACAGGCGCTTGCCGGCCCCGCCTTGCGGCAATTGCTGGAAGGCCTGCGGGCGGATGAAAAGCGCATCTCTCAGGAGATCGCGGCCGCCAATGGCGAGCAAAAGAAGTATCTCGACCGCCTCAATGAGCTGGGTGTCGCCCCCGGCGAGTTTTCCAGATTGCAGGGGGAACTGGACACGGCGCGAAATGCCTATCTGGAGGCAAGCGAACGCCGCGACCTCTCCGCATCCGCCACGCCCGCGCTCGAAACCCGTTTGACCAAGAAGGCCGCACCGGGCGAGTTGACCCGCGACCTGCCGCAGGCCGCCATGTTGGCGGGCGGCGGTGCATTGATCGGCCTGCTGGGCAGTCTCTATCTCCTGAGCTATCGTCGTCACGACGAGGAAGAGGAGGGCGCATTGCTCATCGAAGAGGGCGCGGAACATCCATCCTCCGTCGAGCCGTCGATTGAGTCTCTGCAGGTTTCCGAATTCGAACCGATCGAACCGGCTGTGTTCGAGGATCTGCAGAATCTTGCCGCAGGGGACAACATCGAGCCGGAGGAAGATGGCTTTGCCGATTATTACGGCGAGGCCGTCAATGACGACGACGACATGCCGCTGGACGAGCGCGTGCGGCAGGTGCTGATGGGCAACCGCACGGTCAGGAGTGCTGATCCGGCCCCTTACGGACTTCCGCCGCTTCTGGCTGACGCCCTTGCCGGGCACGTCGATCATGCCCAGGCCGAAGCAGAGGAACTGATGGAATTGCGACGCGAACTGGCGTTCCTGAGGGAGTGTCTTACCGATTACGCCGATCGCCGCGAAGACTACCGCAAAACAGCCTGAAAACGCCGCATTTTAGCTTGCATTCCTGTGGCGGGGGCACCATACGGAGCCGACGTAACCCAGCAGGAGCAGGACGCATGGCAGTTGTGATTGACGGGAAGGCGAAGGCGGCTTCGGTAACGGAGGCGGTCCGCAAATCGGCAGAAGCGCTTGAGGTGGAAAAGGGCGTAAAGCCTGGTCTCGCGGTTGTCATTGTCGGAAATGATCCGGCCAGCCATGCTTACGTGAACTCCAAGAGCAAGATGGCCAAGCAATGCGGCTTCAACTCCATCCAGCACACGCTGCCGGAAGAAACCACCCAAGCTGATCTCCTGAAGCTTGTCGGCGAACTGAACGCCGATGCCACCATTCACGGTATTCTGGTACAGCTGCCGCTGCCGAAACATTTCAACTCGGATGAGATCATCCAGTCGATCCTACCCGAAAAGGATGTCGATGGTCTGAGCGTGCTCAACGCCGGCAAGCTCGCGACCGGCGATCTCGCCACCGGCCTCATTTCCTGCACGCCCGCCGGCGCAATGCTGCTGGTACGCGGCATTCACGGCGACGACCTTTCCGGCCTCAACGCCGTCGTCATCGGCCGCTCCAACCTGTTCGGCAAGCCCATGGGCCAGCTTCTGCTGAATGCCAATGCCACGGTGACCATGGCGCATTCCCGCACCAAGGATCTGGCCGGCATCTGCAAGACCGCGGATATTCTCGTCGCGGCGGTCGGTCGCGCCGCAATGGTGAAGGGTGACTGGGTAAAATCGGGCGCGACCGTCATCGATGTCGGCATCAACCGCATCCCCGCGCCGGAAAAGGGCGAAGGCAAGTCGAAGCTGGTGGGCGATGTCGCTTATGACGAGGTGAGCGCGGTTGCTGCCGCCATCACGCCTGTTCCCGGCGGCGTCGGCCCGATGACCATCGCCATGCTGATGGCCAACACCGTCATCGCCGCCCATCGCGCGCTGGGCCTGACCGCGCCGAAATTCTAAGCGGTTGGAAACGGCCGGCTACGCTTTCGGAGCCGGCCCCGTCGAGGCACGCACCACCAGTTCCGCCTTCCAGAGTTCCTGATGCGGTTCGGTCTGGTTGAGCTTGATCCGGTTGATCAGGCGCTGGCCCACCCGCACCCCCGCCGCCCGGAGCGACGAACGGGTGGTGGTCAGCGGCACGGAGAAATTATCCGGCTTCAAAAGCGGCAGCACGTCGTCATGGGCGATCAGCGAAATATCCTTGCCGGGTTTCAGGCCGCGCTGGTTGAGAGAACGGATCGCGCCGAGCGCAAGCGCGGTACTGGCACAGAGAATGGCGGTCGGCTTTTCCGGCCGTGACAGCAACGCTTCCATGCCGAGATAACCTTCCTCATCGGTCATGCTGCTGTGTCTCTTGTTGTTCGCATGCAATGTCAGGCCATGTGCCGAAAGCGCCTTTTCCACCCCGAGACAGCGCCGATAGGTGAAATCATAACCCTCCGGGCCGTTCAGCAGCCCGATCCGCGTGTGGCCAAGCTGGAGGAGAAGCTGGGTCGCATCGCGAAACGCGCCCTCATTGTCGACGTCGAGATAGGGATAGTCCTCCTCCACGCCGACGGAGCGGCCATGGACGAGGAAGGGCAGGGAGAGCGATTGCAACATGGCGATGCGCGGGTCGTTCTTCTTCATATAGGCGAGATAGATGCCATCGACGCTGCCGTTTGTGGCGAGCCCCCGCAGAGCTTCGCGCTCCTTTTCCGGCTCGGTGGGCATGATCACGAGATGAAAGCCGCTGCGCGACGCCTCTTCACCGAGGCCGCTCAGGAATTCGCCGAAATGCACGTCGGAACGGTGGTGTTCGCCAATCGGCATGACAAGTCCGATGGAGCCGACCTTGCCCGTCGCCAGCCGTTGCGCTGCCGCATTCGGGCGATATCCCGTCTTTTCGGCAGCTTCCATGACGCGGCGGCGCGTTTCGGCGCTGACCTCCGGATAGCCGTTGAGCGCCCTGCTGATGGTCGTCTGCGAAATGCCCAGCAGTTGCGACAACTGTTTCAGGTTCATGTCTATAATTTCCTCCATGCGCGCGCCTAAGAATACGGCAAAGCCTCTCCTCAATTCCCAAAGCGCTTTAGATTTTTACCAGCCTCCACTGCATTTCTCAATCGAAAAGGATAGCCGCCTTCCGAATTAAATATGACTATTTATAAGGCGCTGCAACGTTTCCGAACAAAGAGCCTCTTGACTCTGTCTTAATGACAATGAGATGAATAGGCAGCCAAAGCGCTTTGATTGGAGAGGACGCTTTGAGCCTTTTATGTGATGGGAGGTAAATCACATGCAGAAGACTCTTTTGGCGACAGCTGCCGTCATGGCTTTGCTGTCCGGTGCGGCCTTTGCCGCCGACCTTAAATTTGCACCCGGCGGCGACGCCAAGTTCAACTGGAAAAGCTACGAGGACTTCAAGGCGGCCCATGCCGACCTGAAAGGTCAGACGCTGACGATTTTCGGTCCGTGGCGTGGTGAAGACGAGGCCCTGTTCCAGTCGGTGCTTGCCTATTTCGCCGATGCGACCGGCGTGAATGTCCGTTATTCCTCGTCGGAAAACTACGAGCAGCAGATCGTCATCGATACGCAGGCGGGTTCGCCGCCCAATATCGCCATCCTGCCGCAGCCCGGTCTTCTGGCCGATCTGGCGGCCAAGGGCTTCCTCGTGCCGCTCGGCGACGAGACCGCCAATTGGGTCAAGGAAAATTACGGCGCCGGCCAGTCCTGGGTCGATCTCGGCAGCTACAAGGGCAAGGACGGCAACAAGGCCTATTTCGCTTTCCCCTTCAAGGCGGATGTGAAGTCGCTCGTCTGGTATGTGCCTGAGAACTTCGAGGAAGCGGGCTATAAAGTGCCCGAGACGATGGAAGACCTGTTCAAGCTGACGGACCAGATCGTTGCCGATGGCGGCACGCCCTGGTGCATCGGCCTCGGCTCCGGCGGCGCTACCGGCTGGCCAGCAACGGACTGGGTGGAAGACCTGATGCTGCGCACGCAGCCGCTCGACGTTTACCAGAAATGGACGACCAACGAGGTCAAGTTCACCGATCCGGCCGTGGTCGAGGCGATCAACGAATTCGGCAAATTCGCCAAGAACGAAAAATACGTCAGCGGCGGCGTCGCGGCCGTGGCCTCCACCGACTTCCGTGACAGCCCCAAGGGCCTCTTCGACATTCCGCCGAAGTGCTACCTGCACCATCAGGCATCCTTCGTGCCGTCCTTCTTCCCGGAAGGCACCGAAGTGGGCACGGATGTGGATTTCTTCTACATGCCGACTTACGCGTCCAAGCCTGACCTCGGCAAGCCGGTTCTCGGCGCCGGTACGCTCGTTACCATCACCAAGGAAGCGCCTGCGGCCAAGGCATTCGTCGAATTCCTGCAAACGCCGATCGCCCACGAGGTCTGGATGGCTCAGTCGAGCTTCCTGACGCCCTATAAGGGTGTGAATGTCGATGCCTATGCCAATGAGCAGATGAAGCGGCAGGGCGAAATCCTCACGACTGCGACCAGCTTCGGCTTCGATGGTTCCGACCTGATGCCCGGCAAAATCGGCGCCGGCGCGTTCTGGACCGGCATGATCGATTTCGTCGGCGGCAAGTCCGCCGATCAGGTCGCCGCCGATATCCAGAAGGCCTGGGACGGCCTGAAGTAAAATCGGATCAGGCCCGGCGGTTTGCTGCCGGGCCTTAACCAACGGAACGGCCCCGACGACCGCATAAATCAGCGCGGCGCGGAGAGGATCAAGGGAGGGAACATGGCTCAACAACTCGTGTCAGCCATCGGCGTCATGGTGGCGGGCGTTTTTGCTTGCGCTGCCTATTATTGGCTATCCGACAAGGCGCTGCAGGCGATCTTTCCCGTCCGCTCGGGAGACGTCATTCACGCTTCCCGCAATCTCAATCGCCGCGCCGCCGTCCGGCCTTGGCTGTTCATTGGCCCGGCGTTGATCCTTCTGCTGGTCTATCTGGTGTACCCTGTCATCGCCACGCTGATCCTGTCCTTTTATGATCGGACCGGCAGCGAATTCGTTGGGCTTGCCAATTATCGCTGGGCGATTTTCGATGCCGGTTTCCGCCAGTCGATCTTCAACAATATGCTCTGGCTCGCTGTCGTACCGGCCGCCTGCACCTTCTTCGGCCTGGTTATTGCCGTCATGACCGACCGCATCTGGTGGGGCAACATCGCCAAATCCATCGTTTTCATGCCGATGGCGATCTCCTTCGTCGGCGCGTCCGTCATCTGGAAATTCATCTACGAATACCGCGCAGAGGGGCAGGTGCAGATCGGCCTGCTCAACGCCGTCGTCGAATTTTTCGGCGGCAGCCCGGAAGTGTGGATTTCCATGCCCTTCTGGAACAATTTCTTCCTGATGGTGATCCTCATCTGGATTCAGACCGGTTTCGCCATGGTCATCCTGTCCGCAGCCCTGCGCGGCATTCCCGAAGAAACCATCGAGGCCGCGGTGATCGACGGCGCCAATGGCTGGCAGATTTTCTGGAAGATCATGGTTCCGCAGATCTGGGGCACCATCGCCGTCGTCTGGACGACGATTACCATTCTCGTGCTCAAGGTCTTCGATATCGTGCTCACCATGACCAACGGCCAGTGGAACACGATGGTTCTCGCCAATCTCATGTTCGACTGGATGTTCCGCGGCGGCGGAGACAGCGGCCGAAGTGCCGTCATCGCGCTCATCATCATGGCGGCCGTCACCCCGATCATGGTCTGGAACATCCGCCAGGCGAACCGCGAGATGGAGGGTCGCTGAGATGAACATCGTCAAACGTCTTCGCCGCGTCGGCCTGCCGCGCCTCATCGTCCACGCCAGCGTCCTCGTCGTCGTGCTTCTCTGGCTCCTGCCCACGCTCGGCATTCTCGTCAGCTCGCTGCGCGACAAGGACCAGATCACGGTATCAGGTTGGTGGACGGCCTTCTCCAGCTCGGAACAGACCTCGGCAGTTCGCCTTGCCGATGCGTCTGTGCAGAAGCAGGACGGCAGCCGCTACGTGATCTCCGGCAACGTCTTTGAAAACGGTCAGGGCGGCAAGGTCGCCGCCTTCGGCGTCCGTGTGCAGGAACCCACAGCCTTCAAAGCCGGGGAGGCTGCCGATATCGGTGATGGCGAGACACTTCTCGTCAATTCGGACGGCAGCTACGAATACAGCAAGGCCACAAGTTTCGAGGGTTCTCGCGGAAAACGTGTCTATATTTCCGTCGCCACGCCGCCCGTCTTCACGCTCGACAATTACCGGACCGTTCTGACCTCGGAAGGCATCGGGCAATCCTTCGTCAATTCGCTGACCGTGGCGGTGCCTGCGACTGTTATTCCCATACTCATTGCCGCCTTCGCCGCCTATGCGCTGTCATGGATGAGCTTTTCCGGCCGCAATCTCTTGATTGCCATGGTGGTGGGCCTGATTGTCGTGCCGCTGCAGATGTCGCTGATCCCGCTTTTGCGGCTCTATAACGAAATCGGCACCATCTTCGGTGTGCCGTCCAAGACCTATGCCGGCATCTGGCTGGCGCACACCGCCTTTGGCCTGCCGCTCGCCATCTATCTGCTGCGCAACTATATTTCCGGCCTGCCGAAGGAGATCATCGAAAGCGCGCGCGTGGATGGCGCGAGCGACTTTGAAATTTTCGTCAAGATCATCCTGCCGCTGTCCTTCCCGGCGCTCGCCTCCTTCGCCATCTTCCAGTTCCTCTGGACCTGGAACGACCTGCTCGTCGCCATGGTCTTCCTTGGCACGCAGAAGAACGAACTCGTGCTGACGGGTGCGCTCAACGCGCTGCTCGGCTCGCGTGGCGGCAACTGGGAAATCCTTACCGCCTCGGCCTTTGTTACCATCATCGTGCCGCTTGGCGTTTTCTTTGCTCTTCAACGTTATCTCGTGCGTGGCCTGCTGGCAGGCTCCGTCAAGGGAGGCTGATCAATCCATGAACGCCCATACCTCACAGGACACTTCCATGACCGCTTCGGTGACTTCCGCTTTGACGCCCAACAAGGACTGGTGGCGCGGCGCCGTTATCTATCAGATCTACCCGCGCTCCTATCAGGACTCCAATGGCGACGGCATCGGCGATCTCAAGGGCATCACCGACCGGCTGGCGCATATCGCCAATCTGGGTGCCGATGCGATCTGGATTTCGCCCTTCTTTACCTCGCCGATGAAGGATTTCGGATACGACGTCTCGAATTATGTCGATGTCGACCCGATGTTCGGCACGCTTGCCGATTTCGACGGGTTGATTGCCGAAGCCCACCGCCTCGGTATCCGCGTCATGATCGATCTCGTTCTGTCGCACACGTCCGACCAGCATCCGTGGTTCGTGGAAAGCCGCGCCAGCCGCAACAATCCCAAAGCGGACTGGTACGTCTGGTCTGACGCCAAACCGGATGGCACGCCGCCCAACAACTGGCTGTCGATCTTCGGTGGCTCCGGCTGGCAGTGGGACCCCACCCGCATGCAATATTACATGCACAACTTCCTGACCTCGCAGCCGGACCTTAACCTGCATAACCCTGAAGTGCAGGAAGAGCTGTTGAACATCACCCGCTTCTGGCTGAGGCGCGGCGTCGATGGTTTCCGTCTCGATACCATCAACTTCTATTTCCACGACCTCGAGCTGCGCGACAACCCGGCGCTGGCGCCGGAACGCCGCAACGCCTCCACGGCACCTGCCGTTAATCCCTATAACTTCCAGGAACACCTCTACGATAAGAACCGCCCGGAAAATATCGCGTTCCTGAAGCGCTTCCGCGCGGTGCTGGACGAATTCCCTGACATCGCCGCTGTGGGTGAAGTGGGCGACAGCCAGCGCGGTCTCGAAATCGTCGGCGAATATACGTCGGGCGATGACAAGATGCAGATGTGCTACGCCTTCGAATTCCTCGCACCGGACGCGCTCACCCCGCAGCGCGTCGCCGATGTGCAGGCGGATTTTGCGAGAGCCGCGCCGGAAGGCTGGGCTTGCTGGGCCTTCTCCAACCACGATGTCGTGCGCCATGTCAGCCGTTGGGGCGAGCATGTCGAAGATAAGGACGCCTTTGCCAAGGTGCTTTCGGCGCTGCTGATGACGCAGCGCGGTTCCGTCTGCATCTATGAGGGCGAAGAACTCGGCCTCACCGAAGCCGATATCGCTTTCGAGGATTTGCAGGATCCCTACGGCATCCAGTTCTGGCCGGAATTCAAGGGCCGCGACGGTTGCCGCACGCCGATGGTATGGGATGCCGGTCATGCGCAGGCCGGCTTCTCGACCGCCGACAGGACGTGGCTGCCCATTCCGGCCGAGCATAAGCAGCGCGCCGTCAGTGCCCAGCAGGGCAATGAAGCATCAGTGCTTGAGCACTATCGCCGTTTTCTGGCTTTCCGCAAAAAACACCCCGCTTTTGCCAAGGGCGGTATCGAATTCCAGCCGGTTGAGGGCGAAGTGCTGAGCTACACCCGCACGCTCGGCAACGAAACCGTGCTATGCCTCTTCAATCTCGCCGCAACGCCGGCAAAGGCCACGTTGCCGGAAGGGAACTGGGAGGTTCTTGAAGGCCACGGCTTTGCAAGCGGTCTTGAAGGCAGAAGCGTAGAACTTCCGGCATGGGGCGCATTCTTCGCCCGTTACGCCTGACAGATGAGGGAGGAACACCCATGACAAGTCTCGTTCTCAAGGATATCCGCAAATCATACGGACAGGTGAAAGTCCTGCACGGCATCGATCTTTCGATCGAACAGGGCGAATTCATCGTTTTCGTCGGTCCGTCCGGCTGCGGAAAATCGACGCTGCTGCGCATGATCGCCGGGCTGGAGGAAATCACCGGCGGCGAGATGTTCATCGACGGCCAGCTCGTCAACGAAATCCCGCCCTCGCGTCGCGGCATCGCCATGGTGTTCCAGTCCTATGCGCTCTATCCGCATATGACAGTTTACGACAACATGGCCTTCGGCATGAAGATCGCCAAGGAAAACAAGCAGGAAATCGACCGCCGCGTTCGCGCCGCCGCCGAAATCCTGCAGCTGACGCAATATCTGGAGCGTTTGCCAAAGGCACTCTCCGGTGGCCAGCGACAGCGTGTCGCCATCGGCCGCGCCATCTGCCGCAATCCGAAAGTCTTCCTGTTCGATGAGCCGCTCTCGAATCTCGATGCGGCGCTGCGTGTCGCCACGCGCATTGAAATCGCCAAGCTCAACGAGCAGATGGCCGATACGACGATGATCTACGTCACCCATGACCAGGTGGAGGCGATGACGCTGGCTGACCGTATCGTGGTTCTGAATGCCGGCCGCGTGGAGCAGGTCGGGGCGCCGCTCGAACTTTACGAGAACCCGGCCAATCTCTTCGTGGCGAAATTCATCGGCTCGCCGGCCATGAACATCATCGAAGGGAAGATCGTCGGGACTGGCGAGCGGACGTCGATCGAGCTGGCCGGCGGCAAGACGCTTGCGGTCAATGTTCCAACCCCCGCATCCGAACAGGGCAAGGCCGCAAGCTTCGGTGTGCGGCCGGAAGATCTGAGCATCGTCACCGGTGATGATTATCTTTTCGAAGGGAAAGTGTCGATTGTCGAGGCTCTGGGCGAGGTGACGCTTCTGTATCTCGAAGCGCCGAAGGGCCAGGAGCCCATCATCGTCAAGGCACCGGGCATTGTCTCGGTCGCCAAGGGGCAAACCCTGCGTTTCGCCGCGCCGCAGGAAAAGCTTCACCTCTTTAATGCCGAGGGCAAGACCTACCGCGTCTGATTGCAGTCGACCCCCAAAACACCCCGGAACGTCCTCGTTCCGGGTTTTTTGCGGAGCTTTTTACGGCTGTGGAAAAATAACGGAAATGTCCCGCTCTCGGTCTGTTTAAGCCTGCGCTGATATGAATTGTTAAAGACTATGACCTAGTCTCGATCCATTGATCGAGCATGGGAGTCTGGACGTGCAGAGCGGTACGGGTGTCATCAGGAACCATTACCTGAGCAAGGAAGAATCCTTCATGTATGACCGCGAAAACCGGTTCCGCATGGAAGATACCATGAATGCGGCACGCATCGAATATACCGAAAAGGCCGTGATGCACATGGCGGCGCGCCGCTGCGATGTCATCCGCATCTCCCAGACCGAAGCGGTGCTGGCGCTGCTGACGAAATACAATCTGCCGAACCAGTTCTATCTCGATATTCCCGACGCTCGCATCACCAAGATCGGCTGCGTGATGTTGCGCGTCAACGCCAATAACACGATCCACGTCCGCTTCCTGCGCATGCTGACACAGAAGGAACTGGACCGCATTTTCGTGTTCAGCACACATCCCGCACACAGGGAACGCAAGCTCGATATCAGGTCGTTCTGAGACCATCTGCGGATCGGCGAAAATGGTTTAACCGGCTGTTTCGACCCTCCGCATCACCCCGTGTCATATCCAGCCGTTGCTAACTATTATCACGGGATGATATAGGTGGTGGAAAGGATATGGCTATGGCAAGCAGTGCAAATCTCGGTCGTCATCTGGAAACTTATGTTTCAGACCTTGTGAAGTCGGGGCGTTATAATTCTCGCAGCGAGGTGTTGCGGGAGGGTGTTCGGCTGGTGGAAGAGCGTGAGAAGAAACTCGCCGCTCTTGATCTGGCAATTGCGCGCGGACTTGCAGACGCAGATGCGGGACGCGTGACGCCAATCAAGGACGTTGCATCGCAACTTAGCGCGAAGTACCGAAAAATTGCGGAAGAAAGCGGGCTGTGATCGTCGTTCTCACCGACGAGGCCAAGGCAGACCTTGAACGCATCGGTGATTTTATTGCGGCTGATAATCCGCGACGCGCAGAAACATTCGTTGTCGAATTGCTGGACCGATGTTCAAGACTGGCGGAGATGCCTCGTGCTTATCCGCTGGTGCCCCGTTACGAGCAAACCGGTGTTCGTCGCCGTCCCTATGAAAACTACCTTGTTTTTTATCGTGTTACCGGAACACGGGTTGAAATTCTGCACATTCTGAACGGTGCACAGGATCACGAATCCATCCTCTTCCCGCAAGACTGATTCACACATCGATCCCGAAAACGCGGCATGAATTAAGAATTTGCAGGCTCTTGCCGACTGTCTCTGCCTTCGATGCCTGTGAGCTTAAGAAAGCCCGCCCAGAACCGTCTGCTTCAGTTTCACATCCGGCACCTCGGTGAAGGTCAGGTCGCCGCGGCCGAAATAGGATTTCTGGTTGGTAGCGGACCAGTCGTTGCAGACCAGCTTGTAGCGCCCTTTCTTCTCCGGCTTTTCCGGCATGGCGTAGAGATAGTCGCCGGTGCGCGCTGTGAGCGGGATGTCGCCATCCTGGTTGCAGCGTTTGAGGATTTGCGCAAGCGCCTCGCCATCCACTTCCGTCACCATCAGCTTGCCATCGAAACGCAGCGAGGCGTTGAAATCATAACGGCGAATGTCGCCTTCCGGCAGGCCCGCACCGAAGGAGGTGTGGCCGACGAAGCCGACATCCGCGCCAGTTTTGGCGGCAATAAGCTGCGCCACATGGCGGCCCGCCTCGTCGACGGTCATCGCCTTCGCCGATTTGCCGACAACTTCCCGTTCTTCCGCAGTCAGGTGTTTATCAAGCGTCTGCTCGATCAGGGCCTTGAGGGCAGGGGATGCGGGAGCGCCGCGATCGATGGAGATCGTCTCGATGGCCGCAGCCTTGCCGGGAGCCGCAATGGTCGCCACCGTCATGGAGGTGCACCATGAGCCGGTATGGACATAGCGGGTGGCGCCCTGTTCATGCACGAAGCTCAGATGGTCATGGCCGCCGACGAGCAGGGTGCCATCCGGCAGCAGCGGCAGGATATCACGGTCTGCGACGACGCCGGCATGGCTGAGAACAATGTTGATCGCACCGGGTTTGACGATGCCAGGAAGATTGGCCTTGGCCCATTCCGCGGGCTGCGGAATGTCGAGCATTTCGCGCGTGGCCTTCGGGTAGGTGTTGATCGCATTGGTGGCGAAGCCTGCCACGACGACCCGCTGCTCAGCGACGCTCACCTCGGCGCTATCAGCCGCATAGGGTTTGCCGCTGCGCTTGTCGATGATGTTGGAAAGCACGGTTATGCCGAGCGCCTGGGCGCGGCTGACGAAATTGGCAAGATCATTGTCGATATCGGGTTCATGATTGCCGATATTGATGACCGTGGGGGCAAGCTTGGCGAGCGTCGCAAGGAAGGTCCATTCGATTTCGCCGGCCGAACGTGTGGCCACAGCGTTGCCGAGTTCGAAAAGATCGCCATTCAACAGGATGATGTGGGGCGTCTTGTCGGCGGCGATACGCGTTTCAATGGCCGCGAGAAGCTGGCCGATACGCTCATAGGCCGAATGCAGGTCGGAGATGACGATGGCGCGAAGGGCTACATCCTGCGCCATAACGGGCGTCGCCGCCACCAGCAGCGGCAGCATGGCGGTGCCTGCCATAAGCTTCAGCACGTCGCGGCGTTTGCTTGAAAAAATCGTCATGTCATTGCCCCTTCATCCGAAACTGCGCCGTCGTCCACGGTCGGCTGGAGAAGGCCCTATAGGGCGATCGTCACAGCCACATGACAAGTCTGACGTTTAGGATGTGGGAAATAAAGCGGATTCTCTCGGTATCCCGGCGACACCGCAAAGCAGGGTTGAAAGGCGAAAGCCGCATCCGGCCTTCGCCTCCACAAAATCAATGGAAGAGCACGCTGGCGCCCTGATCGGCCGGGCCGGCATTGCGGCGGAAAGGGGCGAAAAGTTCGCGACCCATCCCCCATTCATTACCGGAAAGATCGGCCCGCGCCGGTTCGCGTTTTGCCAGCTCGGCGGCGGAAACCAGCACCTCGAGCGAGCCGGAAATGGCGTCGAGACGGATGATATCGCCGTCGCGGATGAGCGAGATCGGGCCGCAATCGGAAGCCTCAGGCGTGACATGGATGGCGGCAGGCACCTTGCCGGAGGCGCCGGACATGCGCCCGTCCGTCACCAGCGCCACCTTGAAGCCGCGATCCTGCAGCACGCCAAGCGGCGGCGTCAGGCGGTGCAGCTCCGGCATGCCGTTGGCCTTCGGTCCCTGGAAGCGGACGACGGCGATGAAATCGCGGTTGAGCTTGCCGTCCTTGAAGGCGTCCTGAAGTTCCTGTTGGTCGTGGAAAACGATCGCCGGTGCTTCGATGATGTGGCGTTCCGGCTTGACGGCGGAAATCTTGATGACCGATTTGCCGAGATTGCCCGTCAGCATCTTCAGGCCGCCCGTTGGCTGGAACGGGGTTTCGATGCTGGAAAGAACCTTCGGGTCGTGGCTCTGTTCGGGTGAGGGCTGGCGGGTGACGGCGCCCTTCTCGTCCAGCAGGGCATCCACGGTGTAGGCTGCAAGCCCCTGTCCGAAGACTGTGCGAACATCGTCATGCACGAAGCCCTGCTTCAGGAGCTGCTTGATGAGGAAGCCCATGCCGCCGGCGGCGTGGAAATGGTTCACATCCGCAAGACCGTTGGGATAGACGCGGGCGAGCAGCGGCACGATGTCCGAAAGATCGGAAATATCCTGCCAGGTGAGGATGATGCCGGCGGCACGCGCCATGGCGATCAGATGCATGGTGTGGTTGGTGGAGCCGCCCGTCGCATGCAGGCCGACGACACCGTTGACGACGGATCGTTCGTCGATCATCTCGCCAGCGGGCGTGAATTCATTGCCCTGCGCGGTGATGGCGAGAGCTCGCTTGGTGGCCTCGCGGGTCAGCGCGTCACGCAGTGGCGTGCCGGGATTGATGAAGGACGAACCAGGCATGTGGAAGCCCATGATTTCCATCAGCATCTGGTTGGAATTGGCGGTGCCGTAGAAGGTGCAGGTGCCGGGGCCGTGGTAGGATTTGGATTCCGCTTCGAGCAGCTCGGCGCGACCGACCTTGCCTTCGGCATAAAGCTGGCGAATGCGCGACTTCTCGTCATTCGGCAGGCCTGACGTCATCGGGCCGGCGGGAACGAAGACCGCGGGCAGGTGACCGAAGGCGAGGGCCGCGATCACGAGGCCGGGCACGATCTTGTCGCATACGCCGAGATAGAGAGCCGCATCGAACATGTTGTGCGACAGACCGATACCGGCAGCCATGGCGATGGCATCGCGGGAAAACAGCGAAAGCTCCATGCCGGGCTGCCCCTGGGTCACGCCATCGCACATGGCGGGAACCGCGCCTGCCACCTGCGCTATGCCGCCGGCCTCCCTGGCCGCATCACGGATGATCGCCGGGAAGGTCTCATAGGGCTGGTGAGCCGACAGCATGTCGTTATAGGCGGTGATGATGCCGAGATTGGGAACCCGGTCGCCGGCAAGGATGTCCTTGTCGGCGGGGGAACAGACGGCAAATCCATGTGCAAGATTGCCGCAGGAAAGCACGGAACGGTGAACGCCTTTGGAAACCTGCAGCCGCAGCCGCTCGAGATAGGTCTCGCGGTAGGGCTTGGAGCGTTCGACGATGCGGGCGGTGATGGCCTGAATGCGGGAATCGGCGGACATGGGCGTTCATCCTGTTCGTTGGTCGGCAACCGGCGTTCCGGGAGGTGAACGGCCGGTTGTCGTGTTTCAGTCTTCATGTCTTCGGGGCGCTTTGTCGCCGGGCCGCAATCGCGGCGGTGGCGTTTGGCTTATGGCGCCCAGTATATATCCACGGGCGTTTCTGCCCGGTTCAGTACGGCGCGGACGGGCATTTCATCCTCATCCTCACCGGACTGCGCTCTCTCCAGCGTTGCCTTCTTGGCCGCACCTTCGATATGCAGCACCAGAAACTCGGCATCGTGCAGGCTGGAGAAGTTGAAGGTCAACCGCTCCTCGCCGGCATTTTCCGCCGCCATGGTCAGAACGCCGCGCGGTTCATCGAGATCGAGCGCTTCGTAGAGATTGTCTCCACCGGGGAAGAACGATGCCGTGTGGCCATCCGTTCCCATGCCGAGAATGACGACATCGAAGGGATCACAGATCGCTTCGGTCTTGACCGTCGCAAGGGTTGCGGCATCTTCCGGCGAGGCCGCCGGCTGGAACAGCGGCACGAAATAAGCCGCCTTCGCCTTGTCCTGCAAAAGGTTTTCGGCGACGAGACGATGGTTCGACCGGTCGCTTTCGGGCGGCACGAAACGCTCGTCCACCAGCGTCACGCTGATATTGGGCCAGTCGAGATCGTGTTTGGAAAGCGCCTGAAAAAACAGCTTCGGTGTCGACCCGCCGGAGACCGCAATGCTTGCGGTCCCCCGTTCCTTGGTTGCCGCATCAAGGCGTTTGGCAACCTCCGCGGCAAGCGCGGTGGCCAGCGCTGAGGGAGTGTCGAAGACGTGAATGGTTTCGCTCATCGCGCGGCCCTCAGTCGGCATCGTGCCAGGTGCGGCCGTCGCGCTCGATCAGTGCGATCGAGCCGCTCGGACCCCAGGTGCCGGCCGTGTAACCCTGTACGCCCTGGCCAAGTTCTTCCCAGCTCTTGAGGATCGGATCGACCCAGTCCCAGGCAGCCTCGACTTCGTCGCGGCGCATGAACAGCGTCTGGTTGGAACGGATGGTATCCATCAACAGCCGCTCATAGGCATCGGGGCTGCGCACGTTGAAGGCTTCCGCAAAGCTCATATCCAGCGAGACCTGACGCAGGCGCATGCCGCCCGGGCCGGGATCCTTGATGAGGAGCGACTGCTTGACGCCTTCATCCGGCTGCAGGCGAATGACCAGCTTGTTGGCCTCGATCTTGCCCGCCGCATCGTCGAAGATCGAATGCGGGATCTGCTTGAAGGTGACGACGATTTCCGAAACGCGGGTCGCGAGGCGTTTTCCCGTGCGGATGTAGAAGGGAACGCCCGCCCAGCGCCAGTTGGCGATTTCAGCCTTGATGGCGACGAAGGTTTCGGTGTTGGAAACGCCGCCTTCCAGCTCTTCCAGATAGCCTTTGACCGGACCGCCGGCGGAAGCACCGGCGCGGTACTGGCCGCGAACGGTCAGCTTTTCGACATTGCTGGTATCGATCGGCTTCAGCGAACGCAGAACCTTCAGCTTTTCGTCGCGCACCGCTTCCGATTTCATCGAAGCGGGTGGCTCCATGGCCACGAGGCAAAGCAGCTGAAGGATATGGTTCTGCACCATGTCGCGCAGCGCCCCGGCCTTGTCATAATACCCGGCGCGGCCTTCCAGACCGACCGCTTCGGCAACCGTGATCTGAACGTGGTCGATATGGGCGGAATTCCACAGCGGCTCGTAAAGCGCATTGGCGAAACGCAACGCCATCAGGTTCTGCACCGTCTCCTTGCCGAGATAGTGGTCGATACGGAAGATCTGCTCTTCCTTGAAGACGTGGCCGATGGTGTCGTTGAGTTCCTGGGCGGAGGCGAGATCGCGGCCGATCGGCTTTTCCACGACGATGCGGGTCGAACGGGTGATCAGCTTGTGCTCACGGATCTTGTCGGCGATATCGCCGAAAATGCCCGGCGCTACGGCCAGATAGAAGGCGCGCACGCGCTCCTTGCCCTCGTCCAGCAGCTTCTTCAGCACATCCCAGCCATTGTTGCCCTTGGCATCAACGGGCACATAAAAAAGCCTGTTCAGGAACACGGCAACCTGCGCGTCGTCATATTCGCCGGCCTTCAGGTGCTCCTTCAGCGCGTCCTGCGCGAATTTGCGATATTCCTCATGGGTCATAACCGAACGCGATGCGCCGATGATGCGGGTCGGCTCCGTGAACTGACCTTCGACCTGCCGGTGATAGAGGGCTGGCAGAAGCTTGCGCTCGGCAAGATCGCCCGTGCCGCCGAAAACGACACAATCAAAAGGTTCAACAGGAATGATCTGACTGCTCATATCGATTCTCTCGATCTTCAAAGGTTGGGGCATCAATAATCTAATCGATTTAAAAATGCCAGACTCAGTTATGTGAAATTATGAATTTTGGTTCGGCCGTAGGCCGTAAGTGGAATGGGTTGCGTTTCGGAAGATGCCTTTTGCCGGCGGCGGCACCGAAAAGAAGAACAGTACCATGAGAGCGGCAATCCCTCGCCAGAACGGATGGATGGAGTCCGTCCTTCCGTGGTCGTGGCTTTGCTCGATGCTATCCAATAACATCTGCGCTTCCTCGACTTGTCGTGCAGCTACGCGAATTTCTATTCCACCGAGAGCGACAGTGTAATGCCAGAATATCGAGGCGAAGTGGCTCGGCAGCGCAAGCGTTGGCACTCCATATGCCCGCAGGAAAGACGCCGTCACTACGGTTTCTGCTAGCCCGTAGCCTGTTGCAACAGTGACAAGCCCGTCATCCGCTCTTTGCATCGAACCTCCTTGTTTCATACTGAAGGATCAGAACCTGTCCCGCAACGCGAACCACGACAACGCCAGAAAGAGCAGCGGCGCGCGGAGCGACGCCCCACCGGGGAAGGCGGGCACTTTCAGCCGCGCGAAGGGCGCCAGCATGTCCTTTTTACCGAGGACCAGATCGGCATAAAGCTTGCCACAATAATTCGACAGCATCACCCCGTGGCCGGAATATCCGCCGATGGAGGTGACGCCGGGCATGACCTCGCGTACGAAGACCGACCGTGGAAGTGTGATGCCGACGGAGCCGCCCCAGGAATGGGTGACTTCGACGGCCTTCAGCTCGGGATAGATTTCAGCGATCTGCCGACGGATATGGCTTGAAATATCGCGCGGCGCATCGGCCGTATAGGCCTCGCGCCCGCCGAACAGCAACCGGTTGTCGGCCGTCTTGCGGAAGTAGCGCACCACGAAACGGGAGTCGGCCACGGCCTCCCGGTCGGGAATGATGTCAGGAAACGCATCCAGCGGCGCGGTGGCGCCGATAAAGGAACGGATCGGCATTATATGGGCGGCTGTTACCGGTTCCAGATTGCCGATATAGGCATTGGTCGCAATCAACACCCGTGGCGCGGTGATCGTACCGAAAGGGGTTTCGATGATGGTCTTGCCGCCCACTTGCCGGATGGATTTCGCCGGCGTCATTTCATAAATGTCGGCGCCGGCATCTTTCGCCGCCTTAGCCAGCCCCACCAGCAGCTTCAGCGGGTGGATATGGCCGGTGCCGGTATCGCGCGTGCCGCCGAAGTAATGGGTGGAGCCGACGCGTTTGCGTGCTTCTGCGCGTTCCATATAGGAAACATGCGGATAACCGTAGCGATTGTTCATCGCATCGACACTTCGGCGATAATCATCCTCGTAGGCGGCCTTGTGCGCCACATAGAGCTGCCCGGGAAGATATTCCATGTCGATGCCGCGGCTGACGGCGAAGCCGCGCAGGTAGTTTTTGGCGTCCTCGGCAATGTCGAACAGCAGCTTCGATTGCTCGAAACCGATCTCTTCTTCCATCTCGTCGGGGAAGGAACGCTGGCCGGTGCCGAACTGCCCGCCATTGCGGCCCGAAGCGCCATCGCCGAAACGATGCGCTTCGATGAGCGCGACGGAGACACCGTTTTCGGCGAGGTTACAGGCGGCCTGAAGGCCGGTATAACCGCCGCCGATGATCGCGACATCCACCTGCTTCGACCCGTCGAGGGTGGGATAGTCAGGCCGCTCGCCGACGGTTGCCTGATACCAGGATAGTCCCGGCGCAATCGGGCTTTGCCATGTCATGCTCGTGGTTCCTCACACGTTGAGAAGCAGAAACTCGCGCTCCCAGGGGCTGATGACCTGCATGAAGGTCTCGAATTCCCCGCGTTTCAGGCCGGCATAAAGGCCCACGAATTCATGGCCGAACACCCGGTCGAACTGCTCCTCGCCTTCCAGCAGGGCAACGGCTTCAAGCAGGCCGCGCGGCAGGTCGATGGAGCCTTCATTTGCCGTATCGGCGGTCGGTTCGGTCGGCTCGATATTGTTGACGATGCCGAGCCAGCCGCAGCCGAGCGAGGCGGCAAGCGCCAGATAGGGGTTGGCGTCCGAGCTCGGCAGTCGGTTTTCGACACGCCGCGCCTGCGGGCCGGAAATCGGCACCCGGAAAGCCGTGGTACGGTTGTCGTAACCCCAGGCATTGTTGACCGGGCAGGCCATGTCGGGCGTCAGGCGGCGATAGGAATTCACATAGGGCGCCAGCATGACGAGCGCGTTCGGAACATAACGCTGCATGCCGCCCACGAAGGAGAAGAATTCTTTCGAGGGGCTGCCATCAGGATTGGAAAAGATGTTGCGGCCGCTGTCGATTTCCACCACCGATTGGTGGATATGCATGGCCGAACCCGGCTGGCCCTGCATCGGCTTGGCCATGAAGGTGGCGTAGATGCCGTGTTTCAGCGCCGCCTCGCGAATGGTGCGCTTGAACAGGAATACCTGGTCGGCAAGCTCGATCGGATCGCCATGGCGCAGGTTGATTTCCAGCTGCGCCGGACCTTCCTCATGGATCAGCGTATCGATCTCGAGGCCCTGTTTTTCGGAGAAATGGTAGATATCGTCGATCAGCTCGTCGAATTCGTTGATGCCGGCGATGGAATAGCTCTGACCGCCAACGATGGAGCGTCCGGACCGGCCCTTCGGCGGATGCAGCGGATAGTCAGGGTCGTCATTCATGGCGACGAGGTAGAATTCGATTTCCGGCGCCACGACCGGCTTCCAGCCCTTTTCGGTATAGAGCGACAAGACGTTTTTCAAAACGTTGCGCGGCGTGTAGGGCACGAAATTGCCTTCCGCGTCCACCACGTCGCAGATCACCTGCGCAGTGGGGTCCGTTTCCCACGGCACGACGGAGAGCGTGGAAAGATCCGGCACCAGCTTAAGGTCGCTGTCGCGCGGCTCATAGCGGAAATTCGCCGTCTCATCGGGATATTCGCCTGATATCGTGTGGCGGTAGAGCGCGGACGGCAGGGCGAGCGAGGTGTCGCCCGTGAATTTCGCCGTCGGCATCATCTTGCCGCGCGCAACCCCGGCAAGGTCTGGCGTGATGCATTCTATGTCTTCGATCCCGCGCGCGCGCAGCCATTGCGCGGCTTCGCGCCAGGAGGAAACGCCACGGGTGGAGGAAAGATCGAGGGGAGGGGACTTCTTTGCCATGGTTGCCTGTTTCTTCGGGCGGAGCATGGTTTTTTTGGCGGGCATGTATCACCGGGTCTGTGTTTCTGGTTGAGCCATCATAACCGTAGTTTGGCAATTGGCGAGGGGGAAAGCGCCATTGACAAGCGGCGGCACTTGGAAAAGAGGAAAGGAAACGGATCGGATGAAATGATGACAGAGAAATGTGACGTGCTGATTTTGGGGGCGGGCGCCGCCGGCATGATGTGCGCCATCCGCGCCGGCCAGCGCGGCCGCTCTGTCGTCGTTCTCGACCATGCGAAAGCGCCGGGCGAAAAGATTCGCATCTCTGGCGGCGGCCGCTGCAACTTCACCAACATCCATGCCGGGCCGAAGAACTATCTGTCCGCCAATCCGCATTTCGCCAAATCGGCACTCGCCCGTTATACGCCGCGCGATTTCCTTGCCCTTGTCGAAAAACACCGCATCGGCTGGCATGAAAAGACGCTCGGCCAGCTTTTTTGTGACGACAGCGCCAAGGACATCATCCGCATGCTGCTTGGCGAAATGCAGGCGGTGAATGCGAAGCTGCGGCTCGAAACATCAGTCTCGGCCGTCACCCATGATGGCGCCCGTTTTCGCGTGACGACCTCAGGCGGCGTCATCGAGGCGGAAAGCCTTGTCGTCGCGACGGGCGGCAAGTCCATCCCCAAAATGGGCGCGACCGGTTTTGCCTATCAGATCGCCGAACAATTCGGCCTCAAGCTCATCGAAACGCGCCCCGGCCTCGTACCTCTGACGCTCGATCCCGCTTCGTTGGAAAAGCTCAGCCCGCTTGCCGGCGTCGCGGTTCCGGCCGAGGTTTTCCACGGCAAGACCTCGTTTGAGGAAGCGCTGCTGTTCACCCATCGTGGTTTAAGCGGCCCGTCGATCCTGCAAATCTCCTCCTATTGGCGCGAAGGCGATGTCATCCGCCTGAAACTGGAGCCGGCGCGCGATATCCTCGCCTTGCTAAAGGAAGCGAAACAGAAGAACGGCCGCCAGTCGGCCCAGACCGCTCTGGCGGAAATCCTGCCGAAACGGCTGGCCCAGCATGTCGTCGAAAAATCGGGCCTGACCGGCAATCTTGCCGATATATCAGACAAGGCTCTGGCGAGTTTGGCGAATGAGGTGCAGGACTGGCAGATCAAACCCGCCGGGTCCGAAGGCTACCGCACGGCGGAAGTCACGCTTGGTGGTGTGGACACGACCGGCCTCGATTCCCGCAGCATGGCGGCAAAATCCGTGCCCGGCCTCTACTTCATCGGCGAATGTGTCGATGTCACCGGCTGGCTCGGCGGTTACAATTTCCAGTGGGCCTGGGCGTCCGGGCAGGCGGCCGGTGAATTCGCGTAACGCCGCGCCCGTTAAGACCTTGTTAAGGGGCGTGGAGTCATCCTGATCAAATGCCAGCAAAGCCGGATCGCTCAATGATCCCGCTGCACATGATGTCCTGCTGGAGGCCCTCAACAGGGCATGGGTCGGTTGAGTTTTTCGTCAGGAACCCGCGCATGAACAGATCCGCACATCGCCGCCCTCGCGCCATTGCCATCGCCCGCACTGACAACGAGAGCAGGCAGCTGACCTTTCGCCTAACTGCAATCGCAGCCGGTGCTCTGGCTGCCCTGATCGCTCTTTTTCACTGAAGGCCGGCGTCTCGCTCTTACCATTCCCGCAATCGCGCTGAAAAGCCGCGACAGACGCGATGCCGCAGCCATGTCCGTATAGAATTTGTCTTCCTGCAGGATGGCTTCCCGCCGCGTGCGTGGTTTTAGATTATCAATGATAATCTGTGCTGCATAAAACGCGTGCAGATCGTCCATGTCGCTCTCCTTGTTACGGAAGGCCATGATGCACGCCGTTTTTTGTTTTATCTGCGTAAGAAAATGCGCTACGTTTTTCACCGATGAAAAACGTCACCTGGGATTCCTATCAGCTTTTCCTCGATGTGTCACGCAGCGGCGGCCTGACGGGTGCTGCCGCGCTGACGGGTTTGAGCCCGGCAACCGTCGGGCGGCGCATGGTCGAGCTGGAGGAGCGCATCGGCAAGGCCCTGTTTCAGCGCAGCCAGACGGGATATGCGCTGACGGGGGATGGCCGTGCACTGCTCGACCGTCTTCAGGCGATGGAGAATGCAGCCAAGGACATCGAGGGATGGCAGAAGGCGTCGTCGGCGTCTTCCATCGTTCGTATTGCCGTTGGCACCTGGAATGCCTGGCTGCTGGCAGTAAATTTCTCCGCCATCTGCACGGATCGCGATGATTTCCGCATCGATCTTTTCATTGCCGAACAGCGGGCCTCTCTGGCGCATCGCGAAAACGATATCGGCATTCGCGCCTTTGAGCCGCAGGAGCGTAACCTTGCTGCCATCAAGACGGGGGAGGTGGCCTATGCGCCCTACAGGTTGCGCAATGCTGCCGCTACTGTAACCGACCGTTGGTTGGCGGTGGCGGAAGAGAGCGCCATTTCCAACTATCTGCGCTGGCCGCATGAGAACCGCCGCAACGATATTGCCGTGACGGTGAACCGGCCGGTGGCGCTGCTCGATCTGGTGCTGGCCGGGGCCGGGGTCGCCGTGCTTCCCTGTTTCGTCGGCGATGCGGATGCGCGGCTTCTTCGTGAAGGCGGCGAAATCGAACGACTCCGCCACAATCAATGGATCGTCATGAATAATGACGATCGCCACCGCCGCGATATCAGGACGGTGGCGGATCGGATGACCCGTCTCATCAAGGGGCATTCCGATCTATATGCCGGACGCAAGAGCCGCCCGGCATGAAAAGGCTGTCATTGGTTGTGTATAATTAATATCGATAATTTTTGGTTGCATATGCCTCAAATTAGCTTTAGGTTGTTTTTGTATAGTTAACTCTTTTAGGTTGAGGCCGCCATGATAGTTTCAGCATCCTATTTAAATGCAATGTCCGCAGCAGGAACGCCGGAAGAAGCAGCAAAGCTTTTTTATGCAGCAGTCAGCAGGGGTCTCGCAGCAATCGTAGCCGACGCTCTTTCGCAATCTGTAACGGCAGTTGCGCCGGCAGCCGCAGGCACCAAGATCGCGGGTTGGGAAAAGCTCGTGGGGGGCGTGACGATGCAGTTGGCGTGGGAATCTCCGGCCATTCTGAACCCGATTCCTCTAACGCAGCTGTCCTGCTTTGCTCCCTATGCACCTCAACTCCAGGGTAACGTCGAGGCGATGGGCGTCAATGTAAGCGTCGGCGTTTCCTTATCTGCGAGCTTCTGAGGCGTTTCTTCTCAGTTTTGCATTAAGGACCGGAGCATCGATTATGATGCTCCGGTCTTTCGTTTCAGGCGGCGGCACTTCCCTGCGCAACGATGACGGGGATCAGCAGATCGCCCCAGTTGCCGCCGCCGCCATGGTGGCGGGCCGAGCGGACGAGCTCGACGGAAACACCGGCCTCGACGGCTTTCATGACGGCCTGGTTGAGGCGGTGCAGATCATTGGCCAGCATGCGGATGGCTGCCTGCTGATCCTGCGTCATGGCGGAGGATTGCTCCTCGGCGCGTTCCTTGACGTGGGTCTTGATGGGGTTGTGGGCATTCATGGCATTTCTCCTCTCATTATTGTCAGGGGTTTTTGATCCGGTTTGCAAGCCCTTCCCGATATCGGGAAGGGCCGTTTTGCTTGTTTATTCGGCCGCTGGGCGGAACTGGTCGTGCTCGGTGGATTCCTTCATGGCTGTCGTGGACGACGTGCCGCCGGAAATGGCGAGCGATACGGCGTCGAAATAGCCGGTGCCGACTTCGCGCTGGTGCTTGGTGGCGGTGTAACCGTTCACTTCCGCTGCGAATTCCGCCTCCTGAAGCTCCGAATAGGCTGCCATCTGCCGGTCCTTGTACCCGCGCGCCAGTTCGAACATGCCGAAATTCAGCTGGTGGAAACCGGCAAGCGTGATGAACTGGAACTTGTAGCCCATCGCGCCGAGTTCCCGCTGGAACTTGGCGATCGTTGCGTCGTCGAGGTTCTTTTTCCAGTTGAACGACGGCGAGCAATTGTAAGCGAGCTTCTTGCCGGGATGCACCTTGTGCACGCCTTCCGCAAACCGGCGCGCCTGTTCGAGATCCGGCTTTGACGTTTCGCACCAGATCAGGTCGCAATAGGGCGCATAAGCAACGGCGCGGGCGATGCAGGGCTCAAGTCCGTTCTTGACCTGATAAAAGCCCTCGACGGTGCGCCCGGCATCGTAATCCACAAACGGACGGTCGCGCTCATCGATATCGGAGGTCAGAAGCTTGGCGGCCTCCGCATCCGTGCGGGCGATGACCAGCGTCGGCACGCCCATGACGTCGGCTGCAAGCCGCGCCGCCGTCAGGTTGCGGATATGTGCCGCCGTCGGTATCAGCACCTTGCCGCCGAGATGCCCGCATTTCTTTTCCGATGCCAGCTGGTCTTCATAATGAACGCCCGCCGCACCCGCCTCGATGAAGGCCTTCATGATCTCGAAAGCATTGAGCGGCCCGCCGAAACCGGCCTCCGCATCGGCAACGATCGGCGCAAACCAGGTGTCGACCGAAAGGCCCTTGCCCTCCGCCGTCTCGATCTGGTCGGCGCGCTGCAAGGTGCGGTTAATGCGCTTTGCCAGCTCCGGCGCCGCATTGGCGGGGTAAAGCGACTGGTCGGGATACATGGCCGATGCCGTGTTGGCGTCCGCCGCAACCTGCCAGCCCGAGAGATAGATCGCCTTCAGGCCGGCGCGAACCATCTGCATGGCCTGATTGCCGGAAAGCGCGCCGAGCGCGTTGACGAAATTTTCCTCGTTGATCAGCTTCCACAGCCGGTTCGCGCCCATTTCGGCCAGCGAATGCCGGATGTCGACGGAGCCGCGCAGCCGCTCCACATCGGCGGCGGTATAGGTACGCTCGATGCCGTCAAAACGTCCCTGCGGTGCACCCGGAACAAGCTTGTAAAAATCAGTCATACTTCTCTCTCCCAAGATAAATATAGTTTCAAGAACGGGCGACTGTGCATTGCGTGCGCTGCCGTTCGATGTGACTACATTTACATTTTTCGAGATTTGAGCACCAGAACAAACATAAAAACAGTGACTTGAAAGAGGTTATCCTGTAGGATGCGTGACAGGGTGAAGCTGTAAAATTGTAAATTTTGTAAAAGACTTTGGCCCCACGAGTTTGTAACAGACTTGTATGAGTCGCGGATGGGGAGGTGAGGCTGTGTCGGAAAATAAGATTTTTGCCGGGCCGCGTGTGCGCCGCATTCGCAACGGTCTGGCGTTGACGCAAACGGCGATGGCCGAGGCGCTGGCGATCTCGCCGTCTTATCTCAACCTCATCGAGCGCAACCAGCGGCCGCTCACCGTGCAGCTGCTTTTGAAGCTTGCCTCCGTCTACAAGGTCGATCTGGATGACCTGCAGGGAGAGAGTGCCGGTTCCGCCGGGCAGCTGCGCGAGGTCTTTGCCGATCCGCTGCTTGCGGGCGAGGTGCCATCACCGCAGGAATTGATCGAGGTTGCCGATGCCGCGCCCAATGCGGCAAGCGGTGTCCTCAAGCTTTACCGGGCCTACCGGGAACAGGCGCAGCGCCTTTCCGATCTCTCCGATCTTCTGGCGCGGGAGGGGCATGAGACGGCGCTTTCCTCCACCCGCCTGCCGATCGACGAGGTACGGCACGTCTTTGAAAACCGGCCGGCCTATTTCCACTCCATCGATGCGGCGGCCGAAGAACTCCACAAACACCTGTCGGCGGGCGACGATCTGGCTTCGGGGCTGAGGGCATGGCTTCAGAAAAACCATGGCATCGTGGTCCGCACTCTGCCGGTTCATGCCATGCCGAACCTCAGGCGGCGTTATGACCGCCATTCGATGCGGCTGTTTTTATCCGAACGCCTGTCCCAGCCGGATCAGCTGAGGGAAATGGCCATGGAGACCTGTCTTCTGGCGCTTCGCGAAGAAATCGGCGGGGAGCTGGAGGCGCTGAGCCTGAAAGGGGAAGAGGCAAGGCGCATCGCCCGCTTCGAACTGGCGCGTTACGCCGCCCATGCGTTGATGATGCCCTATGGTGCGTTCCTGAACGCCGCCCAGCGGGCGAAATACGATCTCGAGGTTTTGCGGTCGCGCTTCAACGTTTCTTTCGAACAGGCGGCAAACCGTCTTGTCAGCCTGCAACGGCCGTCAGCAGCGGCGATCCCGTTTTTCCTGATGGAAATCGACAATGCCGGCAACCGTTTCCGCCTTGCAGGGGCCAGCGGTTTTCCACGGGCGCGTTTTGGCGGCCTCTGTCCGCGGCTCAACATCCATGCCGCCTTCGCACAGCCGGGACAGGTACTGGTGGAAGCAGTTGAGATGCCGGATGGCGACGCGTTCCTCACTGTGTCGCGCACGCTGGAAGGCCCGCAGGCGGGTTTCGGCGAAAGGGTGCGGCGAACGGCCGTGCTTCTCGGCTGCGATCTCGCCCAGGCCGGAGACACCGTCTATGGCCCGGCCGCCTCGGGTGCTGCGCCCGTCGCCGTCGGGCCTTCGTGCCGGCTGTGCGAAAGGCAGGGCTGTCTGTCGCGGGCGGAAGCGCCGCTGACGCGGCCGCTGGGGCTCGATGAAATGGTCACCGGTCTTAGTGTTTTCGACTTCCAGTAGGTGTTTCCATTCGCATTTTTGCAGCCGGAACACATTTGGTTGAAAATGCTGTGCTGCACATTTCCCGCTTGCTCCCTTTTGTTTTCCTTTCTAGTCTCTCCAAAAAAAGGGGATCACGCTTCCACCGTGAGGATGCGTTAACAGGAGACATCATGAAAAACCGTTCTCTCCGTCTGACCTTGGCTCTCACCACCGCGCTCGTTGCAGCAGGCTCGGCAATGGCCCAGGAGAAGGTCGTCCACGTCTATAACTGGTCGGATTATATCGACGAATCGATCCTTGCCGATTTCACCAAGGAAACCGGTATCAAGGTCGTCTATGACGTTTTCGACAGCAACGAGCTTGTGGAAACCAAGCTTCTGGCCGGCAGCTCCGGTTATGATGTCGTGGTGCCCACCGGCCCCTTCCTCGCCCGCCAGATCAATGCCGGCGTGTTCCAGAAACTCGACAAGTCCAAGTTGCCGAATCTGAAGAACATGTGGCCCGAGGTTTCCGAGCGTCTGGCCAAATACGACCCCGGCAACGAATATGCCGTGAACTACATGTGGGGCACCACTGGCATCGGCTATAATGTCGCCAAGGTGAAGGCGGCCCTCGGCGATGTTCCGGTCGACAGCTGGGATATTCTCTTCAAGCCGGAAAATGCCGAAAAGCTGAAATCCTGCGGCATCAATATTCTCGATGCGTCGGACGAGACCTTCGCCATCGCCATGAACTATCTCGGCAAGAATCCGGATAGCAAGGAAACCGCCGATCTCGAGGCGGGCGGCGACGTCTACATGAAGATCCGCCCCTATGTGAAGACCTTCAATTCCTCCGCCTATATCGATGAACTGGCGAACGGCGACAGCTGCATCACCATCGGCTGGTCGGGCGATATCCTGCAGGCGAAGAGCCGCGCCGAGGAAGCCAAGAACGGCGTCGAGGTGAACTACGTCATTCCGAAGGAAGGCACCTACATGTGGTTCGACAACCTTGCCATCCCGGCGGATGCCAAGAATGTCGAGGAAGCCCACGCCTTCATCAACTATCTGATGCGGCCGGAAGTCATCGCCAAGGCCTCCAACTATGTTCAGTATGCGAATGGCAATCTCGCGGCGCAGGCGGTGATGGATGAGTCCGTCGTCAAGAACCCGGCGGTCTATCCCGATGCCGAGACGCTGAAGAAGCTCTTCACCATCTCGCCCTATGGACCGAAGGAACAGCGTGTCCTGAACCGCGTCTGGACGCAGATAAAGACCGGTAGCTAAGCAGATTTGGGATGGGGTGGATTCTATCCACCCCCAATTCCTGTGCTTGCCACAGTTGCCAGCGACCTGACGTCTGTCAGGTCAGATGAAGTCTTTTCAGCCCAAGGACTTGGGTTGGCTGGTTCCCTGTGACATCCTCGGGTTTGTTCCGGGGAACAGGAATGAAGACAGTGGAATGGCATCGATACGGCCTCCTGGTCGTATAGGTTGTCGATGGGTTCTTGGGTGAAACGGGGCGGGCATGGCAAAGACACTTGGACCGGTCAAACGCAAATTTAGCCCTTGGGACAATCCCGATGCGGTGCCCTTCATCCGCTTTGAAAACGTCACCAAACGTTTTGGCGATTTCGTCGCCGTCAACAATCTGACGCTGGATATCTATGAACGCGAGTTCTTCTCGCTGCTCGGCCCCTCCGGCTGCGGCAAGACCACGCTGATGCGCATGCTGGCCGGTTTCGAGGAACCGACCGAGGGCCGCATCCTGCTGCAGGGCAAGGATATTTCCGGCGTTCCGCCCTATAAGCGGCCCACCAACATGATGTTCCAGTCCTACGCGCTGTTCCCGCATATGTCGGTGGAAAAGAACGTCGCTTTCGGTCTGGAGCAGGACGGCCTGCCCAAGGCGGACATTTCCGCCCGCGTCGAGGAAATGCTGCGGCTCGTCAAACTCAGTGAATTTGCCAAACGCAAGCCAAGCCAGCTGTCCGGCGGCCAGCGCCAGCGTGTGGCGCTTGCCCGCTCGCTTGCCAAGCGGCCCAAGGTGCTTCTGCTGGATGAACCGCTCGGTGCGCTCGACAAGAAGCTGCGCGAGGAAACGCAATTCGAACTGATGGACATCCAGACCAATCTCGGCCTTACCTTCCTCATCGTCACCCACGATCAGGAAGAAGCGATGACGGTCTCGGACCGCATCGCGGTCATGGACAAGGGCAATGTCGTGCAGGTGGCGACACCAGCCGAGATTTATGAAGCGCCGAATAGCCGCTATGTGGCGGATTTCATCGGCGATATCAATATTTTTGACGCCAATGTCGTCGCCAATGCCTCCGATATCGGAAAGCCCGGCCCGTTGACGCTGGATTGCGAAGGGCTGAAGGTGGCGGTGGAGCAGGAATGTGCTGCCGCGATCGGCAGTCAGGTGGCTTTCGCCATCCGCCCCGAAAAAGTCCGCATCTCGCTCGACCAGCCCGCCGATAGCAGCGTCAATTCCGCCTATGGCGAGGTCTGGGATATCGGTTATCTCGGCGACTTCTCCGTCTTCATCGTCAAGCTTGCCGATGGCCGCGTCATCCGCGCCGCGCAGGCGAATGTCTCGCGTCTCGTGGATCGCCCGATCACCTTTGGCGATATGGTGTGGCTGAACTGGAAGCCGGATTCCGGCCTCGTCCTGACGCGCTGAGGGAGGTTTCGATGGCGATCACCACTCCTGAAAACCGGCAAAGCCCCTGGCGCTGGCTGGTCGTCGCGGTTCCCTATGTCTGGCTGCTGCTGTTTTTCGCAGCGCCCTTTTTCATCATTTTCAAAATATCGCTGTCGGATACGGCAATCTCCATGCCGCCCTATACGCCGGTCTTCGAAGGGTTTTCGAAGCTCGGCGCGTTTTTCTCGCAGTTGGATTTCGAAAACTACCTGTTTTTGACGGAAGACCCGCTCTATATCGACGCTTATCTTTCGTCGTTGCGCATCGCACTCATCTCTACCTTCCTGTTGTTGCTGATCGGTTATCCCATGGCGCTTGCCATGGCGCGTTCGCCATCATCCGTCCGCCCGACGCTGGTAATGCTGGTTATCCTGCCGTTCTGGACCTCGTTCCTGATCCGCGTTTACGCCTGGATCGGTATTCTGAAGCCCGAAGGTCTACTGACGGTGCTGTTTCAGTGGCTCGGGTTTCTGGGGCCGGACCAGCAGGTCAACATCTTCCGCACCGAGACGGCGATCTTCATCGGCATCGTTTATTCCTATCTGCCCTTCATGGTGCTGCCGCTCTATTCGGCGCTGGAAAAGCTCGACAATACACTGCTGGAAGCGGCGGCCGATCTTGGTTGCCCGCCATGGAAAGCTTTCTGGAAGATTACCTTCCCGCTGTCGCTGCCGGGCGTCGTGGCCGGATCGATGATCTGTTTCATTCCGATAACAGGGGAATTCGTCATCCCCGATCTGCTTGGCGGCGCCCAGACGCTGATGATCGGCAAGACGTTGTGGACAGAATTCTTCGGCAACCGCGACTGGCCCTTGGCATCCGCCGTCGCCGTGCTGCTTCTCATCCTGCTGGTGGTGCCCATCGCCATCTTCCAGAACCAGCAGAAGAAGGCGGGGTGAGGCCATGAAGCGTGGAAAATTCGACATTACCGTCCTCACCCTCGGTTTTGCCTTTCTTTATATCCCGATCATCATCCTGATCGTTTATTCCTTCAACGCCTCTAAGCTCGTCACCGTCTGGGGCGGCTTTTCGCTGCAATGGTATCGCTCCATGTGGTCGAACCAGGGGCTGATGGATGCGGCCTGGGTGACGTTGCGCGTCGGTATCCTCAGCGCCACCATCGGCACAATTCTCGGAACGCTTGCGGCGCTGTCGCTGACGCGGTTCGCGCGGTTTCCGGGCCGGGTGCTGTTTTCCGGCATGATCTATGCGCCGCTCGTCATGCCGGAAGTGATCACCGGCCTGTCGCTCCTGTTGCTCTTCGTGGCCGTCGGGGTGGATCGCGGTTTCTGGACGGTGGTTATAGCCCATACGACTTTCACCATGTGTTACGTGGCGATTGTCGTGCAGTCGCGGCTCCTGACCTTCGATCGCAGTCTTGAGGAAGCAGCGCTCGATCTTGGCTGCCCACCGGTCAAGACCTTCTTCCGCATCACCCTGCCGCTCATTTTTCCCGCCGTCATCGCCGGCTGGATGCTGGCCTTCACGCTGTCGCTGGACGATCTGGTGATCGCCAGCTTCGCCACCGGCCCCGGCGCAACCACGCTGCCGATCAAGATCTATTCGCAGGTTCGCCTCGGCGTAACGCCGGAAATCAACGCCATCTGCACGATCCTGATCGGGCTCGTCACCATCGGCGTGATTGTCGCCTCCATCGCTTCCAAACGCACGGAATTGCAGCGGATGCGGGACGAACATGCGGCGGCACGGAACTGATCGAATATCCTGCGTCAATTTTTACGCGTTACTGTTGAAATCGCGAGAAAAGTAGAAGCTGTTAATTTAGTTTCGGCGTTTTACGGTCTCAGAATAGGAATTTTCGTGGGTAATTGATCGATTTTGGTTTTAACCGCTTGTTAATAGGAGTTGGCGGAAAGTAAATCCAACGCAGGGCCGTCAAATTTTTGATAGCCGGGACTGATAATTTCCATATGGCGAGATTGTCCCCCTTTCTCTCGTTGAAAAGCACAACTCATTCAGGCGGCCGCAAGGCCGCCTTTCTTTTTGCCGCAAAGGCTCGCGCCACTCAGCGATTTTCGGGATGATCCATGGATTTCGAGACGAGAAGCACGGGAATAAGTCCGGCAATGATGATGATGATCGCCGGCACGGCCGCATCCTGCACCCTTGCGCGCGACGCATCCTCATAAACCAGCGTGGCCAGCGTGTTGAAGCCGAAAGGCCGGAGCAGGATGGTGGCCGGCAGTTCCTTCATGGATTCGATCAGGACGAGTAGAAAAGCCGTCAGCGCTGCGGGCCGCATGTTGGGCAACAGCACCTTGAACAGCGTCTGTGTCCGGTTGCGCCCAAGCGTCCGCGAGGCCATGTCGATATGCGGAGAGAGCTTGTGGAAACCGGCATCGAGCGTACCCTCCGCCATGGTCATGAAGCGCACGGCATGGGCGTAAATGATGGCGAAGGCGGTGCCGGAGAGCAGCAGCCCGGTGGAAAAGCCGAAATGTGCGCGTATGAAGCTGTCGACGCCATTGTCGAGGCTGGCCAGCGGAATGAGGACGCCGATGGCAAGCACGGTTCCCGGCGCGCCATATCCCATGGAGCCGAGGCGCGCCGCCACTTTTGAGAGGCGCGAGCGCTCGGTGCGGATGGCATAGGAAAACACGAAAGCGGCAATCAGGGTCACGAAGGCGGCAGAAAGCGAGACTTCGAGACTGTGTCCGAGTGCTTTCAGAAGCTTCGGCGCAAACAGCGCATCGAGCCTTCTGGTGGCGTAACCGCCCAGCACGATGACGGGAATCAAAAAGCCGCTCGCCACGGGAACGAAGCATAGAAGGCTCGCGCCCCAGCGCCGCCAGCCGGCAAGCACCTTCAGCCGGTGGCGCTGCGCCATGCTTGTCGCTTTCGGCGCGCCGAAACGCTGCTTTTCCCGCGCATTGCGTTCGATGACGATCAGCGCACCGACGATGACGAGGATGACGGCGGCGATCTGCGTCGCATTGGCGAGGTTGCCGCGATTGAGCCAGGTTTCGTAGATGGTGAAAGTCAGCGTCTGAACGCCGAGATATTCAACCGCGCCGATATCGTTCAGCGTTTCCATCAGGACCAGAGAAAGCCCGATGGCGATGGCCGGCCGGGCCATCGGCAATTGCACGGAGAAGAACACGTTCAGCGGTTTTGCGCCAAGCGTGCGGGCCGCTTCGGCCGCAAACCGTCCCTGCATGGAAAAGGCGGCGCGGGCCGAGAGATAAACGTAAGGGTAGAGGACCGAGCTCAGAACGATCACGGCGCCGCCAAGCGATCGTATGTCCGGAAACCAGTAATCGCGGATGCTGTGATACCCGAAAGCGGCGCGCAACGCGCTCTGCACCGGGCCGGTAAAGTCGAGAAACTCGCCAAACGCATAGGCGGCGAGATAGGAAGGGATGGCGAGCGGCAGGACGAGCGCCGCGGACAATAACCGCCGCAGTGGAAATTCGAAGGTGGTGACAAGCCAGGCGCAGACGATGCCGAAGAAAGCCGTCGTCGCGGCCGTCATCCCCAAGAGCAGGAAGGTGCGAAACCCGGCGCGCGGCAGGACATTGACGAGAAGATGCTGCCATCCCTCCGTGTTGCCCGTCAGCGCCAGCCAGAAGATCGCCAGAATGGGCATGGCGGCAATGGCCGCGACGATGACCGCCGTGATGGGCAACACCGAGAAGCGTCTTGTTGCCGGAAGGGAAACCGTCATGGACATGCCAGTCTACTGTCGTGCAAAGGCCTCAACCGGCGACCATGGTGCCGGCGGCTCTCGCATTGCTACGCCCGCATGGCCTCAGTTGGCAAGAACCCGCTGCGACGGAAAGGTAATTTCCACCAGCGTGCCTTCATTCGGCGTGGAGGTGATGGAGAAATTCGCCCGGTTGGCGTCCACCATGGCTTTGGTCAGCGGCAGGCCGAGTCCGGTGCCGTCACCGCGTACACGCTTGCCGGACGAAGCCACTTGCCGGAACGGCTTCATCGCCTGTTCCAGTTCCGCCCGGGTCATGCCGATGCCGGTGTCGCGAATGCGCAGCGACACGCTGCCATTGGCCTCATAGGCGGTGGACACCACGATCTGGCCGCCGGAAGGCGTGAAGCGGATGGCGTTGGACAGGATGTTCAGCACGATCTGCTTGATCGAACGCAGGTCGGCGACGATTTGCGGCACGGATTGCGCAAGCGCGGTGCGGATGATGACGCGCTGGTTATTGGCCTGCGGCTGCACCAGCGAGACCGCCTCGGCCACCGTTTCATTAAGCGGCACGGCAATGAAATCCACATCCATCTGCCCGGCCTCGATCTTGGAGATATCGAGCAGATCGTTGACGATGTCGAGCACATGCCGGCCCGAACGGCCGATATCATTGGCATATTCCACATAACGCGGATTGCCGATCGGCCCGAAACGCTCGGTCGCCATCATGTCGGAGAAACCGATGATGGCGTTGAGCGGCGTGCGGATTTCATGGCTGACGCGCGCCAGGAAATCAGTCTTGTGGGCATTGGCGGTTTCCGCAGCCCGCTTGGCGTTGCGCAGTTCTTCTTCCGTGCGCTTCCACTGGGTGATATCGCGGATAACCACGCAATAGCCATGCGAGGATTTTAGCCGGCCGATGGTCATGAACAGCGGCAGGAAGCCGCCGGAGGCTTCGCGGCCGATCACTTCGCGGCCGTCGTTCAGCACGCTGGCGACACCGTTATTGGCAAGGCCGGAGAGATAATCCAGCACGGCGCGCTGGCTCTCATGGGCAAAGAGGGTGACGAAAGGCTTGCCGGCGATTTCAGCGTTGTCATAGTTGAACAGCGCGCTGGCGGAACGGTTGAGCGAGCGGATTTCGCCTTCGTCTCCCAGAAGCACAACCCCGTCGGTGGCTGTTTCCAGAATGGAATGCAGCTCCTCCACTTCCCCCTGCAACAGGGAGAGGCTGCCTGCTTCCGCACCTTCGGCGTCGCCAGTGGCAATATTTTCGTTGGCTGCTGCAACCGGCGCCTGCTTTTCCTCAAGCGGCACCAAAGACAGCATCAGCGCCTTGGTCTCTTCCCAGCGGATAGACTGCAACCGCGCCTTGACGGGAATGATGTCGTTTTCGGCGCTCACGACCACCATGCCGCCTTCATTGTCCGGCATTTCTTCCAGCTCCTGCCGCTGCAGCAGCGCTTCCAGACCCCCCACCTCTTCGAGTTCGTCGAGAGAACCATAGCCTGTCAAGCGCAGGAAATCCGGATTGGCGTGGATCAGCCTGTCGCCGGCATGCACCAGAAGCGCCACGGGCATCTGGTCCAGCGTCTCGGCCGTCAAGGCATTCGCGGGGCGAACGGATGGGCTGACCATGGCGGCGGCAATATCGGCAGCCGGCCGCTCGTCAGCCGCAGGTTCCTGCTTTTCGTCGGAACCGCTTTCATCCGCGGATGCACGAATGGCCGCAGGCTGCTCGCCACGAACATAATCGGCGAAAAGATCGTCTTCCTCCGCGGGCTCGGTTTTATTGCCGTCATTTTCCGTTTCGGAGGGCGCGCTTTCCGAAGCATCCGCATCGATATCCCGCTGGATATCCTGCATGATCGGCTCAGCGGAAATGGCCTCCTCATCCGTTTCCCGGTCTTCTTCGCAAGCAGCATCCGCCGGCGCAAGGGCTCTGCCGATTTCGCGGAAGGCGGCCTGCTCGCCTGCGGTCAGCCCCTCGCGGGAGCGCGAGCGGCGCTCCTCCAGATGGACGACCTTGTCGGAATAGGCCGGTTCCAGAGCGGGCGCCGCAACCGGCGCTTCGAATTCCGGCGGGGTATAATCATGGTGCTGTTCTTCTGCCGAAACCACGTCCGATGCACCATCCGCCGCATCGGCTTGCGTTACCGGGGCCTCATCATCAGCGATGGAACTTGCGTCTTGCGCCGCGTCGTCATCCTCATCGATAAAGGCCAGCAATTCGTGGCTTTCATCCTCGATGGCGTGCTGCGGCAGGGCTTCCGCGGGATCTGCCTCTTCGCCGTTGAGGAAGGTCAGGCCGGTGGCATGCGGGTCTTCGGCGGCGTCGGCAAGCCGCACGATGCCGAAACCGCGGAAACCGTCGAATTCGCGGGAGCGCGTATAGGTGGGCAGGGCGGCAAGATCGATCGGCACCATCAGCGATGTGCCTTCCACCGGCCAGTAGATCGTCTTGCCCGACCATGTGTCGCGTCGGCCGAGAAGCTCGCGGATCTTGCCGTCGGGATCGAGATTGAACAGGGCCGCGACATCGGCAAAGCCCATGCCTTCAACGGCAGCCGCCTTGGCGCCCACCGCCTCCGCGAATTCATGCGAGATCGAACTGAAGCGTCCTTCCGCATCGATTTTCCAGACGAAACGGGAAGCGCGCGCACCGGCATTGAAAACAAAAGGCTGCGCTTCTGCGCCAGCGCCGACATCCGTCTCTTCGGTCTCCGTCTCCGCCGCTACCTCCTCATCCGCCGCAGGAGCAGCTTCTGAGGGCGCGGTTTCGACGATTTCATCGTCCGCGACTGCGTTTTCTTCGGCTTGAGCCTCTTCCGCAGGAGCATCGGCGATTGCTCGCTCGGTTAAGGGCGCTTCTGCTTCATCCTCATCGAGTTCGAAAAGATCGGCGATGTCGTCCGTCATCGCCACATTCGCAGCGGTGTCGGCGTCCTGCGCGGAAAGGGCCGCCGGGGTTTCCGTTTCGTCTTCCGGCAGGGACAGGACGCTGTCGTCATCCTGCTGCGCTGGCGCTTCTTCTTCGGGATCGACCGGCAGTTCCTGTACCTCTTCCACATCCTCGATGCCGGCAACAGCGTCGAGCACGGAATCGAAGGAGGTTGCAGCGGCAACAGTCTCGGTCTCCGCAACCGGCAGGGCTGGCGCTTCCTGCGGCCTGTCTTCGAAAAAACCATTGACGGGATCGAGTGTTCCCAGCGCGGTTTCGACCACGAACATCAGGTTCAGTTCGGGCGATGTCGCGATCTGGCCGGTGGCCGCGGGCAGATAACCCTTGCCGGTCGGCACCGGCCGCTTGACGAGATGGCCGGGCTGTCCGGCCGCCATCTTCACCAGCGTCCGCGCTGTGTGGGGCGTAATACCGAGAGAAGAAAAGCCGGGGGAAGCAGCGACAATCTCGTTCTCGCCGTTCAGAACCGCCATATGGATATCGGGGTCGTCGAACCCTTCGATCATGCGCCGGGCGCATTCCGCCGTGTCGGGTGCGGCCTGGTCGGTGAGGGCGGAAAACAGGATGGCGGGCTGGCCGGGTTCGGCCTCGATGACTTCCGCGCGCGCGGTAACGGCAAGGCTGCGGAAACCCGAGGTGATGCGAATGGTAAACGGCAGGCTGTCGCCCGCTTTGGAAAGCCGCGCCGCCGCGGCCGCCAGTTGCCGGAAGGTCACGTCCTGCGGTTTCGGGCCCTGTTCCAGAAAATCATAGACCATCGGCGTGCCAAACAGCGCCGCACCCCGGCCATTGGCCCAAAGGGCGTTTTTAAGGTCGAGCGAGAACAACGCCATGGCCTCGCCGCGCCCGAAACCGTCACGCACCCGTTCATGCACTGCGATATCGATAAAGGGATACTGGACGGCGGGCATGTCGAAACCTATTCTGGCACTACCGGACCTCGCGGGCTTTCGGCTTCCTCATGAAGCTCTAAACGTAAACCCGCCGAGGCATCACGTTAACAGAATTTTAAATAACTTCACAGGGCGATCCGGTCCACCATCCGCCGGATGAATCGCCAAATAGAGTTAACGTCAACAGGCCGCCGCGGCCTCTTAGTGACAATCCGGCCCATTGAAAAGAGCTTGCCTTTCTTCGCCTTTTTTCGCAAAATTCGAACAGGCACTTGCAAATGGGCAAAACACCTTTTATGTCACCCCCCGTGACGCCGCTTCGGCGTTTCATGTGCGGTTGTAGCTCAGTTGGTTAGAGCGCAGGTTTGTGGCACCTGAGGTCGGTGGTTCGACCCCACTCAACCGTACCATTCCCCTCTCCCAGTAAGTTTATATGTCACAAGGACTTACCGGGAGAGGGGAGTATTTTCTCCACATTGGTGCCCTTTCATGACTTGTGGGTGTCCGCGCAAGGCCCGGCGACGAGCTGACCTGCCTTCCGATTTCGAAAGCATCCGGAAATCATAGCCGCGATCGTGACGATGCTCGCCCAGCCTTGGCGAGGCATCAGCCCTTCCCACAAGACGCCTGCCAAAAACCATTTGGCTAAAATCGCTTGCGCTGGTATTGTCGGCCCAACGAAACCTTATGAAAGCCAGCAGCATAGCGTCTACGCTTGTGCGCGGCGAAATGGACAAGACAGTGATCGACCCCGGAAACGGCCCAAAGCCGTCGGAACAAGGGGCGTCGGTGGCGAACAAAGGGAAAGCGAAGCGATCCCGTCGTGGCAAGAAACACAAGCGTGACGGTCAGCCCCGTGACGCTGCTGTGCTGTCGCATGATGTTGCCGCAGATGTTCCGGCCGGTTCCTCCTACGTATCGGCTCTTGAGCCGGATGCCGAGCCGCGCAAGAGAAAGCGTCGCAGGCGCTCTCGCGGCAAGGGTGCTTCTCAGCAGGCTGCCCCAGCTTCCACCGTGCAGGCGCAGGGTTCAGCTGCAACAGATGCTGCCAATCCATCCTCCGTGCCGCCGGGCGCAGGGCGAAAGTCGCGCCACCGCAAGCGTGGTCATCGCGATCCACAGGGTCGTCCGCTGGTTCCCACCCATGCGCCGAAACACGTTGGCAAGCAGAACGGCCGGGCAGGAGGGGTCGGGCAGGACCCGCATCGGCAATCCGAACTATCCACCCGCCATGCCGGTCGCCAGCACGAGCATGGCCAGGAGCCGACGGCGGATATGTATGCGGCGCTCGATCTCGGCACCAATAATTGCCGGCTTCTAATCGCGCAGCCGACGAGGCCCGGCCAGTTTCGGGTCGTCGACGCCTTTTCGCGCATCGTCCGGCTGGGCGAGGGGCTGGTGTCGAGCGGCCGGCTTTCCGACGACGCCATGGATCGAGCTGTCGAGGCGCTGAAAGTCTGCTCCGCGAAGCTTTCCGGTCGTCCGATCAGGCGCATGCGGCTCATTGCCACCGAGGCCTGCCGCGCTGCGTCGAATGGCGAGGAGTTTCTGGCGCGAGTTACGCGGGAGACGGGACTGAAGCTCGAAATTATCAGCCGCGAGACTGAAGCTCGCCTTGCGGTGTCCGGCTGCGCCTCGCTTGTCGGGCGTGAAGCGCGCTCTGTCGTGCTGTTCGATATTGGTGGCGGATCGTCGGAAATCGCCGTTATCAAGGTCGGGGAAAATCGCTCGAACCGGCTCGCCAATCACATCACCCACTGGACCTCGTTGCCGGTCGGTGTCGTCACGCTTTCGGAACGTCATGGCGGGCGCGATGTGACGCCGGATGTTTTCGCCGCCATGGTGGGGGAAGTCGAAGGGCTGCTCGACGCCTTCCACTGCCCGCCTCTCGCGCCGCAGACCCATCACGAGGATTTTCACCTGATCGGGACCTCGGGCACCGTGACGACGCTTGCCGGCGTCCATCTCGATCTGCCACGCTATGACCGCCGCAAGGTGGATGGCCTCTGGCTTTCCGATGCCGAGGTGACGGCCATGCAGGACAAGCTTCTGGCATGGGATTTCGCGGGCCGCGCTGCCAATGCCTGCATCGGGCCTGACAGGGCCGATCTGGTTCTGGCCGGCTGCGCCATCCTTGAGGCCATTCGCCGCCGCTGGCCGGCGCGGCGCATGCGCGTGGCGGATCGCGGCCTTCGCGAAGGCCTGCTGACGGATATGATGGCGGATGACGGCGCATGGCGGCGCAACCGGATAAGGCGCATGCAGATGGCACGGCAGGACAGGACGGAAGGTTTGACATGAGCAAGGCGCCGACAAGCAACAACCGCACCGGCCGCAAGATCGGCCAGAAGGTCAAGAAGACCAAGCTAAAGGCCTCGTCGCGCCGCTGGCTGGAACGTCATATCAATGACCCTTATGTGCAGCGCGCCAGGCTTGAGGGCTATCGCGCCCGCGCCGCCTTCAAGCTGTTGGAAATCAACGACAAGCATGAGATTCTGAAGGGCGCACGCCGCATCATCGATCTTGGCGCCGCACCCGGCAGCTGGTCGCAGATCGCCTCCAAGGTGACGGATTCGACAGAAGATGACATTCGCGTTGCGGCCATCGATTTCCTCGAGATCGATCCTATTCCCGGCGTGAAAATCCTGCAGCTGGACTTCCTCGATCCGAGCGCGCCGGAAAAGCTGATGGAGGCCGTCGGCGGTACGCCTGATCTGGTGCTGTCGGATATGGCCGCGCCCACCACCGGGCACCAGAAGACCGACCACATCCGCACCATGCATCTGTGCGAAGTCGCGGCCGATTTTGCCGTTCAGGTGCTGGCGGAGGGCGGGCACTTCCTTGCCAAGACCTTCCAGGGCGGCACGGAAAAGCAGCTGCTGGACATGCTCAAGAAGAACTTCAAGCAGGTCTTGCATATCAAACCGGCCTCGTCACGTTCGGAGTCGGTGGAAATGTTCCTGCTTGCCAAACACTTCAAGGGCCGCAAGAACGCGCCGCAGGTCGATGTGGAGGCCGGAGAGGCTTCCGAAGACTAGCGCATCGGACAGAAAGCCATATTCGATTTTTGTCCGTAACGGTGCCCAGATTCAAAGAGTTAAAGCGTCCTTTGTACGCCCAAACGGGCGCACAAAGGACGCTTTAATCACTCCGCCGGTTGCGAGACCTTGCCGCGGTGGCCGGAGACGGCCGCCCCGGCATTGCCGTCCATGCGGATGATCGGCACTATGGCGAACAGCGATACCAGTGCGACGATAGTGAAAGCGATGTGGAAATCGGCGAGCTGCAGGTGCGTGCCGGACATCGTGCTGCTGACTTCCAGAATGGAGGCGGCGAAAGCCACGCCCAGCGCGAGGCTGATCTGCTGCAACACCGACGCCATCGAGGTCGCCTGGCTGGCCTGACTATCCTCGATATCGGAGTAACTCAGCGCGTTCGATCCGGTGAAGAAGAAGGATCGGGCAAATCCCGCCGTGACCAGAAAGATCATGATCAGCGGATAGGGTGTTTCAGGCGTGAAAAAGCTGTTGGCAAGCGTCGTGAACGCGCCGACGATACCGGCCCCGATCAGTGTCGAGCGGAAACCCGTTGCCGCAAACACCCGCTTGGCCATGAATTTCGTGGTGATCGCGCCGATTGCGCCGGCAAAGGTGATCATGCCCGACTGGAACGGGTTCAGCCCGAAACCGATCTGCAGCATCAGCGGCATCAGGAAGGGTATGGCGCCCGTGGAAATGCGGAAAACGGTGCCGCCGACGGAAGCCGCCCGGAAGGTCGCGTTCTGAAAAATGCGAAAATCCAGAATGGGGGCAGGGTGCCGTGCGGCGTGGCGCAGATAAAGAAAACCGCAGATGAAACCGATGATGGTCGAGGCGATGCCGATTGCTGGCGGCAGCGCGGGCAGGCTGACGACGGAGAGGCCGAACACCACGCCGGAGGCGGCGATGCCTGAAAGCACGAAGCCCTTGCCGTCCATCGGCGGCGGATTTGTCGTTTCGATTTCCGGCAGGAAGATCGTCGACAGCCAGATGCCAATGATACCGATCGGCACGTTGATGAGGAAAATCCAGTGCCATGAAAAATAGGTGGTAATGAAACCGCCGATGGGCGGTCCGGTGAGCGGTCCGACGAGCCCGGGGATCGTCAGCAGCGCCATGGCGGAGACGAGTTCGCTGCGCTTGGTCGTGCGCAAAAGCACGAGACGTCCGACGGGCGTCATCATGGCCCCGCCCATGCCCTGCAAAAAACGCGAAAGTACGAATTCGAACACCGAGGACGACACCGCGCAGCAGATCGACCCCACCACAAAAACGCCGATGGCGAAACGGAAGATTTTCTTCGCGCCATATTTGTCGGCCATCCAGCCGCTGATGGGAATGAAGATCGCCAGCGCCACCATATAGGCCGTCAATGCGAGCTTGAGCGTGATCGGGCCGACATGAAGATCGGCGGCAATTGCCGGCAGCGAGGTGGCGATGACGGTGGAGTCCATCTGCTCCATAAAGAGAGCGACTGCCAGGATGAGTGGAATGATGCGGTTCATTGAGGCTGCCTGCGGCTTTCCGCTGCGACAAAGGATATCGCCGTTCCTCCTACGCCTGATAACCCGGCTTGCCAACACGTTAATTATCAATTTCTCAAGTTCCGATCAAACCTGCGTGAGGCCGGTTTTCTTGCAACTTTCTCGCTCTATTGTCCGTTGGGTGAGTTCAGTTGGCAATCACGGCCAGTTGGCGATATCGGGAGTAAGATAATGACCAAATCCTTCAGCATGAGCAGACGTGGCCTCATCGGTGCGGCGGGCGCAAGCGTTCTCGGTGCGCCAATTTTGATGGTGCGCAACGCAAATGCCCAGACCAGCCAGCCGCAGACTTCCATGGAGATAGAACACGCGATGCCACCTGAAACCAACCGCTTCAAACTCGGCAATTTCGAAGTGCTGGTGGTGAAGGATGGCGCACGCGCGGCCCCCAATCCCGGCGAGACCTTCGGCACGGATCAATCGCCCGAGACGGTTGGAAAATTGCTGGAAGACAATTTTCTGCCGAAAGAGCAATTCGTCAATTCCTTCTCGCCGGTCCTCGTCAATACCGGCACCGATCTCGTGCTGTTCGATACCGGCTTCGGAGAAGCCGGGCGCGGTGCGGGCAATGGCCGGTTGATCGAGGGCATGGCGGCCGCCGGTTATACGCCGGAAGATGTGACCGTGGTGGTGCTGACCCACATGCATGGCGATCATATCGGTGGGCTGATGGAAAAGGGTGCTCCGGCTTTTTCCAAGGCGCGCTACGTGTTCGGTCAGGCGGAATATGATTTCTGGACGGATGAGAAACGTGTCGGCACGCCTGCGGAAGGCGGTCACAAGGGCGTTCTCACGAACGTCAAGCCGCTGGCGGACAAGGCGAGCTTCATTGGCGACGGCGCCAGTGTCGTATCCGGGATTACCGGTGTGGCGGCCTTCGGTCATTCGCCGGGCCATATGATCTTCCGTGTCGAATCGGAAGGCAAACAACTCATCCTGACGGCGGATACGGCCAACCATTTCGTCCTTTCCCTGCAAAAGCCGGACTGGGAGGTGAAGTTCGACATGGACAAGGCGGCAGCCGCTGCGACCCGCAAGAAGGTCTATGACATGATCGCCACTGACCGCTTGCCTTTCCTTGGGTATCACATGCCTTTCCCGGCGGTGGGTTACGCGGAAAAGCTGGATACGGGCTATCGTTTCGTGCCGAAATCCTATCAGTTCGACATCTAATGCATGTCGCGCAAAAGTGTTCAGCGGTTTTGCGATAACGACATGCATAAAAACAAGCAGTTATAGCGCGTCGTGTGGGGCAAGGACCCACACGACGCGCTATAACGTCTGCTGCAATGCAGCAACAAAGAAAGCCCGGAAGGCAATTCCGGGTTTTTTCTATTCCCTTCCTGTCATGAACGTGTTACCAGCCCTCGCCAACTTCCAAGCAATCCTTGCAGGGCGCCGGGGTGAACTTTTCGTTCCGGAACGGCCACGCATTTTCAGTATGAAGGAATTTGGTCATGGCACGCATCATTCAAACACCCACTGGTTTGGACGCTCTCACATTTGACGATGTGTTGCTGCAACCCGGACATTCCGAGGTTATGCCGGGACAGACGAATATCGCCACCCGCATTGCCCGCGATATCGATCTGAACCTGCCTATCCTCTCTTCCGCCATGGATACGGTGACCGAAGGCCGTCTTGCCATCGCCATGGCCCAGGCCGGCGGCATCGGCGTCATCCACCGCAACCTGCCCCCCATCGAACAGGCCGAAGAAGTCCGGCAGGTGAAGAAGTTCGAAAGCGGTATGGTCGTCAACCCGGTCACCATCGGCCCGGATGCGACGCTTGCAGAAGCACAGGCCTTGATGAAGGCGCACGGCATTTCCGGTATTCCGGTGGTTGAAAACGGCGGGTCCGGCGGCCACAAGAACGGTCGCCTCGTCGGCATTCTGACCAACCGCGACGTGCGCTTCGCCTCCGATCCGCAGCAGAAGATTTACGAACTGATGACCCGCGAAAATCTGGTCACGGTCAAGGAAAGCAGCGTCGATCAGCAGGAAGCGCGCCGCCTGCTGCACAAGCACCGCATCGAAAAGCTGCTGGTGGTGGATGGAAAAGGCAATTGCGTCGGCCTCATCACCGTCAAGGATATCGAGAAGTCGCAGTTGAACCCCAACGCCACCAAGGATGCGCAGGGCCGTCTTCGCGCCGCCGCCGCTATCAGCGTCGGCGCTGACGCCATCGAGCGCGCGGAGCGCCTCATCGATGCCGGCGTCGACCTTCTGGTCGTGGATACCGCGCATGGCCATTCGCAGCGCGTGCTCGATGCCGTTTCAGTGGTTAAGAAGATGTCGAACTCGGTTCGCATCATCGCCGGCAATGTCGCGACAGCCGACGGCACCAAGGCGCTGATCGATGCCGGCGCCGATGGCGTCAAGGTCGGTATCGGCCCCGGCTCCATCTGCACGACCCGCATCGTTGCTGGCGTCGGCGTTCCGCAGCTCGCGGCCATCATGTCGTCGGTCGAAGTCGCCAATGCGGCTGATATTCCTGTTATCGCCGATGGCGGCATCAAGTTCTCGGGCGATCTGGCCAAGGCGATCGCTGCTGGCGCTTCCGCCGTCATGATCGGCTCGCTGCTTGCCGGCACGGATGAAAGCCCGGGCGAAGTGTTCCTCTATCAGGGCCGTTCCTTCAAGGCCTACCGCGGCATGGGCTCCGTTGGCGCCATGGCGCGCGGCTCGGCTGACCGTTATTTCCAGGCGGAAGTGCGCGATACACTGAAGCTCGTGCCTGAAGGCATCGAAGGTCAGGTTCCCTACAAGGGCCCGGTTTCCGGCGTGCTGCACCAGCTGGCCGGTGGCCTGAAGGCCGCCATGGGTTATGTCGGCGGCAGCAACATCAAGGAATTCCAGGAACGCGCCACCTTCGTTCGCATCTCCAGCGCGGGCCTGCGCGAAAGCCACGCCCATGACGTGACGATCACCCGCGAAAGCCCGAACTACCCCGGCGCGGTTTGATCTTTCGAGGCGAATCCGTAAAAGGATACTGAGTATTTGGCGCTCCCCGATTCATGCCGGATCGGGGAGCGTTTTGATGATTGGAGAAGAAAGCATGTCACCCACGACCGCAATGTTCTGGCCGATGATCGCCCATGTCTTTCTGGTCTTCTGGCTTTACGCGCTCCTGATCGTCCGGCGTAACAAATACACCTTCAAGGATCGCGAGTCCGCGATCAAGCTGCGCGACCGCGGCGAGGAAGCGCGCGAAAGCTATCTGGTGAACCGCAATATCGCCAACCAGTTCGAGCTGCCGGTCCTGTTCCACATTGCGTGCCTGCTACTTTACATCACGGATGCGGACAATATCGTCACCGTCGTTCTGGCATGGCTGTTCGTGCTCTCGCGTTATGCTCATTCCTATGTCCATGTCACCAGCAATCGCCTGCGTCAACGCGGCGCGTTGTTCGGCATCGGCTTTGCGCTGGTCGTCTGCCTGTGGGCATGGCTCGCCATATGGTTGGCACTGGAATAAATCAGCACCGTGAGGTTGCCTCATAAGTGAGACAATCCCGCCTTGCAAAATGCTCCGATTTGCGATGGGTCAATTCCATGACGCCCCATCCCCGCTAATCTCCGCTTGCCGTCGAGGATTTCTGGCGGACAGAGATTAGGGAGTATGTCATGACTAAGACAATGAAGGCGGCGGTTGTCCGCGCATTTGGAAAACCGCTGACCATTGAGGAAGTGGCGATACCGGATCCCGGTCCCGGTGAGATTCTCATCAACTACAAGGCGACGGGCATTTGCCATACCGACCTGCACGCCGCAACGGGTGACTGGCCGGTCAAGCCCAATCCGCCCTTCATTCCCGGCCACGAAGGTGTGGGTTACGTCGCCAAGATCGGCGCTGGCGTCACCGGCATCAAGGAAGGCGACCGTGCCGGAACGCCCTGGCTCTACACCGCTTGCGGATGCTGCATTCCCTGCCGCACGGGCTGGGAAACGCTGTGCCCAAGCCAGAAGAATTCCGGCTATTCCGTCAATGGAAGCTTTGCTGAATATGGCCTTGCCGATCCGAAATTCGTTGGCCGCCTGCCGGATAATCTCGATTTCGGCCCGGCTGCACCGGTGCTCTGCGCCGGCGTTACCGTCTATAAGGGGCTGAAGGAAACCGAGGTCAGGCCCGGTGAGTGGGTGGTCATTTCAGGCATTGGCGGGCTTGGCCACATGGCCGTGCAATATGCCAAGGCCATGGGCATGCATGTCGTCGCCGCCGATATTTTCGATGACAAGCTGGCGCTTGCGAAAAAGCTCGGAGCCGATGTCGTCGTCAATGGTCGCGCGCCTGACGCGGTGGAGCAGGTGCAGAAGGCGACCGGCGGCGTCCACGGCGCGCTGGTGACGGCGGTGTCGCCAAAGGCCATGGAGCAGGCCTACGGCTTCCTGCGCTCCAAGGGCACCATGGCGCTTGTCGGCCTGCCGCCGGGCTTCATCTCCATTCCGGTTTTCGACACGGTGCTGAAGCGCATCACGGTACGCGGTTCCATCGTTGGCACACGGCAGGATCTGGAGGAGGCGCTGACCTTTGCCGGCGAAGGCAAGGTGGCCGCCCACTTCTCGTGGGACAAGCTCGAAAACATCAATGACATCTTCCACCGCATGGAAGAGGGCAAGATTGACGGCCGTATTGTCGTGGATCTCGCCGCCTGATGTGAAAAACCGGAGGGGGCGCTCACGCAAATGTGTGGCGCCGCTCGCCCCCGCCTCGTTCCCCGCCCTGCGATCTGCGCTATCTTTCCGCATCCGCGCGTTCAAGGAGGATAGAGCGATGGACAAGCCCAAGATCACGCAGGCCATGATCGACGCTTACGATGAATATACCCATCTCAGCCTCGACCGCCGCAAATTCATGGAAAAGCTCACCGTGCTGGCCGGGTCAGGTGCTGCGGCGGCGGCCATCGCCCCGCTTCTTTCGGCCAACAGCGCCCATGCGGCGGTCATCGCGGCCGATGACGACAGGATCGTTGCCGAAGAGGTGACCTATCCCGCCCCCGGCGGTGAGATGAAGGGTTACCTCGTTACGCCGAAATCCGCTTCCGGTCCCATCGGCTCAGTTATCGTCATCCACGAAAACCGCGGCTTGAACGATCATATTCGTGACGTGGCAAGACGGGTGGCGCTCGCCGGTTTCCGGGCGCTTGCGGTCGATTTCCTCTCACCGCAGGGCGGCACGCCCGCCGATGAGGAGAAGGCGCGGCAGATGTTCAGCGGTCTCGACATGGATGCGACCGTCGACAATGCCGAAGCGGGCCGGGTATGGCTTGCGGCGCGGCAGGGGGCGAATGGCAAGGTCGGTGCTGTCGGTTTCTGCTGGGGCGGCGGGCTGGTCAACCGTTTCGCCACCAAATCGGCAGGCCTGAATGCCGGCGTCGCCTATTACGGCCAGCAGGCCCCGGCGGCCGATGTACCTGCCATCAAGGCTCCGCTGCTTTTGCACTATGCGGGTCTCGACGAGCGCATCAATGCCGGTATCGACGCCTATAAGAAGGCGCTGGAGGAAAACGGCAAGACCTTTGAAATCTTCGTCTATGACGGCGTCAACCACGCCTTCAACAATGACACGTCCTCGGCTCGTTATGATAAGGCGGCTGCTGATCTCGCCTGGGGGCGGACAACGGAGTTTTTCAAAAAATATCTGGCGTGATGGGTTTTTTGGTCGTGCATCGTCTGCGAACCGGATGTGCGTGGGGCTTTACCCCCCTCTGCCCTGCCGGGCATCTCCCCCTCAAGGGGGGAGATCGGCAAGAGGCTCTCTTGTCGCTTCATTCTCAAGCTTCAAGATGGACGAGACATCGCCGCAGATCGATCTCCCCCCTTTGGGGGGGAGATGCCCGGCAGGGCAGAGGGGGATGAGCCACACGCACCTTGGTCCAACCCACGAAATCCTGCTCTAAACGCCGCCAGCCCCACGCTTCAAATGCTCATCCAACCTCGGCATGATTTCCACGAAGTTACACGGCAGATGACGATAATCGAGCTGTGCCTTGAGAATACCGTCCCACGCATCCTTGCAAGCCCCCGGCGAGCCGGGCAGCACGAAGATGAAGGTGGCATTGGCCACGCCACCGGTCGCGCGTGACTGGATGGTGGCGGTGCCGATCTTCTCATAGGAAATGCGATGGAAAAGTGCGGAAAACCCGTCCATGCGTTTTTCGAACAGTGGCTCCAGTGCCTCGGGCGTCACGTCGCGGCCGGTAAAGCCGGTGCCGCCGGTCGTGATGACCACGTCCACGCCCTCAGACAAAGTCCATTCGCGCACCGTGTCTGCGATCGCCGCCTTATCGTCAGGCACGATGGCGCGGGCCGCGAGCCTGTGGCCCGCTTCTTCCAGCCTTGCGACGAGCGTATCGCCGGACTTGTCGTTCTCCAGCGTGCGGCTGTCCGAAACAGTCAGAACCGCAATGCCAAGGGGAATGAAGGGTCTATCGCCTGCCATGGCCTTATCCTCGAAATATCCGGCCCTCAAATGGTCCGCGTTGCGTGAAAATACCAGCCGGGACGTTTTTTCCGAAGCGATGTTTCCGCGTTTTTGGCGGCATCGAAGGAATGAAAAATCCCGAAACAGGTTGCCCCGGAACCGGACATGCGAACAAGGGCCGCCCCTTCTTCAGACAGCAGCCCGGTTATCTCCGCGATTTCCGGCAGCAACGCCTGTGCCGGCGGCTGAAGATCGTTACGGCTTTGGGCAAGAAAATCCATCCAGCCAATCGTCGCAGGGTCGGGCAGCGGCGGATTGGTCTTGTTCTGCAATCGCCGGAAAATCTCCGGTGTCGAGACAGCCTTCATGGGATTGGCCAGAACCATGGAGAGTTCCGGCAGATCGGTGAGCGGTTCAATGTCCTCGCCGATGCCGCGAGCGATCAGGGATCGGCTCTCAAGGCACATCGGCACATCCGCGCCGAGCGTCAATGCCATGGGTGCAAGCGTATCCGGTGCGATAGCGGCACGCCAGTGCCGCAAAAGCCCCCGCAGTGTCGCCGCCGCATCCGCCGAGCCGCCGCCTATGCCGGAAGCCACCGGCAGGTTCTTTTCAAGATGAATGGCGACCGGGGGTGCCGGTTGACCTGTCGATGCGAGCGCATCGCGCAACAGGTCCCTGGCGCGGGTGACGAGGTTATCGCCGCCATCGCCCGCACGCAAAAGATCGCCGAAGGGGCCGGAGATGGAGAAACTGTCGGCATCGGCGTTGCGAATACGGATAGTGTCGCCGGCTTCGGTAAAGGTCACCAGCGTTTCGAGCAGGTGATACCCATCCGCTCGCTGGCCGGTCACATGCAGCGCCAGATTGATCTTGGCCGGGGCCGCCTCGATGGTCTCAGCGGCCCCGGAAACCTCATGCCCGCGCATGCGGCGTCAGGATTTCTTGTCCGGAGTGGCAGCCGGTGCCGGTGCCGGAGGAGCCGGCGGCTGTGGCGTGACTTCCTTTTTGGCGGTATTTTCGGCATCCTTTTCGACAGGCGGCAGGCCGTTGGCGATCTTTTCCTTCACCTTGGCCTTGTCCACGTCGTCGCTGTCGCCGATCAATGCGCGGTTCCACTGATAGACCGCCTCGATCTTGCGGCCGACTCGCCAGTAGGCGTCGCCCAGATGGTCGTTGATGGTGGGATCGCCAGCTTTCAGTTCGATCGCCCGTTCCAGCTCGGTCACGGCTTCATCGAAATCGCCAAGGCGATAATGCGCCCAGCCGAGAGAATCGACAATATAGCCGTCATTCGGCCGAAGCTCGACGGCACGGCTGATCATCTTCATGCCTTCATCGAGATTGATGCCCTTGTCCACCCAGGAATAACCCAGATAGTTCAGAACCTGCGGCTGTTCCGGGTTCAGTTCCAGCGCCCGCTTGAAATTCGGTTCTGCCTTGTCCCATTCCTTCAGCCGCTCATAGGCGATGCCGCGCTGGAAGAAGATGGACCAGTCGGATTTCTGCGGCACGGAACCGATGACCTCGATGGCCTTGTCGTAGTTCTCGGCCATCGCCTTGTAGTCCTTGGCGTCGGAAAGCACGCTGCCATAGGCGAGATAGGAACGGATGTCCTTCGGGTCGGATTCGAGCAGCGATTTGAGATGCTTGCGCGCCTCGTCCACCTTGCCCGTCTGCGCGAGCGTCAGTCCGAGCTGCAGCTCGGAGATGCGATACATCGGCGAATCCTTCGGCACCTCGCGATAGAAGGCAATGGCGCGGTCAGGCTGTTTCAGCGCTTCTGAAAGGCCGCCGAGAAGGATGAGCGTATCCGGGCTTTTCGGATCGAGCGCGCGCGACGTCTGCAGATAAAGCGTCACGATCTCTTCGGCGCCTTCGCGGTTCAGCGCGCCGGCGATGGAGAACATGACGCTGGCGGCGCCCTCCACGGCATTGGTGATCTGCTGTTCCGGCTTCTCACCGTTTTCGATGGACTGGCGAAGCGCCTTCAGCGGCGCGTAATTCGGCGCGAAAGTGTCCCCGACCGCAATCGCATCCAGCGCCTTCTGCTTGTTGCCGGCGGAAGCCTCCAGCCGGGCAAGCGCCATCACCGCGCGCATATAGGTATCGGAGGCGGTTGCCCCGCCTTCGCGGTCCGTCACCGCTTCGTTGAGGCTTTTGCGGGCCGCTTCATTGTTGCCGGAAACAAGGGCGATGGCCGCCGCATTATATTTCTGGAAGATCGAAATCCAGCCCGGGCCCTTCATATTATTGACCAGCGCCAGCGCTTCCTTCGGCTTGCCGGAACCGGCGCGCGCCCATGCTGTCAAAAGCGTATTGACCATGCGGTCGAGATCGTTCGGACCGTTATATTTCAGAATTTTCTCGGCCTTGGCGAATTCCTTGTCCTTGATGGCGTCGAGACCGCGCACGATGGTCGTCACGCGCTCCACCGAGGTATCGTCCTTCATCGAATCGGCGATCTTCGCGCCAGCCTCGAAATTGCCGCTCAGAAGTTCGGCGATCATCAGCCGCTGGCGGATTTCCGTATTGGCTGGATCGAATTCCAGCGCCTTTTTATAAAGCGAAATCGCGGTGGGATAATCTTGATCGACATCGGCATTGCGCCCGGCGAGGAAGGCGCCGGAGAAGGTGTTCACCTTGGCCGGATCGAACGTAACAGCCTTGTTTTCCGGTGTCGCCTTCGTCTCCGCAAAGCCGGGGCTTGCACCCGCGCCGATTGCGAGAGCAGCGGCAAGAGCCGCGCTGCAGAGAAGACGGAGTGCTGGTTTACGCCGCATGAGGGAACCTTTGCCTTTGTGCAGAAGCACGGAAAAATCAGTTTCCATTGTTGGTCACGATAGAATGGCTTTTTTGAAGCAGCCCCGCAAGAAATTATGGCCCCGGCCACAATCACGCCTTGCGAAGAAGCTGGCCTGGAACATTGGGCGGACGGTCTTTTCCATCCGCCATTCGTCCGGCCTGCGGCGTCAGTTCAGACGCTCGATGCAGAAGTCGATCACTTCCAGAAGCGCATCTTTCCAGGGGCTCTGCGGCAGGGGCGCCAGCGCGTCGCGGGCAATGGTGCCGTAATGCGTGGCGCGGCCGATCGTGTCGCCAAGACCGTTATATTTGGTGATCAGGCCAAGCGCCTTTTCGAGGTTCGCGTCGCTGCTTTCGCCCTTTTCGATGGCCGTGCGCCAGAAAGCGCGCTCATCCTGCGTGCCGCGACGATAGGAGAGGATGACCGGCAGGGTGATCTTGCCTTCGCGGAAATCGTCACCGGTATTTTTGCCGAGATCGGCGGACTTTCCGCCGTAGTCAAGGACATCGTCGACCAGCTGGAAGGCGAGGCCGAGATTCATGCCGTAGGATTTCAGCGCGCTGCGGGTCGCCTTGTCGGTCTTGGCGACGATGGGGCCGACTTCCGCCGCCGCCGCAAAAAGGGCGGCCGTTTTGGCGCGAATCACCTGCAGATAATCGTCTTCGGTGGTTTCCATGTTCTTGGCGACCGAAAGCTGCAACACTTCGCCTTCGGCAATCACCGAAGCGGCTGTGGACAGCACGTCGAGCGCATCCAGTGAACCGACATCCACCATCATGCGGAACGCCTGACCGAGCAGGAAGTCGCCGACGAGAACGCTCGCCTGGTTGCCCCAGATGGTGCGGGCGGTGGATTTGCCGCGGCGCAGATCGCTTTCATCCACCACATCGTCATGCAGCAGCGTCGCCGTGTGCATGAACTCCACGCTGGTGGCGAGCTTGATGTGATGATCGCCCTCGTAACCGAACATCGAGGCCGAGGCGAGCGTCAGCATTGGCCGCAGGCGCTTGCCGCCTGACGAGATGAGGTGGTTGGCTACCTCGGGTATCATCTGGACATCGGAACCGGCCTTGGAAAGGATAAGCTGGTTCACCCGTTCCATGTCAGGACGGGTCAGATCGACAAGCGGCTTGACGGATGCGAGTTTGTTTTTGCTTTCTTCAAGCGGTATGACGACGCCCAAGGGACAGGACTCCAGTTCGAATTTGAAGTCGACAATAAAAACTGACGCCTTGCGCGGCAAGGGGCGAATTGCCGCTAGCCATTCAAAAAGATGGGAATTTAAGGTCTATCCATGCGTGAACTGATCCGAACCAACGACGCCGTGCTGCTCTCCTTCGCTGAAAGCCTGATGAGGGATGCCGGCATCCATTGCCTCATCGCCGATCAGGCGATGAGCATTCTGGAGGGATCGCTCGGTCTTTTGCCGCGCAGGTTTCTGGTGGAGGAAGATCGGGCCGATCAGGCCCGCCGCATTCTCATCGATGCCGGGCTCGGCGACGAGCTGCGCAACGAAGAGGCGTGAACGGCGGTGAGCGACGGCATTTCCGAAACCATCGACGCCTTTCACCGGGGTCGCTTTCACATCGTCCAGCCGAAGGGCAGGGGGCACAGGGCGGGTATGGATGCCATGCTTCTGGCCTCGCTGGTGGCGGATGACCGCGCCTGCCGGATCGCCGATCTCGGCGCGGGTGCGGGTGCGGCCGGCATGGCGGTTGCGGCGCGGCTCGAAAAGGCGCAGGTGACGCTCTATGAACGCTCGCCGGAAATGGTTCAATTTGCTCGCCGCAGCCTCGAATTGCCCGAGAATGCCGCGTTTTCCGCGCGGGTGAATGTGTGCGAGACGGATGTGACGCTGCGTGCGAAAGCGCGTGTCGCGGCCGGATTGCCCGACGATCATTTCCATCACGTCATCATGAACCCGCCCTATAATGATGCGGGCGACCGTCGCACGCCGGACGCCCTGAAAGCCGAAGCGCACGCTATGACCGATGGCCTGTTCGAAGACTGGATCCGGACGGCGGGCGCGATCATGGTGCCGGGCGGGCAGCTTTCCCTGATTTCAAGGCCGCAATCGGTGGCGGAGATTATCGCCGCCTGCGGCAGCCGTTTCGGCGGCCTCGAAATCACCCTCATCCACCCGCGCCCTGGCGAGGACGCGGTGCGCATGCTCGTCACCGCCATCAAGGGTTCGCGAGCGCGGCTGTCCTTCCGCGCGCCGCTCGTCATGCATGAGACCGGCAGCCATGCCTTCACTCCCTTCGTCGATGACCTGAACAATGGCCGCGCCGCCTATTCGCGTAATGTAAGGGCAATCCGGACCGCGTCATAAATATCGCCGTTCCGCCGGCCGCAAACCATTGTGTTTTCCGGGGCGATACATACATCCCTGACGAACGGATAAATGCTGCGAGGATTGAGTAGTGGGTTTTCTGAAGTATCTGGTGCCGAAACGCTTTCGTAAAAAAGAGCTCGTCATCCCGGTTGTGCGTATGCAGGGCGCAATCATGGCCGGCGGCAACCAGTTCCGCCCCGCCCTCAATCTCGCGTCCTATGCGCCGCTTCTGGAAAAGGCCTTCGCCGTCAAGGATGCGCCGGCTATCGCCATTTCGCTCAATTCGCCCGGCGGTTCGCCGGTGCAGGCGCGGATGATCTATAACCGCATCCGCCAGCTCGCCGAGGAAAAGGAAAAGAAAGTCCTGATCTTCGTGGAGGATGTTGCAGCCTCCGGCGGTTACATGATCGCGCTTGCCGGCGATGAGATCATCGCCGATCCCACTTCCATCGTCGGTTCGATCGGCGTCGTTTCCGGCGGTTTCGGTTTTCCGGAAATGCTGAAGAAGATCGGCGTGGAGCGCCGTGTCTATACGGCGGGCGAGAACAAGGTCATCCTCGATCCCTTTCAGCCGGAAAAGGAAGGCGATATCGACTACCTGAAGTCGTTGCAGGTCGAAATCCACAATGTTTTCATCGATATGGTCAAGATGCGCCGCGGCTCGAAGCTGAAGGGCGACGAGACGATCTTCTCCGGCCTGTTCTGGACCGGCATGCGCGGCCTGGACCTCGGCCTGATCGACGGGCTTGGCGACATGCGGGAAGTTCTGCGCCGCCGTTACGGGACAAAGGTCAAGCTTCAACTCGTCAGCGGCGGGCGTTCGCTGTTCGGCAAAAAAGTGCCTGGCGTGAATGCGGCACTCGGCCTCAACGCCGAAAGGCTCGCGGTAGGCGCCGTCTCGGGTCTTGCGGAGGTTGCCGAAGAAAAGGCATTGTGGTCGCGTTTCGGTCTATGATGTCGCGGGAATAGGGCCTTATGGCGCAGCTCATTACAATTCTTCTTCTGGTGGTGGGATCCGTCATCCTTTACCGCCGCTTCGTTCGCGATGCGGAAAAGCTGTCGGCGAAATCCAAGCAGCGCGAAAAGGAACGCGAAACCGGCGCCATCGGCACGCTGATCAAGGACCCCGAAACCGGTGAATACCGCGTGAAGCGTGAGGATGAGACGTAAGCCGGTGTCTTCACGCATAAATCCTTGACCCCCACGCCATGCCGTGGCACCTGTCCGCATCCGAAGTAAGTCACTGCTTACTTATCCTCCTAACGCCGCGATGACTGAAATGACCGATATTCCCGACCATATGAACCCCAAGCGTTCCTTTCAGGCACTGATCCTGACGCTGCACAATTACTGGGCCGACAAGGGCTGCGCGGTGTTGCAGCCTTACGATATGGAAGTGGGCGCGGGTACGTTTCATCCGGCGACGACGCTTCGTGCGCTTGGCCCGAAGCCGTGGAAGGCCGCTTATGTGCAGCCGTCGCGCCGCCCTTCCGATGGTCGTTATGGTGAAAACCCCAACCGTTTGCAGCATTATTACCAGTATCAGGTCATTCTGAAGCCCAACCCGTCCAACCTTCAGGAACTCTATCTCGGTTCGCTGAAGGCCATCGGTCTCGATCCGCTGTTGCATGACGTGCGCTTCGTCGAAGACGACTGGGAAAGCCCGACGCTCGGCGCCTGGGGTCTCGGCTGGGAATGCTGGTGTGACGGCATGGAAGTCTCGCAATTCACCTACTTCCAGCAGGTCTGCGGCATCGAATGCTCGCCTGTCGCCGGTGAACTGACCTATGGTCTGGAGCGTCTGGCCATGTATGTTCAGGGCGTCGACAATGTCTATGACCTGAACTTCAACGGTCGCGAGGGCGAAGAGAAGATTTCCTATGGCGACGTCTTCCTGCAAGCCGAGCAGGAATATTCCCGCCACAACTTCGAATTTGCCGATACCGCCATGCTGCATCGCCATTTCATCGACGCCGAAAAGGAATGCCAGGCGCTTCTCGCCGCCGGTGCGCCGGGTGATAACGATAATCAGCGCCTGCACAAATGCGTGTTCCCGGCCTATGACCAGTGCATCAAGGCCAGCCATGTTTTCAACCTTCTGGATGCGCGCGGCGTAATTTCGGTCACGGAACGCCAGAGCTATATCCTGCGCGTGCGCACGCTGGCGAAAGCCTGCGGCGAAGCCTTCCTGCTGACGGATGCGGGCGGGGTGAACTGGAACAGGGCCGCCTGAACGTCTATGTAAGGCGGGGCAACAGTCTAACGTGCGGACGCCACCATGGTGTCCGCGCCTCTTGAGGAGGGGTCGGGAATGTTCATCACGCTGGCAATCATCGCGGCAATCGCGCTTTATGTCGTCTTCATCTATAACGGCCTCGTTAAGGCGCGGCAGATGAAGGAAGAGGCGTGGTCGGGCATTGACGTGCAGTTGAAGCGCCGCGCCGATCTCATTCCCAATCTCATCGAGACCGTGAAGGGTTACGCGGCGCACGAAAAGAGCACCTTCGAGGAGGTGATTGCCATGCGCAACCGGGCGCAGGCCGTGCCGGCCGGTGATGTCGAAGGCCGCGCCCAGGCGGAAGGCCTGCTGTCGCAGGCGCTCGGCAAACTCTTTGCGCTCGCCGAAGCCTATCCCGATCTGAAGGCCAATACGAACTTTCTGGAATTGCAGCGGTCGCTGGAAACCATCGAAAGCGAAATCCAGATGTCGCGCCGTTATTACAATGGCGCCGCGCGCGATCTGAACGTCAAGGTGGAAAGCTTCCCCTCCAATCTGGTCGCCGGCCAGTTCGGTTTTGCGAAGGCGCCTTATTTCGAGATCGAAAACCCGGCCGACCGCGCCGTGCCGACGGTGAAATTCTAAGCTCACTGTTCTTCCGGCGGCTTAAGACCACCCGTTCAAATTCCGATAATCCGGCTCTTCGCCGCATTCTTTGACAAGACGACAATCATGATCGAACTGACCATCGCCCCGCCCGGCCACCCGCTTTCCGGTAAGGTCGAGCCGCCCGGCTCCAAATCCATCACCAACCGCGCGCTTCTCCTGGCTGGTCTTGCCAAGGGCAAAAGCCACCTGACCGGCGCGCTGAAAAGCGACGATACGCTTTATATGGCCGAAGCCCTGCGCGAGATGGGTGTCAAGGTGACCGAACCTGACGCCACTACCTTCGTGGTGGAAGGCACGGGTGTACTTCAGCAGCCGGAAAAGCCGCTTTTCCTTGGAAATGCCGGCACCGCAACGCGCTTCCTAACTGCCGCTGCCGCGCTTGTGGACGGCGCCGTCATCATCGATGGCGACGAGCACATGCGCAAACGCCCGATCATGCCGCTGGTGGAAGCCCTGCGCTCCCTCGGTGTCGAAGCGGAAGCGCCGACCGGTTGCCCGCCCGTCACCGTCTGCGGCAAGGGTACTGGGTTCCCGAAGGGCAGCGTCACCATCGACGCCAATCTTTCCAGCCAATATGTGTCGGCGCTTCTGATGGCGGCCGCCTGCGGCGACAAGCCTGTCGATATCATCCTCAAGGGCGAGGAAATCGGCGCGAAGGGCTATATCGATCTCACCACATCGGCCATGGAAGCCTTCGGCGCGAAGGTGGAGCGGGTGAGCAACGCCATCTGGCGCGTGCATCCGACCGGTTACACGGCGACCGATTTCCACATTGAGCCGGATGCCTCCGCCGCCACCTATCTCTGGGGTGCGGAACTTCTGACCGGCGGCACAATCGATATCGGCACGCCCGCCGACAAATTCACCCAGCCGGATGCCAAGGCCTATGAGGTCATGGCGAAGTTTCCGCATCTGCCCGCCGAAATCGACGGGTCGCAGATGCAGGATGCCATTCCCACCATCGCGGTTCTCGCCGCCTTCAATGAGACACCGGTGCGTTTCGTCGGCATCGCCAATCTGCGCGTCAAGGAATGTGACCGTATCCGCGCCGTTTCGCTCGGCCTCAACGAAATCCGTGATGGTCTGGCGCATGAGGAAGGCGACGACCTGATCGTGCATTCCGATCCGGCACTCGCCGGGCAGACGGTCGATGCCTCCATCGATACCTTCGCCGATCACCGCATCGCCATGAGCTTTGCGCTGGCGGCGCTGAAGATCGGCGGCATTGCCATCCAGAATCCGGCCTGCGTCGGCAAGACCTATCCCGGTTACTGGAAAGCGCTCGCTTCGCTCGGCGTTGACTATAGCGAAAAGGAAAGCGCTGCCGAGCCGCAGCGCTGAGCCATTGAGGAGGGATCGCTCGTGAAGACTATCGCCGCAAGACTTCTCGCGCTGTTCGTCTTCCTGGGCGCGGCCTTCCCGGCCTTTGCGGAGGAATTCATCCGCTCCTATCATTCCGTCGTCGAGGTTGCGAAGAGTGGCGAACTGACGGTGACGGAAACCATCACCGCCCGTGCCGAAGGACGAAACATCAAGCGCGGCATCTTCCGCGATTTCCCGCTTTACGCGATGGATGCGAATAACCGCCGGACCAAGGTGGATTTCAACGTCGTTTCGGTGGAGCGCGATGGTTCCCCGGAGAACTGGCGCACAGAGAATATCGATGGCGGCATCCGCATCTATACCGGCAGCGCCGAGCGTTTTCTGCCGACCGGCGAACATATCTTCCAGATCACCTACACCACCGCCCGGCAGATCCGCTATTTCAGCGACTATGACGAACTCACCTGGAATGTTACCGGCAATGGCTGGCAATTCCCGATGGGCGAAATTTCCGCCACCATCACGCTGCCGCAGGGTGTGAAGGCCACCGACACTGCCGTTTTCACCGGTCCACTCGGTGCCAAAGGCAAGGATGCTCGCATTTTGAGCGAAGGCAACGAGGTGTTTTTCGCCTCCACCCGCCCGTTTTCAGTGGGCGAGGGCATGACAGTTGCCGTGAAGTTGCCGAAGGGCGCCATTGCCGCCCCCGACTCCTCCCAGGAGGCAGGTTGGTGGCTACGTGACAATCTTGCCATCCTGCTTTCGGGCGGCGGGCTTTTCGCAGTGCTGCTCTATTATCTGCGAGCATGGTTCGCGGTCGGCCGTGATCCGGCCAAGGGCGTAGTCGTGCCGCGCTGGGATGCGCCGGAGGGGCTTTCGCCGGCTCTGGTCAATTACGTCGATAACAGGGGTTTCTCAGGTGCCGGCTGGACGGCGCTCTCTGCCTCGGCCCTTGATCTTGCGGTGAAGGGTTATGTCGTTCTGGAGGATTTGAAGAACGCCATCGTCATTCGCCGCACGGAAAAGGCAACCGCTGCCGATCTGCCGAGCGGGCAGAAAACGCTGCTTGCCTCCATCGGCGGTTCTGGGAAGGCGCTGACCATCGACAAGGCGCATGGAACGGAAGTCGAAAAGGTCGGCAAGCAGTTCCGCGCGGCGATAGAGAAAGAGCATCGCGGCAAATATTACCGCAGCAATGCCGGTTACACCGTCTTCGGCATCTTCCTCAGCATCGCCCTCATCGTCGCGACGTTGATCTTCGGCGATCTGGATGAAAGCGCCATTGCCGCCGTGCTGGTCTTCGGCTTTTTCGCCTTCTTCTTCAGCATCCTGTCGATCGGCATCGGCCGGCAGTTCTCGCGCGGCGCCCCGCTGCGCAAGCGGATCGGCGGCATCGTCATGCTGGCCTTTGCCGGTTTCGTGGCCTTTTCAGCCATTGGCGGCATCGCCACGCAAATCCTGCTGGATGTCACCCATGACACCAAGTCGCTGGCGCTGGCCGCCATCGGCGGCATCGTGCTCACCAATGCGCTGTTCCTGTTCCTGATGGGCGCGCCGACGCCGCTCGGCCGCAAGCTGATGGACGGTATCGAAGGTCTCAGAACCTATCTGACGCTGGCGGAAAAAGACCGGATGAACATGGCCGGCGCGCCCGCCATGTCGCCGCAGCATTTCGAGACATTGCTGCCCTATGCGGTGGCGCTCGGCGTCGAAAAACCGTGGAGCCGCACCTTCGAGGCCTGGCTTGCGACCGCCGCTGCCGGGGCCGCGGCTGCAAGTTATGCGCCCGGCTGGTATGCGGGCAGCAATTACGGCAGTTTTGGCGACAGGATCGGCGGCTTTTCGACCTCCATGGCCAATACCATCGCCTCCACCATTCCCCAGCCCGTCAGCTCTTCCGGCTCCAGCTTTTCGGGCGGTGGCGGCGGCGGTTTTTCTGGCTCCGGCGGCGGCGGCGGTGGTGGCGGCGGCTGGTGACGTCCACCGACGGTAATTTAACCGATAGCTGATGACTTTTGCCGCTGGTCTTGCTAAGTCCGCGACACTCTTTTGCAACAGATTAAAGTCCTTATCCCATGCCCGATCTTCTGCTTGAACTTCGCTCCGAGGAAATCCCCGCCCGCATGCAGCGCAAGGCGGCGGGCGATCTGAAGAAACTCGTCACCGATGCGCTTGTGGAGAGAGGGCTGACCTATGAGGGTGCGCGCGAATATTGGACGCCGCGCCGCCTGACGCTGGATATTCGCGGCCTCAACGCCCGCTCCGCCGATGTGCGCGAGGAAAAGAAGGGACCGCGCACCGACGCCAATGAAAAAGCCATCGAAGGCTTTCTGCGCGGCGCTGGCCTCAATGATATTTCGCAGGCTCAGGTCGTTTCCGATCCGAAGAAGGGCGATTTCTATGTCGCCATCATCAACAAGCCCGGCCGGCCGGCGGAAGAGATCATCGCCGAGGTTATGCCCGGTATCATCCGCTCCTTCCCCTGGCCGAAATCCATGCGCTCCGGCCCGGCCTCGATGCCCAAGGGTTCCAGCTACGGTGGCATCGAAGGCAAGGGCTCGGAAAGCCTGCGCTGGGTGCGTCCGCTGCAATCCATCGTCTGCCTGTTCGGCCCCGAACATGACGAAACGCAGGTCATTCCCTTCGTCATCGACGGCATCGTCGCCGGCAACGTCACCTATGGCCATCGGTTCCACGCACCGGGTCCCATCACCGTGCGCCGTTTCGAGGACTATGTCTCGAGCCTCGAAAAGGCGAAGGTCGTGCTGGATGCCGAGCGCCGCAAGGATATCATCCTGCACGATGCCAAGGATCTGGCATTTGCCAACGGCCTTGAACTGGTGGAAGACGAAGGCCTTCTGGAAGAAGTCTCCGGCCTCGTCGAATGGCCGCAGGTGCTGATGGGCACCTTCGAAGAGGATTACCTGCAAATCCCGGCGGAAATCATTCGCCTCACCATCAAGACCAACCAGAAGTGTTTCGTCACCCGCAATCAGGGTGCGGAAGAGGGGCTTTCCAACCGCTTCATTCTGATCTCGAACATCGAGGCGAGCGACGGCGGCAAGGAAATCATCCATGGCAATGGCAAGGTCGTTCGCGCCCGCCTGTCGGATGCCCGCCATTTCTGGAACCGTGACCAGGGCGATCTGCCCGATCTGGAAACGCTCAAGGATTCGGCTGCGAAATTCGACCTCGATCTCAAAAAGCCGCTCGACCAGCGCATGGCAAAGCTCGATGCGCTCAACGTCACTTTCCACGCTAAACTCGGCACGCAGGGCGAGCGTGTGGCTCGCATTCGCGAACTGGCCAAGGCGCTGGCTCCAGTCGTGGGTGCCGATGCCGATCTGGTGGACCGCGCCGTGGTGCTGGCGAAAGCCGATCTGCGGACCGAAGCTGTTGGCGAATTCCCAGAGCTCCAGGGTCTGATGGGCCGCAAATATGCGACGCTGCAGGGCGAAAACGAAAGCGTGGCTGCTGCGATTGAAGACCACTACAAGCCGCAGGGTCCCTCCGACCGCCTGCCAGCCGACAAGGTGGCGATCACGGTGGCTCTGGCCGACAAGCTCGACACGCTCGTCGGTTTCTGGGCCATCGATGAAAAGCCGACCGGTTCGAAGGACCCCTTCGCCCTGCGCCGTGCGGCGCTGGGCGTGGTGCGTATTCTGCTTGAGAAGAACGTGCGCCTACCGCTGCTGAGCGTTGCGAAGGACCCGGATCTCCTCTCCTTCTTCCACGACCGTCTCAAGGTCTATCTGCGCGACCTCGGCGCCCGTTACGATCTGATCGACGCCGTCCTGACGCCCGAATCCGATGATCTCCTGATGATCGCCCGCCGTGTCGAGGCGCTGACCGCCTTCATCACCGGCGAAGATGGCCGGAACCTACTGGCCGGTGCAAAGCGCGCCACGCAGCTTCTTGCCGCCGAGGAAAAGAAGGGTACCGTGGTGGCCGATGGGGTCTCGGAAGAGCTCCTGAAGCTCGACGCCGAAAAGGCGCTCTACGCGGCGATCAAGACCGCCTCTGCCGACGCTGCAAAGGCCGTCGAAGGCGAGGATTTTCGCTCGGCCATGCAGGCGCTTTCGACGCTGCGTGCGCCCGTCGACAAGTTTTTCGAGGATGTGCTCGTCAACGACGAAGATGCGGCCATCCGCGCTAACCGTCTGGCGCTGCTGAAGGCTATCCGCGAGGCCACTGGTACGGTTGCGGATTTCTCGAAGATTACCGGGTGAGAACATGGGGGTAAACGGGCATTGCAGAATGCTGGGTTTCACCCCCCTCTGTCCTGCCGGACATCTCCCCCTCAAGGGGGGAGATCGACCAGTCGCGACCTCTTAGCCACATTGAACGTTTCGGGAAGAGCGGGGAGCATGCCTCTCGCCGATCTCCCCCCTTGAGGGGGAGATGCCCGGCAGGGCAGAGGGGGGTAATCCACGGTCTCGACTGCCGCAGGATGAGTTCCCATTGACCCACACGCCTCCCAAAATCCTCATCAGCGCCTGCCTCCTCGGCCAACCCGTCCGCTATGACGGCAAGGGCAAACCTCTGTCCCACCCGACAATCGAGCGCTGGCGGAAGGAGGGCAGGCTGGTGACCATCTGTCCGGAAATGGCGGGCGGCATGCCCGTGCCGCGCCCGCCGGCGGAAATCGAGAAGGGGGCCTCCGGTCTCGATGTGCTGGAGGGTCGCGCCCGCGTGCTGGAAGTGACCGGCGGCGATGTCACGGCGCAATTTATCGCCGGTGCGGAAAGGGCGCTGGCCTTCGCCAGGGCCAATGGCTGCACCCACGCGCTGCTGATCGACGGCAGTCCGTCCTGCGGATCGGTTGCGATCTACGACGGTTCGTTTTCGGGCGTCAAACACGCGGGCAATGGCGTGACGGCGGCGCTGCTCGAAAAAGCCGGTATTGCGGTCTTTTCCCCGGCCGATATCGACCGGCTGGATGCGCTGACCCATTGAAATAAAGAGCGCCGGAGTTCCCCCCGGCGCCGTTTTTATCGATAGCTCTCGGGCCAATCACCCCGCCATGCGCATCCGCTCTGCCATCCCATGCAACTGGTGGCCGGAAGAGACGCGGAAGCCGCGGATGAGGTTCAACAGTTCCTCGGTGTCGACGGCCAGCGCTTCCGCCGAAGCCGTGGTTTCTTCCGCCATCGCTGCATTGTGCTGGGTGGCGACATCGAGCTGGTTGAGCGACGAGGAGATCGAGCGCAGCGTCGTATCCTGTTCGGCGGCCGAATGGGCGATCTTGCTGACTATCTCGTTTGCGGATTTGATCTGGTCGGAGATACGTTTCAGCGCGTCGCCGGCCTCGCCAACAAGGCGCACGCCGTTTTCCACCTGGGCGGAAGAGCGGGCGATCTGGTCCTTGATCTCCTTGGCGGCGGCGGCGGATTTTTGCGCCAGTTCGCGCACTTCCTGCGCCACCACGGCAAAACCCTTGCCGGCCTCACCGGCGCGTGCCGCTTCCACACCGGCATTCAGCGCCAGAAGATTGGTCTGGAAAGCGATGTCGTCGATCACGCCGATGATGTTTGAGATCTGATCGGATGACTGTTCGATACCGCTCATCGCGGTGATGGCCTCTTCCACGACCCGGTCGCTGCGGATCGCTTCGGAGCTGACGGTGGTGACGCGTTTTGCGGCGTCGGCCGCCCCTTCCGCCGTCTGGCGCACCGCAACCGTCAGTTCGTCGAGCGCCGCGGACGTTTCTTCCAGATTGGCTGCCTGCCGTTCGGTACGCTGCGAAAGCTCGTTAGAGGCCTTGCGGATTTCCTCCTTGGAGCCGCCGATGTCGATGCTCTTGGAGTTCACTTTGGCCATGGCGGCATCGAGATGGATCAGGGCCTCGTTGAAATTGTCGCGCAACGCCGCGTAACGGTTGCCGAGATCGCCGCAACGTACGGTCAGATCGCCGCCGGCGAGCTTCTCCAGCGCCTCGCCAATGGTGGTGACGACGCGCGCCTGCAGTTCCGCCTCGTCGCGCTGCATGTCGAGATTGTTTTGGCGCTCGGCATTGAGCTGCCGCTGCTGCTCTTCCTCACGCCGCTGCATGGCGTGGCGCTCGCGCACCTTGTCCTGAAGCGAGGCGGTGGCCTTGGCCATCATGCCTACTTCGTTTGTCAGGCCGGTATGGGGAATGGCGAGCGAGACGTTTTCATTGGCCACTTCCCCGAGCGCCCGGTGAATATCGCCAAGCGGCTTCGAAATGCCACGGATGACATAGAAGGCGGCGGCAAGCGCCAGCACGAATATGGCGACGCCCATGGACAGCGCCTTCATCACATCGCCGCGCACTTGTGCGTTCAGGTCGTCGATGTAAACGCCTGTCACGACCACTACCTGCCAGGGGTCGAAGGCAAGCGCATAGGCGCTCTTGGCGTAGTCATTGCCTTCCATGCCGGGCTTCGGACCGTAAAAATCCGTCTGGCCGCCGCCATTGCGGCCAAGCCGCACCAGTTCGTCACGATAGGCGAAACCCTTGCTGTCGGGTTTGCCCTTGTAGTTTTCGCCGACGCGCTTGGCATCGGGGTGGAACTTCATCGTCACGTCATAGTCGTAACCGAACAGATAGCCGTCCGGCGTGAAGCGCATGGCGCTGACGGTGGCGTAAGCCTGTTTCATGGCTTCGTCGCGCGAAAGTGTTCCGGCCGTTTCCTTGTCGTGGAAGGATTGCAGGATGGAAATGGCCGATTGCACCTGCGTCCGCAGCATGCCGTAGCGTTCCTCATAGATAGCATCGGTGGCGGATTTCAGCTGGTAAAACGTCGCCACGGCGAAGGCGGCCATCAGGGCCAACACGAGAACGATCAGTTGACGGGAAATGGAAAGGTTCTTCATGGGCGCTCACAAGCGTTTGGAATCGCGCGCCTGAAAATGCCGCGCGGTACCGATGTTTCGGAGAGGGGAGAGGCGCATGATGCGCGATAAAAAGGGCCGAAAGCGCGTATCCGCGCCGTGGCCTCATCCTGTGCTGCATCGCACTATAAAATCACTTAGCGGCTAAAAATTTGAATAAATATTTAATTAGCGAAGGCTTTATGAGGCTTCGTGCGCAGAATAAGCGGCGGAGAAAGCAACATTCTCCGCATGGTTGCGGCGTCGTTTTGGGAATGCAGCGATGACGCGATTACTTGACATTCGTCATAATCAAGCGTCATCGGCCGGTCAGTTGCCGCGCAATTTGAAATCCGGGAACTGGGGCGCGCCGATTACCGAGGCGCTGGCCGGCTCGGCTGCATTTGCGGTGGAAAGTTCCTTGACGGCTGCCGTGGTCGTCGTCACGTCGATACCGGCCGGTGTCGAAACCGTCTCAACCGGATGTGCCGCGGGCTCGGCCTCGTCATAGGTCGCAATCGCCGTGCTGGAGGTTTCCGCCATCCATGCCGGATTGGTGCTGACGAAGGTGACGGGCGCGCCGCCAAGCCAGGCTTCGGTGCGCACCAGGGTGCGCTTGCCGTCGACTTCGCGCATTTCCGTGTGCTGCGTGCCCGGCTCAATGGAGGGAACGGCATAACCTTGCGCCACGGCTTTTGCCTTCATGGGTTTGCAGCCCGCGCAATCGCGACGAATGAAGCTGCCATTGGCCACATGCACGCCGTTTATATATTCGATGGAAGACGCCATCGCCGACCCGCCGGTCAGCGCGATAACAGCTGTCAGAAAAAGACGACGCATCGAAAAACCCCCGAAATGACGGCGCGGCCTCGTGGTCGAGACACAGTGCGCCATTCAATGTTCCGGCAAGTATTACCGATGTTTCGTTTCCATCGGGTCAGTAAACTTGGTAAAAATTGAACGAAATATTCGCGTCCAATCCCGTTTGCCTTCAGGATCAGGCCTTTTCGCGGGCGACGGCCTGCCAGCCGATATCGCGGCGGCAGAAGCCGTTTTCCCACTCCACCTTGTCGGCCAACGCATAAGCGCGTGCCTGCGCTTCCGTCACGGTCTTTCCAAGGGCGGTGACGTTCAGTACGCGTCCACCCGTGGCCACCAGCCCGCCATCCTTCAGCGCGGTTCCGGCATGGAACACCTTCGCCTCTTCGCTGGCCTCGGGAATATGGGTGATCGGCGTGTTCTTGTCGTAAGCGCCGGGATAGCCCTTCGAGGCGAGGACGACGGTCAGCGCCGCATCGTCGTGCCATTCGGCCTCAACCTTGTCCAGCGTGCCGGTGGCGGTGGCATAGAGGATCGGCAGCAGATCGCTTTTCAGGCGCATCATCAGCACCTGGCATTCGGGGTCGCCGAAACGGACGTTATATTCGATCAGTTCCGGACCCTTGGCGGTAATCATCAACCCGGCGAAGAACACGCCGGAGAAGGGATTGCCATCCTTGGCCATGCCCGAGATCGTCGGCTCGATGATCTCCTTCATGGTGCGCTCCACCATATCAGGTGTCATGACAGGGGCGGGGGAATAAGCGCCCATGCCGCCGGTATTCGGACCGGTATCGCCATCGCCGACGCGCTTGTGATCCTGCGCGGTGGCGAGCGCCAACGCGGTCTTGCCGTCGGACAGGCAGAAGAAGCTCGCTTCCTCACCGTCGAGGAAAGCTTCCACCACAACCTCGGCGCCAGCCGCGCCGAAAGCGCCGTCGAAACAGTCGTCAATCGCGGCAAGCGCTTCCGCCTCGCTCATGGCAACCGTTACGCCCTTGCCAGCGGCAAGTCCGTCGGCCTTAATGACGATGGGTGCGCCCTGTTGACGAACATAGTCCTTGGCCGGTTCAGCGGTCTTGAAACGCTGGTAAGCGCCGGTCGGAATATCGTAGCGCGCGCAGAGATCCTTGGTGAAGCCCTTGGATCCCTCCAGCTGGGCGGCGGCTTTCGAGGGGCCGAAAGTAGCGATGCCGGCGGCGCGTAGATCATCCGCAAGACCCGCCACCAGCGGTGCTTCCGGGCCGACGACGACGAAGTCGATTGCTTTTTCCTTCGCAAAGGCGATGACGGCCGCGTGGTCTTCCACGTTCAGCGTTACCAGCGTTGCGTGGTCGGCAATGCCGGGATTACCGGGGGCGGCATAAAGCGCATCGAGCAGGGGAGATTGGGCGATTTTCCACGCCAGCGCATGTTCGCGTCCGCCGGAACCGATCAACAGAACTTTCATGGTCAACACCCCTGCAAATTCGCCAGTAACCTTGTGGCACGGGCGTTAAGGGCAGGGGGGCGAAAGGTCAAGGAGAAAGCGCCGTCAATGCCTGTCTTTCCCTTGAACTCAGCCTTTCCTGTGGAATCGTTGCCGCCTCTTGTTGTCACGCCACAATCAGACATTATGTTCGCCGCTCCAGATGTGACATCAGAGAACCTCATGACCGCAGATAATGCCCGCCTCGCCACGCTCATCGCCTCCGAAATCAACGCCCGCCCCGATCAGGTGAAGGCGGCGGTAGCCTTGCTGGACGAGGGCGCGACCGTTCCCTTCATCGCCCGTTACCGCAAGGAAGTGACCGGAGGCCTCGATGACACCCAACTGCGTACACTCGCGGAACGCCTAGTCTATCTGCGCGAATTGAATGCACGCCGCGGCTCCATCGTGGAGTCCATCACCGGTCAGGGCAAGATGACCGATGAGCTGATGGTAAAGATCATGCAGGCGGGCACCAAGGCGGAGCTGGAAGACCTCTACCTGCCCTATAAGCCGAAGCGCCGCACCCGTGCCGAAATCGCCCGCGAACGTGGCCTCGGTCCACTCGCCGAAGCCATCTGGGAAAACCGTGCGGCCGATCCGGCGAAGCTGGCGGAAGCCTATGTGCAGGGCGATGTGGCCGATGTGAAGGCCGCACTTGAGGGCGCGCGCGATATCGTTGCCGAAACCATGACGGAAAACGCCGATCTTCTCGGCCGCCTGCGTGATTACATGCGCCAGAACGCCACCTTCCGCGCCAAGGTCGTGGATGGCAAGCAGGCGGCGGGCGAGAAGTTCTCCGATTATTTCGACCATTCCGAACGCTGGGCAACGGTGCCGGGCCACCGGGCGCTCGCCATGCTGCGCGGCTGGAACGAGGAAATTCTCACACTGACGATCGATGTCGATGCGGATGATCCCTCGCCGGTGAAGCCGTCGCAGCGCACCATTGCTGCCGCTTTCGATATCCGCAATGCCGGACCTGCCGATCAATGGCTGATGGACGTGGCGGGCTGGACCTGGCGCGTGAAGCTTTCCATGTCGCTGTCGCTCGATCTGATGCGCGAGTTGCGCGAGAGGGCGGAAGAAGAGGCGATCAATGTCTTCGCCCGTAACCTGAAAGATCTGCTGTTGGCCGCTCCCGCCGGCTCCCGCGCCACCATGGGCCTCGATCCCGGCATCCGCACCGGCGTCAAGGTGGCCGTGGTCGATGGCACCGGCAAGCTGCTGGATACCAGCACGGTTTACCCCTTCCAGCCAAAGAACGACGTGCGCGGCGCGCAGGCCGAACTTGCCTTGCTCATCCGCAAACACAATGTCGAGCTGATCGCCATCGGCAACGGCACGGGTAGCCGCGAGACGGAAAAGCTGGTTGCTGACCTTCTGGCACAGCTGCCCGCTTCCGCTTCGGGCGCCAAGCCTACCAAGGTCATCGTCTCGGAAGCCGGCGCGTCTGTCTATTCCGCTTCGGAACGGGCGGCCGCCGAATTCCCCAATCTCGACGTTTCGCTACGCGGTGCCGTCTCCATCGCCCGGCGTCTTCAGGATCCGCTGGCGGAACTGGTGAAGATCGAGCCGAAATCCATCGGCGTCGGTCAGTACCAGCACGATGTCGATCAGGGCCGCCTCAGCCGCTCGCTCGATGCTGTGGTGGAAGATGCCGTGAATGCCGTGGGTGTCGATCTCAACACGGCGTCGTCGCCGCTTCTGGCACGGGTATCGGGCCTTGGCAGCTCGATTGCCGATGCCATCGTTGCCCATCGCGATCAGACCGGTCCTTTCGCCAGCCGTAAGGATTTGCTGAAAGTGCCGCGCCTTGGCCAGCGCACCTTCGAACAATGCGCCGGCTTCCTGCGCATCCCGAACGGCAAGGAACCACTGGATGCGTCTTCGGTGCACCCGGAAGCCTATGGCGTTGCAAAGAAGATCGTTGCTGCCTGCGGCCGTGATCTGCGTTCGCTGATGGGTGACAGTGCCGCGCTGAAGGCGCTTGACCCCAAGCGCTTCATCGACGAGCAGTTCGGCCTGCCGACCGTCAAAGACATCATTGCCGAACTGGAAAAACCCGGCCGCGACCCGCGCCCGAGCTTCAAGACCGCGACCTTTGCCGATGGCGTGGACGAGATCACCGACCTGAAGCCCGGCATGCTTCTGGAAGGCACCGTCACCAATGTCGCCGCCTTCGGTGCTTTCGTGGATATCGGCGTGCATCAGGATGGCCTGGTGCATGTCTCGCAGCTCGCCGACCGTTTCGTGAAAGACCCGCATGAGGTCGTCAAGGCGGGTGATGTCGTTAAGGTCCGAGTCGTGGAAGTGGATGTGAAGCGCAAGCGCATCGGGCTGACCATGCGGAAGGATGGCGGCGAGGCCGCGCCGCAGCCGATGCGTGAAAAGAACAATGCGGGCGCCATGCGCCATGCCACAGCAAAGCCGAAAGAGCGCAACGAGGGGTCGCAATCCGGTGGTGCTCTCGCCGCTGCCCTTGCCGAAGCCATGAAGCGACGCTGACCTCCGGTTGAAATGTTTTTTTACCAAAAAGCCCCGCCGGGGTGTCCGGCGGGGCTTTTTGCTTGATGAAATCGTTCAATTTTTTTGAAATAAGACTATCTTGAAACTTGTGCTGAAAGGAATACGGTCAGCGAAATTGATAAGTGAGACTTAGCAATTGGGGGTGCCATGGCGTCGTCTCTGCATGTTCTTCTCGAAAAGATAATCAAGATCGGTGATCTCACCGTCAACAGCCCGGGCGGCAGCCGCACTTTCGGCAATGGCACGGGAAAAAAGGTGGTTCTGAACTTCACCGACGAAGCGGCCATGCAGGAGATTGCCGCCGATCCGGCGCTCAAGCTCGCTGAAATGTATATGGAAGGCCGGGCGAAGGTCGCGGAAGGCGACATTTACGATTTTCTGGCGCTGGTCAAAGGCAATACGCTGAGCGAGGCGCTCTCCTTCGGCATGATCTGGCGTGGTATGGCGCGCATCATCGCCGCCCGCATCAAGATGCATCTGCCGGTCAACCACAACAAGAGCAACGTCGCCCATCATTACGATCTGAGCGCCAAGCTGTTCGATCTCTTCCTCGACGAGGACTGGCAATATTCCTGCGCCTATTTCAATCCGCCCGGCATCAGTCTCTATGAAGCGCAGGTCGCGAAAAAACGGCACATAGCCGCCAAGCTGATGACCGAGCCGGGCCAGAGCGTGTTGGAAATCGGCTCCGGCTGGGGCGGCATGGCGATGTATATTGCCGAAAGCGCCAGTGCGGATGTAACCGGCATTACGCTCAGCGAAGAACAGCTGCGCGTTTCCCGCGACCGCGCCGCCAAACGCGGCCTTGAGGCAAATGTCCGTTTCGAATTGCAGGACTACCGCTACCTGCCGGCTTCGAAAAAATACGATCGCATCGTCTCCGTCGGCATGTTCGAACATGTCGGGCCGACCCATTATCGCGATTATTTCGACAAGGTGGCGGAGGTGCTTGATGACAAGGGTGTGATGGTGCTGCATTCCATCGGCCAGCCCAGCCCGGCGCTGGCGACCAATCCCTTTATCGAAAAATATATTTTCCCCGGTGGTTACATTCCCTCGCTCGCCGAGGTTCTGCCGGCGATCCAGAAGTCCGGGCTCTTGGTAAAAGATATCGAAATCCTGCCGATGCATTATGCGCATACGCTCCGGCACTGGCGGGAACGTTTCGTGGCGCGCAAGGCAGAGGCGGTCGCGCTTTACGACGAACGGTTCTTCCGCATGTGGGAATTTTATCTGGCGGGCTCGGAAATGGCCTTCACCCACGAAAACTTCCATATTTTCCAGATCCAGCTTGCCAAGGACCGCGATGCCGTGCCGCATAATCGCGATTACATCGCGCAGAACGAGGCAAGGCTGCTGGAGTTTGAAAAGACCCGGGCACCACTGGAGACGGTGACGTTCTGACGACGGTGTGGGCGACGAGTGATCGAATTTAGGAGAGTGTTGACAAACGTCTCCGCAATCTCGGCGTCATCCTCGGGCTTGTCCCGAGGATCTATCCACGTTGCGTAAAGTCCCTCGGTCGCAGATGCTCGGGACAGGCCCGAGCATGACGGAGGTGAGGTTTTGAGACCTTGTCACCCCCTCCGCAGGAGGTGAATTTCAAGCCACGCTGGTTAATGGAATGGAAAGACAATCCCTCTAATTCTACGGGCACCTGTCTGTATTGCGTTTCTGGGGTTGTTTCATGTTCAAGCCATCAGCGGCCATTGCCGCCTGTGTCGTGTCGCTTTTTGCCGTGGGTAATGCCCATGCTGAAGGCTGGTTTTCCGGCGACTGGTATCTGAAGCTCGGCGGCGCGGGTTTCACCGCACCGAAATATCAGGGCGACAACAAGAATGAATTCGGCTTCTCGCCGATCATTTCGCTCGGCCGTCAGGGGCAGGGTGCGCGTTTCACCTCGCGCAACGACAGCGCCTCGATTTCGCTTCTGGACAATGGCCCGATCAGCATGGGTCTTGCTGGAAAGCTGGTGTCCCCGCGCGACGAGGGCGACTCGTCCGATCTTAAGGGCATGACCCGCATCAAGCGCGGCGGCGAGCTTGGCGGTTTCGCCGAGGCCTATCCGACCGACTGGCTGCGCGTTCGCGGCGAAGTCCGTCAGGGTATTCGCAGCCATAGCGGCGTTGTCGGCGACGTTGCCGTCGATGCCTTCACCGACATCGCCCCCGGCATCCAGATTTCCGCCGGCCCGCGTGCGACATGGGTGAGCAGCAAATATAATGAGCGTTATTACGGCGTAAGCGCAGCCCAGACGGCTGCCGGCGCGCCATCGCCCTACAGCCCCGGGGGCGGCCTGCATTCGGCCGGCGTTGGCGCAGCCATCACCTGGAAGGTCACCGAAAACGCCGAAGTCGGTTCGTTTGCGGAATATCGCCGCCTGACCGGTGACGCCGCCGACAGTTCGCTGGTGCGCGAACGCGGTTCGAAGAACCAGTTCATCGTCGGTGTTCAGGCCAGCTACAAATTCAATTTCTCGCTGCCCTGAGGGGCGGACAATAAGGTCTTGCAAAGCCCCGTTGCCAAGCCACAGCGGGGCTTTTTCGCATGCGGGGCCGATGCTGAAATCCATTCCGATTTTTTTGCCAATGCTGTAGAACCATCCCATGGTTCACCACAGCGATTTGTCAGACCGCGTTTCCGACGCGCCATCCAACAACTGGGTCTATCGGATTTTGCCGAGGGCTCTCTGGCCCTATGCGCAATTGGCCCGGTGGGATCGTCCCATTGGCTGGCAATTGCTGATGTGGCCGTGTTTCTGGTCCGCAGCCCTTGCGGCCAATGCAGCATTGGCGACGGGCGGCTTTTCCTGGGAAACGCTGATCTGGCACTTGGTGCTGTTTTTCATTGGATCGGTGGCGATGCGCGGCGCGGGCTGCACCTATAATGATCTTGCCGACCACAAGATCGACATGGCCGTGGCCCGGACCCGGTCGCGGCCGCTGCCATCGGGCAGGGTGAGCCGCGGGCAGGCCAAGCTCTTCATCGTACTGCAGGCGCTCGCCGGCCTTGTCGTACTTTTGCAGTTCAACGGCTTCGCGATCGTTACCGGCATAGCTTCGCTGGTCTTCGTGGCAATCTATCCTTTCGCCAAGCGCTTCACCCACTGGCCGCAATTTTTCCTCGGGCTGGCCTTTTCCTGGGGCGCGCTCATGGGTTGGGCCGGGCAGTTCGCTTCACTCGCCTGGCCGCCTGTCCTGCTTTATGTCGGCGCGATCGCCTGGACGATCGGTTATGATACAATCTACGCCCATCAGGACAAGGAAGATGACACGGCCGTGGGCATCGGTTCGACTGCCTTGCTGTTTGCAGAAAACACACATCGCTGGCTGGTTTTCCTTTATGGCACAACCCTTGTCATGATTTTCCTGTCGTTCTGGACGGCAGGCGTTAACATCATTGCCTATAGCGGCCTCGCCGCTGCGGCCATCATGCTGTTCCGGCAGGTCTGGGTGCTCGATATCGACGACGTCGACCAATGCCTGGTGCTGTTCAAATCCAACAACCGCGTCGGTGTGATGATTTTCGCGGGTCTCATCCTGCCGCTTCTGCTTGCCTGAAATCACCGGAATAGAAGACGCCAAAAAGCCCGGCCGCATTGTGCGCGCCGGGCTTTTGATTTGTTTTTGCTGACTTTTATCAGTTGCGGGCGATGATTTCCTTGCCCTCGATCTTCATGCTCATGCCGAGCGAACCGGTGGACCGGCGAACGAGGAAGCGCGGACGGCGATCCGCGAAATAGGAATGGCGGCGGCGCGGGCGGGTGTTCTGGGTGCGGACCTTGCCGAGATGTTCTTCCAGCGGACGGGCAACGCCATCTGCTTCCACCATCAGCATGGGAATGCGGTAGGCCTCGGACCAGCTGCGCCAGTCCGCGGCGATATCGCAGAGATCGTGGGCGACGAGCAGCGGAACGCAGAGATCCGGGTCGTCATGGTGAAGTTCCAGCGTTACGGTGACCTGACCGTCACCATGGTCGATGGCGCGGGCGGCAACACCCTTGAAGGCGCGGGCTGGCAAAGCGAAGGACAAAGGCAGGCCGGAAGAGGTGAGAACCTTTCTCAGAACGGCGCCCCGTTCATCGAGAGTGACGGCAACATCGGTCGCGCCATTGCCTTTTCCATAGGTGACCTGTTGCGGAAAACGTGCCGGGTCTAACCTGAGAGTGGCGACGGCCCAGTCGGGCTTCAGAACGGTCTTGGTCATGTTTAATCTACCCTTGTTTTACCTGAGAGCCGGTTTCCGGTCTTCTCATCGGGACTTTTCATCCTCTGATGTCAGGAGATTATCCGCCGCCTGTTCGAGACTGCTTAAAAATCGCGGTTAAGAAAACTTTGCATTCCCAGATGGTTAGCAAAACCCACTGTGGCATGGTTTCGCGTAGGTAAAAGAGATCGAGACAATGCGATTTTTATGCCCGCCGAAAATGTGCTCTTTCAAGCTACGGGCAAGGCGCGTCACGCATAGTCGCGCCAAGGCTTGCCGTGCGCCCGGATGGGACGTGCGAGGGGTGGATTTAAAACCGGAGCTTTTGGTGCCCTAAGGGATGCACTGCGCTCCAGGGGGCATTCGGATGGTATCGACTTTTCTCAGCTACGACCTCATCAACCGCGATATGAAGACGAGCATTTCGCGCGTGTCGCAGCAGGGACTCGTGGAGCGGCAGACGAAATATTACAAGGAAAACATCGGCAATGTGAAAAGCGTCGATGAGTTCCTCGATAATTACCAGCTCTATTCCTATGCCATGGATGCCTTCGGTCTCGGCGAGATGACCTATGCCAAGGCCTTCATGAAAAAGGTGCTCGATAGCGACCTGAATGATCAGAACAGCTTCGCGAACAAGCTGACCGACGAGCGTTATCGGGAATTTGCTGCCGCCTTCAATTTCAGCTCTTCGACGAAGACCGTGCAGACGGACGCGCAGCTCGACAAGATGATCGGGCTTTATGATACGTCGATCACCAATCTGAACGACAGCCTTGCGGAAGAGACGCGTTATTACAAGGCAATCATCGGCACGGTCACCAATGCCGATCAGCTGCTTCGCAACGACCGCACCCGCGCCTATATCTTCCAGGTCTTCGGCATTGATGAGAAGACCTATTCCTATGCCCACATCAAGGGCTTGATGACGAGCGACGTTTCCGATCCGGACAGCTACATCAACCAGAAATTCGGCGCGGCCTATAATGACGCGGTCGAAAAGCTGGCGATGAAGGGCAATATCGAACTGCACGGGCAGGTCACCGCGCGTATCACGGCAATCGATACCGAACTTGCCGGCACCGGCCTGACGGCTGATGAGCGCTCCAAACTCGAGGCGGAGAAGGTGACGCGTCAGGACCAGCTGACCCAGCTGGAGGCCGTTCTGCCGCCGCAGGATCAGTGGGAGGCAAAGCTCGCGGCAATCAAGGCGGAACAGACGACGCTGTCGAACACCGTCAACCAATATAACAAGATGGCGCAACTGGCCAATGCCTTCGAATTCGGGAATGACGGTACGGTCGTCGCCGGCGGGGCAATGACAGCCGAAAATCTGAAAGCCGTCACGGACTCTTATATCGGCAGCGCGCCGCGCGTGACGCCGACCGTCGCGACGCTGAATCGGGATTATTTCGAATCCAAGATTGGGTCCATCACGACGGTAGAGGAACTGGTGTCGGATGCGCGGCTTCTCAATTACATCAGAACGGCCTTCGACCTGAACGACCTGACCATCGTGCCAGCGACGATCAAGAACATCCTCACCAGCGATCTCAGCGATCCGAACAATTACATCGCGACCCTGGGCAGGAACGACAAACGTTACCTCGCCCTGAAAAACGCATTCAATTTTCTCCCCGATGGGACGCTCGCGGCCGGCGCGACGCCGCAGACAACAACACAGACCGCGACGACCACCGGCGGTTACATGACACATTACAACGATGCGGACGAGGCAGCTGACGCAAAGGCGCTCACGCTGTTCAAGAGCAGTATTGGCAATGTTAGAAGCGTCAATGATTTTCTTGGAACCAATGCCGTCTATACCTATGCGCTGAAAGCCGTCGGTCTCGATCCTGCCAAGGTGAACATCTCCGACATCAAGAAGGTGCTGACCAGCGACCTCCAGGACAAGAAGAGCTACGTTTATACGCTGAAGGACGACCGGTATGTAAAGCTTGCCGAACTCTTCAACTTCGCCAAGGACGGTTCGGTCGGCACACCCATTCTGGCGCAGTCCGAAATCGAGCTGCAGACCATGTCAGCCGACTACATCAAGAAGAAATCGGCTTTCGGTACCGACAAGGACAAGGAAGCGGCAACGACCGAGGCAAAATATTTCTCGGGCGAGATGCAGAAGATCAAGACGCTGAGTGAATTCCTCGCCAATGATCGCCTGACCAAATTCGCGATGGAATCGCTCGGTATCGACCCCAAAAGCGTGACCAAGGAACAGCTGCAGAAAATCTTCACGTCTGACCTCGATGACAAGAACAGCTACGTCAACAAGGAGATGGACCCGGTCTTCCGCCGCCTCGTCACCGCATTCAATTTCGACAAGGAGGGCAAACTCCTTCATGAAGACCGCAGCCTGATCCAGACACGGCGCGGACTTTATGAAACGCTCGACAATTATCTGACCCAGACGCTGGAAACGCAGGCGGGTGAAGAAAACGCCGGTGTGCGACTGGCGCTCTATTTCAAGCGCATGGCGGCGGGGACGACGTCCTATTATTCGATCCTTGCCGATACTGCGATCCAGAACTTCATCAAGACCACCTTCGGCATTCCCGATGAACTCGGCAATGCGGGCGTCGATACCCAGGTGGCGATGATGAAGAAATATTTCGACATCAAGGATTTTCAGGATCCGGATAAGGTCAAGAAGCTGATCGCCCGCTTCACCATCATGTACGACAACCAGCAGAACGTCGCCGATCCCATCATGACGCTGTTCAACGGCAGCGGCTCGGCGGGTATCAGCGGCGACACGCTGCTGGCGGTCGCAACGTTGCGAGCACGGTAGGTGAGAAAGGCCGGGTTTGCCCGGCCTTCAAGAGAGTCACCATCCCGGCAGCATATGCCCGGCGCGCAGGCGCGGCATCTTGGGGAACGTCTTCACGTCGCTATCCATCTCGTCAACCACGGCCATCGGTGAGATGTTGTCGAGGCAGGCTGTGATGTGGTCTGTAATGGCATTCACCAGTGACGGTGAGAGGCCCGGCCTTTTCATCAGGCCGATCTGCACCGGCGGCAGGGGCGGGAAACCGTCGGCGGCGGTCAGAACCTTCATGCCGGTGCGTAGCGCCGATTCAGGCAGGACCGAGACGGCCATGCCGGCCAGCACGGCGGCGGCGACGACGGTCGAGGACCAGCTCGTGAACAGCACCTGATAGTCCCGCCCATCGGCATCGAGCGCCGAACAGGCAAGCTGACGCCAGTGGCAGTCGCGCCGCCCGACGGCGAGCGGCACGGGTGCATCGTCCTTCAGCGGATGGTTGGCGGAGGCGACCCAGCAGAGCGGTTCAGTGCGCACCACATCGGAGGAACGGGCGCGCGGATTATGGGTAACAAGCGCGATATCGAGATCGCCTCGGTTCATTTTTTCGGCAAGGCTGGCTGAGGGTTCGCAGACAATATAAAGCTCGACATTCGGGTGGGTCTTTGCGAAGCGCCCGATGATTTCAGGCATATAGCGGTCGGCGTAATCATCAGGGGTGCCGATGCGCAGCGTGCCTTCCAGCCGGTTGTCGTCGAAGGCGGCGATCGCCTCATTGTTGAGGCGGATGATACGCCGGGCGTAATTCATCAGTTTTTCACCCTCCGCCGTCAGACGGTTGCCACGCCCGTCCTTGGCGAAAAGCTGCTTGCCGATGCGCTCTTCCAGCCGCCGCATCTGCATGGAGACGGCGGATTGCGTCTTGAAAACGCGGTCAGCGGCTTTGGTAAAGCTGCCCGTATCGACGATGGCGATGAAGGTATGCAGCTGGTCTATGTCGAGAGGTGCGGACATGGATAGTGATCCATCAGAATGATTGATGTCTCACATTAGAAACATTCGTTGGACTGATCAATAGTCTTGCGACATTTTGACACCAAGCAAATCAGGATCAACCCGGGCCGACGGGATGTCGGGCCCTAACCCAAGGCAGCTTCTCGCGCGTGGTGCGTCGGGGGCGGTGCCGCCTCGTGCCGTTACGAAAGGATAAGTATCATGCGCACGGCAGAACGGAGAATGGAACTGGAACTTGTAACCGCACGGCCGGGGGACGTCTGGCGTCGCGCCGCTGTGCTGGGTGTTTCCGGCGTTAAAACCTTCGTGCAGCGCATCTACAATCGTATCGTGGCCAATGGTCTCACGGAACTTGATGACCGTCTTCTTGCCGATATCGGTCTGTCGCGGTCGGATGTCAGCGATGCTCTCAATACCGGCCTGTTGGAAGATCCGACGGCACATCTCACCCGGGCCGCGCGCAAACGTGCGGTCACGCGCTTCAAGACGCTTTGAAATTCCGCCTCCGGCAGACCTCCAGCTGCCGGACGTGGCTTCCAGCCGCAAGGTTTTCCCCGCAGGGTGATTTGCCAATAGCCCTGCCTTTGCCCGGTGTCAGGCCCCCTCGGCCGCGCCGGGCTTTTTTAATTGTGGTGCAGCTTCAGCACCAATACCTCAATATTGATATTCTTCGAAGACGGGCAGCACCGAGCCGCCCCAGCGGCCGTGATAAAGCGCAAGCAGGTCTTCCGCGAGCGTGGTCTTCTTGGCCAGCACCTCGTCCAGCGACGAGAGGAACACGGTCTCGTCCTGACCTTCGCCATTCAGCCGCTTGCGGTTTTTGAGGCCGGTGCGGGAAATGTCGAGAACCTCGCGGGCAATGCCGAGAAGCGGCTTGCCGGCAATCTCGGCATTGAGCCCCTTGGCCGGCACAGCGTTGCGAAGCGCGATCACCTCATCGAAGCTCCAGCCGGCGGTCAGCGCATCGGCAGCGGTCAACGCCTCGTCATCGTAAAGAAGACCGACCCAGAAAGCGGGAAGGGCGCAGATGCGCCGCCACGGGCCGCCATCCGCACCGCGCATTTCGAGGAAACGCTTCAGGCGGACATCGGGGAAAAGCGTGGAGAGGTGGTTCGTCCAGTCGCCCATGGTCGGCTCCCATGCGGCGATTTCGCCCTTCAGAGCCCCGTTCATGAACTGACGGAAGGTGACATGGGTGCAATCGTGATATTTGCCGTCGCGCACGATGAAATACATCGGCACATCAAGCGCCCATTCGACATAATCCTTGAAGCCGAAATCGTCGTTGAAGGTGAAGGGCAGCACACCGGAGCGGCGATTGTCGGTGTCGCGCCAGATATCGCCGCGCCAGGAGAGGAGCCCATTCGGCTTGCCCTCGGTAAAGGGCGACGAGGCAAAAAGCGCGGTTGCCAGCGATTGCAGCTTCATGGAAACGCGCATCTTCCGGCGCATGTCCGCTTCGGAGGAGAAGTCGAGATTAACCTGAATGGTGCAGGTGCGGTACATCATGTCGAGACCCTTGGTCCCGACCTTCGGCATATAGCGCGTCATGATCGCGTAGCGCGATTTCGGCATGCGCGGCGTCTCGTCATAGCTCCACAGCGGGCTGCCGCCGATGCCGAGGAAACGGATGTCCATGGGCTCGGCTACTTCGCGCAGCATCGCCAGATGCTGGTTGGATTCCTTGCACGTCTGGTGCAGGTTTTCGAGCGGCGCGCCCGATAGCTCGAACTGGCCGCCCGGCTCGATGGAGATGGCGCCCATGCCGTGCTGCTCGCCAAGGCCGATGATGTTCCCGGCGTCCATGATCGGCTCCCAGCCGAGCTTTTCCTGCATGCCCTTCAAGAGCGCGGAAATGCTGGCCTCGCCGAAATAGGGGACGGGACTGTTATCCTCTCGGAAAAACGCGAATTTTTCGTGCTCGGTGCCGATGCGGAAGTCGGCTTCAGCTTTGCAACCGCCCGCCAGATAGTCTGTAAGCTCCGTGACGGAGGAGAGGGGGGTCTGGTCGGTCGTGTCGCGTGCCATGGCTTACCTTGTTATGACGTCTCTGTTGCGGCGAGGCATATGATTGGCAGATAGGGCCGGATCGTATCCGCTGGCAAATGAATTTCTTTTAAAGATGCATGAAGCGCAACGGGGCCGTTCAATTCCAGTCGCCGATCGCCGCCTGAATGACCGCGAGCGCGGCGACGGCGGCCGTATCGGCCCTCAGGATGCGCGGCCCGAGCGGAATGGGGGTAACGAAGGCAAGGCCGCGCAGAAGCTCCCTTTCTTCCTCGGAAAATCCGCCTTCCGGACCGACCAGCAGGGCAAGTTTGCGCTCCGTCACGGCTTGCAGGATCGGCAGCGGATTTTGCCCCGCATCGCCTTCGTCGCAATAGACGATGCGCCGGTCGTGGGGCCAGGTCTCGAGCATGTCCTTCAGTTTCACCGGCTCGGCTACCTCGGGCAGGGACAGTATGCCGCACTGCTCGGCGGCTTCGATAGCGTTGGCGCGCAGTTTTTCGGTATTGTGGATCTTGCCCTGAACATGCTGCGTCATCACCGGCTGCAACAGCCCGGCGCCCATCTCCACCGCCTTCTGCACCAGATAATCCATGCGCCCGGTTTTCAGCGGCGCGAAAAGATAATGCAGGTCCGGGGCGTTCGGCTGGGGCCGTGTCTGCTCGATGGGGACGAGAACGATCTTCTTGCGGCTCGGAAACGCGAGTTTCGCTTTCCATTCGCCGTCGCGACCGTTGAACAAAAGGATTTCCGCACCGTCGGTCATGCGCAGCACATTGGCGAGATAGTTGAATTGTTCGGCCGTTGCCTCCTGCGCGACGCCTTCGGCAAGGCTGGCTTCGATATAAAGGCGTTGCATCCGGAAATTTGCGCGCATGGGGTTCTGTTTCAGGTTCAGAGAAAGAGAGAGGACATGAGCCAGTAGAGCAGCGCCGCAAGCGTTGCACTGGAAGGAACGGTGACCAGCCAGGCGGCGATGATCGTCATGAAGTGGGAGCGGCGGACGAGATAACGGCGGCGTATCTCAGAAGGATTGTCGACATATCTTTCGGATCGGCGGGGCCTACCGTCACCAGCTTGAACAAGCTCCTGTCGCCGCCGCGACGATTGCGTGTACCATTCGCGGAAGAAACCAACGCCGAACACCGCGCCGATTGCCGTGTGGGTGGTGCTGACCGGCAGACCGAAGCGCGAGGCAATGAGCACGGTGAGCGCCGTGGCCACGGAAACGCAGAAGGCGCGCATCGGATTGAGCTTGGTGATCTGCTCGCCGACGAGGCGGATGAGGCGCGGGCCATAAAGAAGAATGCCGCAGGAAAGCCCGAAGGCGCCAACCAGCATTACCCATAGCGGCGCACGGGCGGATGTCTGCACCGCCTCGTCATGCAGGGCCCGCACGATGGCCACGACCGGACCGATGGCGTTCGAAACGTCATTCGCCCCATGAGCGAAGGACATCAGGCCGGCGGCGAGAACCAGCGGCCACTGGAACAGCGTCCGAAGCGACTGGTTGCGGTTTTCCAATCCCTCCGATTGTTTTCGGATGATCGGCACGCAGAGCCGCCAGACCACGAGCCCGGTCACAAGCCCCATGAGGCTGGCATGGCCAAGCGACACATGCATCAGCTGCCGCAATCCGACCCAGATGAGGTAGGCCATGAAGACGCCCGCCATCAAACCGATGAGAACCGGCACCCACAGCCGGGCGGCGGCGAGCTTGTCCTCGCGGTAAATGATGAATTCCTTGATGAAAGCAAGGATGGCGACGGCGATGATGGCGCTGATGAAGGGTGCCAGCACCCATGCGAAGGCGATGCTGCCGAGCGAAAGCCAGTCGACCGCCTTCGCTCCATAGGCCGCCATTCCAGCGCCCGCAACCCCGCCCACCACCGTATGGGTGGTGGAAATCGGCGCCCTTGTCCATGTCGAGACATTGACGAGAAGGCCGGCGGCGAGAAGCGCCGAGAGCATGGCCCATGAAAAGGCGGTCCTGTCGGGAATTGTGCCGATGTTGATGATACCGCTGGAAATGGTCTCGACGACGTTGCCGCCAGTTATAAGCGCCCCGGCAATCTCGCAGATGGCGGCGATGATGAGGGCGGCGGCAAGCGGCATGGCCTTGGCGCCCACCGCCGGGCCGACATTGTTCGTAACGTCGTTCGCACCGATGTTGATCGCCATATAGGCGCCGATGGCGACGGCGGCGATAATTATGACCGAACCCGCGGTGCCGGTGACGAAGACGCCGGCGAAGATGGCCGCCAGAACAACGAACATGAACCCTGCGCCAAGGCCGGCGAGCTGCTGCGTGACGTGCAGCGTCGCTTCCTCGACACGGGTAATCTTGTCGAGATCCTTATCGAGCGTTTGTTTCATGTTCAATGGCGGCTTGATTGCCATTCACACCTCGTTTGCCAGCATTCCCTTTCGTCCGGCAGCGTCGCAGGTTGAAGGCAATTTTACAGAAAGACTGTTACATCTCGCACATCTTTCCAAAAGGAAAGACGATAAAGGCCAGGTTGGAAAAACAAACTGCTCATTGCCATGTCAAGGGCGGTCGCACTATTTCGAATGCGCCATCCGCTTGTCGAAAGCGAGCATCAGTGCTTTCAGTTCCGGCTCGTTGACACGTTTTCCCGCCTCTTGGGGGCTGACCCATTCCAGCCGCCTCGATTCCTTCTCGGGAAAGCTTTCCTGCATCTCCGAGACTTCGAGCAGATGCACCTGAACCCTGCACGGCACATTGACGCCGCTGTTCAGCTTTTTCTCGTATTCGTAATAACCGAAAGGCGCCTTTTCCACCGTGCCTTTGACGCCGGCTTCCTCATAGGCTTCCTGCTCGGCCACGGCATGGGCCTTCTTGTTGGCCATAGGCCAGCCCTTGGGAATGACCCAGCGTCCCGTATCCCGGCTGGTCAGCAGCAACACTTCCGGTCCCGGATTCTTCTTGGACAATCGATAGCACAGCGCCGCATATTGCTGTCGCGGCGGTCTGCGCAACATCAAGCCAACATCTGTCGCCAATCGATTCAAAATCTTCAATCCGAATAGGTCCTTCTTTGCCCGCTAATGATAATTGCTAATATAGATACTCCGTAAATTCCGCCAATCCCTCATCACCCATAACCCACTACTCTCTTCATGCTGATGAAGCCTGCAGGCCCGGAAAAAATACGGAAGATGTGCGAACAGGGCTTCGACCGGGCAGCTTCCCGGGCAAACAGCCGATTGCGGCAATCGCGGTTTTGTCCGCTTTCAGGTCCTGAAACGCAAAACCGCTATGAATAATTGCCGATATTGCGCCTGTCGGGATTTAATCCCCAATGTCGGAGACCTTCGATCACGCCATCGGCTTCCGTCGCACGCGCCTGGAAGAAGCGATTGCCGCGGCCCGCCAGTGAGACAAGCTCCGGCAATGCATTGCCCACGATCACGCCGCGAATATCATTCAGTTCGAACATCGCCCGATCATTGCCAGTATCGCCCGCGACCGCTGATTCGTCGAGGCCGATGCGCAATTGTCCACATAACCATGCAAGCGCCGCACCCTTGTCAGCGGCCTTTGGCAATATGTCGAGATCGCGGTCGCTGGAATAGACGATGCGGGCATCGATATCGGCCGCCACAAGCGCTGCTTCGATCTCGCCAAGCGCCGCATCATCAGCGCCATGCAGGAACCAGCTGGATTTCAGGCCGTGCTGATAGCGCTCCTCCTGCATCGTCACGCCAGGCACGCCGGCCATCACGTCGATGATCCTCTGCGGATCGAAACCGGTGCCGAGAGAGGTTTTATAGGCGCTTTCGAGCTCGCCACGCTCTTTCGCGTGCAGCATGGTGCCGACGCCGCCGATGATATAGTCGGGCTGCGGCAGTGGCACCTCTTCGAGCAGCGCAAGCTGGTCGTCGATCAGCCTGCCGCTGTTGAAAACCAGAAGGGGACGTTGACCGTCCGGCAACGAATACCAGAAATCGCGGAACCGGCGCGTGGCGTCGTTATCGCCGACGACGGTTCCGTCGAGATCTGTGGAAAAAAGGCGAAGCGGTCTCAATCGCCATCATTCCATGGTTCGGCCCAATCGGCTTCTTCCAGAACCGGCATCATGGTCCTGCCTTCCACAAGGGCGAGAAGCTGCTGGGCGATGCCGGTCCATGTGAACAGGCTGCGCGCCTTATGCGCCCCCATGCGGGAGAGCCGCCCGTAAAGCCGCTCATGTTTGAACGGCTTCATCATGGTGATGCCAAGGTCTTCCTTGTCGAAAGGATCGGCAAACAGCGCATGGCGGCCATAGCTGATGGCCCGGAACAATCCGCCATGGGTGGTGACGACGGTGGGCGTACCGCTCGCCATCGCCTCGATCGCCGTCATGCCAAAGGGTTCATAGCGGCTTGAGAGCACGAAGAGATCGGCGGCGCGATAAATGTCCGGCAGGTCCTCATCCGTGACGTAGCCGGAAAAGGCCACCTTGTCTTCGAGACCGAGCGCTCTCACCCGCTCCTTCAGCTGGTTGAGGATCGTGGTTTCCTGCTCGTCCATATTCTCGCCGCCGACCGCCAGATGCAGCCGGGCTTCCGGTTCTCGCTCGGCAAGAACGGAGAAACCGTCGATCAGCAGGTCGTAACCCTTGTTGGTGGCGAGGCGTCCAAGCGCCAGCACCGTCTTGCCCTCGAAACCGAAGCGCTGGCGGATCATCTGCCGCGTCGCATCGGAAACTGGGAAGAAACGGTTGTCATCATAACCCGGCGGGATCATGTGGATATGTTTGCGCTTCAGGCCATAATCCTCGATTAGAACATCGAGCTGCACCGGCGTCGTGGCGATTACCATGTCGCAGCTGCGATAGATGATCAGCTCGTGCTGGATACGTTCCCTGAAGTTGAATTCCAGTTCGAACGTATCGGCCTTTTCCGGATAATCGGTCTCCATCTGGCGCTTTTTCCAGATGCCGAGCGAATGCGGCGTGTGCAGATGGGGGATTTTCAGCGCTTCGGAGAGCCGCTGCCCCGCCACGCCAGCATCCCAGTAATGGCTGTTGATGAAAGAATAATTCAGGTCGTTCTTCTTGATGAAACGCAACGCATTTTCGCACCACTCCATCAGGTGGCGGTGCAGATATTCCTTGGGAATGAAATCGCGGCCGCCGCAGGGAATGCGCACCACGCGGACGCGCTCGTCAACCTCATCAAATTCCGGCTGGTCTTCAAAACGGCGGGTGTAAAGATCGACAGTATAACCGAGCTGTCCGAGTTTGCGTGCAAGCTCAAGCACATAAACAACCTGCCCCCCGGTGTCCGCCGCGCCGAGTGGCGGGTGCGCGGCGACATAGCCATGCGTCGATATGAGAGCTATCCGCGGATAGCGTTCAGTTTCGCTCGTGGTCGTCATGGGTCCCATCTTGGTAAATTTTTCCAATTAACCCGATAAAAAGACCGAAGGGCACAAAAGGTTCCATCAAAAACTGAAAAAAGATGCCGTATTTTGCCGGATAGTGTTTTCAACCGCTGCGCTGCTGCTGCCTCAGACGCGAAATTCGGTCCCATTCCCGCGCCTGGTGGGCCTTGGATGTCGTCTCCACGATGAAGTCGATATGGGTCTCCGCCGCCGCCCTTGCCGCTGCCGGGTCGCCGGCGGCGATCGCATCGTGAATTGCGATATGCTGTCTCAGCACCTCATCATGGGCGCTGGACACGGTGAAGATGAGATGGCGATTATAAAAGATGTCGTCGCTCAGAAGCCGGTAGCAGGACCGTAACGTGTGCATCAGCACGATATTATGCGCCGCCTCGCCGATGGCGTTGTGAAACTCCACATCGCCCGCAAGCTCCTCTTCGAAACGGCCCGCCTCATGCGCTTCCCGCATTCTGTCTACGATGGCGGCAAGGTTGCGCCTGTCCGGTTCCGTCGCCCGCTGTGCGGCAAGTTCGGCGGTCATGCCTTCGATATAGCGGCGATATTCGAGGAAATCCCGCGTCGCCCGGCTGTGGCGGGTGATCAGCGCGCTCAAGGGATCGGAAAAGACCGGGCCGACAATATCGGCGACATAGGTGCCGCCGCCATGCCGGCTGGTAAGGAGGCCACGGGTCTCAAGCTCCTTCAGCGCTTCCCGCAGGATGGGCCGCGAGACATCGAGGCGTTGCGCCAGTTCGCGCTCGCCGGGCAGCCTGTCGCCGTCCCGCAATATGCCATCGAGGATCAGTTCCTCGAAACGCAAGATCACCTCCTGCGATGTGCGGCTGTGCTCGATGCGCGCAAAAAGCGTTTCGTCCATCGCAGAAGTCTCCGGCGAAATCCCGCCCCGTATTTCGATGGGGCAAATTATCAGCGAAGCAGCGCACTGGTCAAATATTCTATCCAGTTCCGCGCCTCATCCGCGCCATGCCTGCGGCAACACGGCATCTGCCTTTTCGAATTGGCTTTTGTTAAAGCAGCAGTAGGACAGGGCGACGAGGGCGGATTTTTCCGCCAGGTGGATCAAAACAATGACAGCGGCGTCGATTGCGGTGTTTTCATCGTGATCGATGTTTTAGAGTTTTTTCGCTTTTCTTCGAATCGCGAAAACACTCTAACTCTTTATTTTTGCCCATTTCCGGACGGAAAACCGGGGTCCACTTTTCCTGGAAATGCTCCAATGAAACCAGCGCAACAGGCGGGGACGATATTGCAATGGCCAAAGGTAGATTTGCTTTCGCAAGCGCGCCGGAAAGATCGCTGGCGCTCGGGGAGGTTCATGCGCGGCCAACGGTGCTTCTCGCACCCTCGCGCATCATCGTCCAGCTCGCCTTCATGATGGATGGCGGTTCCGCCGTGCATCACTCGGTCATCGCGGAAATGTCGCGCAGCCGCGGTGTTGCGCCGCCGGAGCGCGATGCCCGTCACCATGCCATGCCCTGGGGGCAGGGCACCTTGCGCTGGGAGCGGCATACCGAATTTTCGACCTGGTTCTGGGATGGCCCCGCGCCGGAAAAATTCGGAGGCGAGATTGCCGGCGATCCCTTCGGTGACGGCTTTTCGCCGCCCGGCTCGCTGATCTCGGGCGTGCGGCTTGAAATCCGCCCGGAAAATGGCGTGGCGTCTCAGGCGGAGACAATCTTCGAGCCGACCAGCCTCTGTCACAGTGACGTGCGTGACGGTCAGGCGGCGATCCTCACCGATTTCCGGCAGGATCGCGACGGGCTGACGCAGATATTGGTGATCGACCGGGGCCTCAGCGATTACAGCCGCGGTGCGCTGGTGCAGCGGCTGTTGGATATCGAGACCTATCGCACCCTTGCCATGCTCGGCCTTCCTATGGCGCAGACGCTGTCGCCGGAAATCCGCCGCATCGAGGACGGTTTGACGGGTATCACCCAGCGCATGAAAAACGGTGCGCGCGACGAGGCCGATGCGCTCTTGGCGGAAATGACCCGGCTTGCCGCGGAGCTGGAGGCCAATGCCGCGCTCAGCCTCTATCGCTTTGGCGCCAGCCGCGCCTATGACGGCATCGTGCGCGAACGCATCCGGGCGCTCGCCGAAACCCCGGTACAGGGCCATGAGACCATGGGTAGCTTTCTGGAACGGCGCATGGCGCCGGCCATGCGCACCTGCCAGTCGGTGGAGGAGCGGCAGGCCAACCTGTCGCGCAAGCTCTATCGCGCCACGGCGTTGGTTCGAAGCTGGATCGATGTGGAACTGGAACGGCAGAATACGGTGTTGCTGAACACCATGAACAAACGCGCCGCCATGCAGCTTCGCCTGCAGCAGACCGTGGAAGGCCTCTCGGTCGCCGCCATCTCCTATTATGTCGTCGGCCTTATCGGTTATCTCACCAAGGCAGTCAGCCATGACGTGCTGCCGGTCGACCCGACCGTCGTCACCGGCATTTCCGTTCCCTTCGCAGTGCTTGGCGTCTGGTGGGTGGTGCGCCGCATCCGCCGCTCCCATGCCGAGGGCGGGCATTGAAATCAGGATGTCAGCCCTGCTCCCAATAGGGTGAAGGCCCATAAAGCCCGGCGAGATAGTCGATGAACAGCCGCACCTTGGCAGGCAGGAACTGCCGGCTCGGATAAACCGCCGAGAGCGTGACGTTTCGCGATCCCTCATAACCCGGCAGAACCTGCACCAGCTTGCCGCTGCGCAATTCATGGCCGATATCCCAGGTGGAGCGCAGCGCAATGCCGAGCCCTGATATCACCGCCTCGCGGATCACCTCGCTGGAATTGGTGACCAGCATCCCCTCCGGGCGAATGCTCATCGCGCCGCTCGGTCCCTCCAGCCGCCAGACATCGTTATTATGGGCAGGCAGGCAGCGGTGCTTCTTCAAGTCCTCAATTGTTGTCGGCATACCGTGGGCAGCCACATAGTCCGCCGACGCGCAAAGCATGCGACGCACCGGCGCCAGCCTGCGAGCCACGAGGCTGGAGGAATTGAGATCGGCGATACGGATCGCCAGATCGTAACCACCCTCGATGATGTCGATGAATTCGTCGCTCAGCACCAGATTGACCGAAAGATCCGGATGCCGCTCCATGAAACCCTTCAGATGCGGCGCGATATGCATGCGCCCGAAGGAGGTCGGCGCGGAAACCTTCAGCGTACCGTTGACCGTATTGGCGCGGCCGGACACGAAATCCTCGGCCTCCTCCAGCCCTTCCAGCACGGCAAGCACCCGCTCGTAAAAGCCCTGTCCCGCTTCGGTCAAAGAGATTTGCCGCGTGGTGCGCTGGAAAAGCCGTGCGCCCAGCTTTTCTTCCAGCCGCTTGATGCGCTTGGAAATGACGGCGGGCGAATAACCAAGCTCCCTTGCGGCCAACGACATGCTGCCGGAGGCGGCAACGCTTGCGAAGACTTCCAGATCGCCCAGATTCGTCATAGTTGCCCTCGATTGTTTCCAGAATGGAAAAAATCCATAACATTTGATTGCGTCGTTTCAAAGTGGTAAAGAAAGAATACCAGTTGGTAAGATGGCATGGAGGAGGGGCGGTGACGCAGCCGATCAAGTTTCTGGAGCCGCGCGCGAAAGTCGTCGCGGGGCGTGACCGCATCATAGCGGACCTCAAGGATATTCTGCCGGCGGATTGTCTTGTGCACGAACCGCGCGAACTCGTGCCTTTCGAAACCGACGCCTTCGTCTCCTATCGCCGCCTGCCGCTGGCCGTGGCGTTACCGAAAACGACGGAGGAGGTGGCGGCGGTGATGACATATTGTCACCGTTACGGCATACCGGTTGTGCCGCGCGGGGCTGGCACCTCGCTCTCCGGCGGGGCGATCCCGCAAGAGGATGCGGTGGTGGTCGGCCTTTCCAAGATGGCCTCGATCCTCGAACTGGATTTTTATAACCGTACAGCGCGGGTGCAGGCGGGCGTCACCAATCTTTCCATTTCCGATGCGGCAGGTGCAGAAGGTTTCTTTTACGCGCCGGACCCCAGCTCGCAGCTTGCCTGCACCATCGGCGGCAATATCGGCATGAATTCCGGCGGCGCGCATTGCCTGAAATACGGCGTCACCACCAATAATCTGCTTGGCGTGAAAATGGTGCTTGTCGATGGCACAGTGCTGGAACTGGGCGGCAAGCACCTCGATGCGGCCGGCTACGATCTGCTCGCCCTCGTCTGCGGCTCGGAAGGTCAGCTCGGTATCGTCACGGAAGCGACAGTGCGGCTGATCGCCAGGCCGGAAGGCGCGCGACCGGTGCTGTTCGGCTTCGAGACGTCCGAGGAGGCCGGTTCCTGCGTGGCCGATATCATCGGGGCGGGCATCATCCCGGTCGCCATCGAATTCATGGACAAGCCAGCCATCGAAATTTGCGAGGCCTTCGCCAAAGCGGGCTATCCGCTGGATGTCGGCGCGCTGCTGATCGTCGAGGTCGAAGGCTCCGAGGCGGAAATGGATGCCATGCTGGCTGACATCGTGGCGATTGCCCGAAAACATGGGGTAAAGACGGTGAAGGAATGCCAGTCGGCGATGGAAGCGGCGGCAATCTGGAAAGGCCGCAAATCCGCCTTCGGCGCGACCGGCCGCATCGCGGATTATATCTGCATGGATGGAACGGTGCCGCTTTCGCAACTTTCTTATGTATTGAAAAAGACAAGCGAAATCACCGACCGGCTCGGCCTGCGCGTTGCCAATGTCTTCCATGCCGGCGATGGCAATATGCACCCGCTCATCCTGTTCAACGCCAACGATCCGGAGGACGCAGCCCGTGCGGAAGAGGCAGGCAATGAAATATTGAAGCTCTGCGTCGATGCCGGCGGTTGTCTCACCGGCGAACATGGTGTGGGCATCGAAAAACGGGACTTGATGCGCCACCAGTACGGCGAGGCCGATCTTGCCCAGCAGATGGCGGTGCGCGCGGCTTTCGATGAGGACTGGCTGATGAACCCTTCCAAGGTGTTTCCGCTGGAGGGGAGGGGATGATGGGTGTGGGATTTTTGACGTTGGAGAGTGTGGCTTACCCCCCTCTGCCCTGCCGGGCATCTCCCCCTCAAGGGGGGAGATCGGCAAGCGGAGAACACACCGCCCATGGAACGAGCGAGTGCGGCATATCGATCTCCCCCCTTGAGGGGGAGATGCCCGGCAGGGCAGAGGGGGGTGCCCCTCGCGCAAACGTCGCTGTCCCATGCCCGGAGCCCGCCGCCCCATGCTGACCCCCTATGCAGAAACCCAGGTCGCCGACATCATCCGCGACCACGCCGCGCGAAAATCCGCACTGAAAATCATCGGCGGCAACACCCGCTCCGGTTTCGGCAATGCTGTCACGGCAGATGAAGCACTCTCCTCCCGCGCGATGAACGGCATCGTCTCCTACCTGCCCGCCGAAATGGTCATGACCGTCAAGGCCGGCACCCCGCTCGCCACCGTCGAAGCGGCTCTCGCTGAAAACCGCCAGATGGTGGCCTTCGAGCCGATGGATCACCGCCCGATCATGGGCACCGAAGGTGAGCCGACCATTGGTGGCGTCTTCGCCGCCAATGTTTCCGGCCCGCGCCGTTATGTGGCCGGTGCGGCCCGCGACAGCCTGCTGGGTATCCGTTTCGTCAATGGCAGCGGTGAGGTCATCAAGGCCGGCGGCCGGGTGATGAAGAATGTCACCGGGCTTGATCTTTCGAAATTCCTGGCTGGGTCTTTCGGCACGCTCGGTTTCCTCACCGAAGTCACATTCCGCGTGCTGCCGAAACCGCCGGTGGAAAAAACCGTCGTCGTTTCCGGTCTCGACGATGAAGCGGCGACGCGCATCATGGCGGCGGCGATGGCGATGAGCGTCGAGGTTTCCGGCGCGGCGCATCTGCCGGAAAGCGTTCGTTCCCGTTTCATCGATGGCGGATTGCCGGACGGCCCGGCGACCATTCTGCGTCTGGAAGGCCTTGCGGCTTCGGTGGAGGCGCGCACGGCCAAACTCCTTTCCGTCATGGACCGGGTCGGGCCGTGGGCGCTGCTGGAGGCCGAGGAGAGCAGGCTTTTGTGGCGTCAGGTGCGCGATGTCGCACCCTATGCCGGGCGGGCGGCGAAGCCCTTGTGGAAAGTATCGGTCGCGCCTTCGGTGGGGCATCAGCTTGTTGCGGCGCTGCGCATGGAGGCGGGCATAGACGCCTTTTACGACTGGCAGGGCGGCCTTGTCTGGATGCAGATGGAGGCGGACCCCGAGGCGGATTTGCTGCGGGGCGCGATCCGGGCGCTTGGCGGCGGCCACGCGACTTTGGTGAGGGCAAGCGATGCGGCGCGCGCCACGGTCGCTGCCTTCGAACCGCGCCCGGCGGCGGAAGCGCTGCTTTCTGCGCGTATCAGGGAGAAGCTCGATCCGGCGGGCATCTTCAATCCCGGCAAGATGGCCGTAACGATGGAAGGGGCCGTCTGAACCATGCAAACATCATTCACATCAGAACAACTGGCCGATCCGCATGTGGCGGAATCCGAAAAAATCCTGCGCAAATGTGTGCATTGCGGCTTCTGCACCGCCACCTGTCCCACCTATGTCACGCTCGGCAACGAGCTGGACAGTCCGCGCGGCCGCATCTACCTCATCAAGGACATGCTGGAAAACAGTCGCCCGGCCGACCGCGAGGTCGTCACCCATATCGACCGCTGTCTTTCCTGCCTTGCCTGCACCACCACCTGTCCCTCCGGCGTGGATTACATGCATCTGGTCGATCATGCTCGCGCCCATATCGAACAGACATACAAGCGCCCCTTCAGGGATCGGCTGATCCGTAATCTTCTGGTTGCCGTCCTGCCCCATCCAGCCCGTTTCCGGCTGGCCCTGCATCTGGCCCGGCTGGCGCGGCCTTTCTCCAGTCTGCTTGCCAAGGTTCCGGCGCTGAAGCCGCTGCAATCCATGCTCGCTCTCGCCCCCGTCGCCGTGCCCGCGGCCTCCGCATCGACCCGTCCGGGAGAGCGGCCGGCCGAAGGCGAGAAACGTGGACGCGTGGCAATCCTCACCGGCTGCGCCCAGCCGGTGCTCGATCCCGGCATCAACGAGGCGACGTTGCGCCTGCTGGCGCGGCTCGGCATTGAGGTCGTGGTGCCGAAGGGGGAGGGCTGCTGCGGTTCTCTCGTGCATCATATGGGGCGCGAGGAAGAGGCGCTCACCTCCGCAAGGCGCAACGTTGACGTCTGGACGCGCGAGATGGAAAGCGGCGGTCTCGACGCCATCATCATCACCGCTTCCGGCTGCGGCACCACCATCAAGGATTACGGCCATATGCTGCGGCTCGATCCGGCCTATGCCGAAAAAGCCGCACGGGTCTCGGCTTTGGCGAAGGACATCACCGAATATCTCGCCACCCTCGATCTGCCGCAAAAGCAGAATCAGGGTCTGACGGTGGCCTATCATTCCGCCTGCTCCATGCAGCACGGCCAGAAAATAACGCTCGCCCCAAAACAATTGCTGAAGGCGGCGGGTTTCACCGTGCGCGATCCGGCGGAAGGGCATCTCTGCTGCGGCTCGGCCGGAACCTACAACATTCTGCAGCCGGAGATTTCCGCCACGCTGAAGGCGCGCAAGGTGAAGAACATCGAGGCCACACGGGCGGATGTCATCGCGACAGGCAATATCGGCTGCATCACGCAGATCGGAACCGGCACGGATATGCCGATCCTGCACACGGTGGAGCTGCTGGACTGGGCCTATGGCGGGCCGAAACCGGCGAGGCTTTCGGTTTAGAACGCCGTGTGCCGATAAGGCAGTGATCCAGCGCGCCATGACGTGTGCCGCAAAGATTGGGTCGTGAGGGTTTTCTTTGTTCTCTCCTCATCCCTGTGCTTGTCACAGGGATCCAGCCAGCCCAAGTCTTTGGGCTTGAAGGACTCTCCCCGCCGCGCAGACGCGCGTCGGCTGGATTCCTGTGACAAGCACATGAATGACGGAAGAGAGCTAGAACTTATACGCCACGCCGAAATTCACCGCATTGGTGATGATATCGGTCTTCAACGAGCCGCCATTGTCGATATCGACGTCGACGAAGGAATAGGTGCCCTTATATTCCACGAAGGTCGACCAGTTGTCGGTGATGCGGTAGCTGAGGCCGGCCTGCGCCTGCAGGGTTGCGCCGCCGAACTGGTATTCGAAGGTCCTGCCTGACGGGCGGTACACTTCCACATGCGGCACGTTGATGCCGACGCCGGCACCCACATAAGGGGTGATCGGCAGGGATTCCAGCGGGAAGCGATAGAGCGCATTCAGCGTCAAAAGGTTCAGGCCGTCGGTGAATTCGAAATGCGACCAGCCGGAACGGGCAAGCGTCTCGTCGTCGGCATAGACCTTGTCATGGGTGAAATCGAGCGAGATGCCGAAATTCCTGAGCTGGCCCTCATCGAACCAGTAGGTGCCGCGCACGCCCCAATAGGGTGGATTGGAAAACGACTTGCCTTCCCACCCGGCCCGGAAATCAGGCCCGTCGGAAACCGTCACATCGCTGTGCGGCGCGCTTTGCCAGCCGCCATAACCGGAAATTTCAAATTCGCCCGCGATTGCGGCAGAGAAGGAAACGCCGCTGAAGAGCAGGGCGCAAACAAATGAAGTATGGCGCGGCATGAAGTGAATCCAGATTGATATCAGTAATTCACCAAACCGTTTTTTTATAACATTTGAATGACAGAAACGAAAAACGGGCGGTCAGTTGACCACCCGTTTCAAGGCCGTTCCGTCATCTTTGTGAGAGAGGTCCGGCGCCTGGCGTCCCCCGCCAAGTCTCCTTCAATCAATCTAGCGCCGATTGTACCGCTGCGGGACGTCAATTCAAGCGCGATGCGCCGCCACGCCGAATATAAGCCTACGTATTAGCGGTGCCGTTGCCATCATATCACTATGACCTTGGTGCCCACATTCACGCGTTCATAGAGATCGGTGACGTCCTCGTTGCGCATGCGGATGCAGCCGGAGGAATTGTTGCTGCCGATTGTCCAGGGTTGGTTGGTGCCGTGGATGCGGTAAAGCGTCGAGCCGAGATACATGGCGCGCGCGCCCATCGGGTTCGCCGGGCCGCCTTCCATGAAGGCCGGCAGGTAATGTCCCTTCCTCGCCTCGCGGGTGATCATTTCCTTCGGCGGGGTCCAGCTCGGCCATTCCGCCTTGCGGGTCACCTTGTGGGTGCCTGCCCATTCGAAACCGGGCTTGCCGACACCGACGCCGTACCGCCGGGCCTTGCCATCGGCGAGAACGAGATAAAGGAAACGGTTCGGCGTATCGATGACGATGGTCCCGGGTTTTTCACTGGTCGTATAGGTGACGATCTGCGGCAGGAATTGCGGTGCGATCTGGGTGCGCACCGGCGCGTTGGGGCGTGCTGCGGCATTCTGCACCCTTGCCGGGCGCTGCGATGTGACGCCGGAGCTGGGGCGCTGCGGCATGACGGCCTGACGCCGCTGGAAGAACGGCTGGCGTGCGGCAGGGGCGCGCGGATAAACCACGGGGCGAACATTGCCGCGACCGCCGAGCTGGGTGACCCAGGGGGCGGAAAGATCGGGGCTGACGACAATGGGCGGACGCTCGCGATAACGCTCATTGGCCATGGCGGCCGGAACGGCAAAGGTGGAAACGAGGCTCAGCGCCAGAAAAACGGACTTCATCGTCATCGGGTGGACTCTCTCTGCGGGATGTCGCAACTATGGATTTGCGGGGCTGTTCGCCCGCTTTGACGGACAGGTTCGCACCTCGACGCCAGCGAATCGTAAATGGCGGCTCATTAAAAAGCGCTTGATTAGGGAAAGCTGTATTTAAGGTTAGCACCCGGTTTTGAAACGTGGTGAATGAGTGGTAAGTGCGCGGTCTGAACCGGTCGCGGGCTGGAGTGAGAAGGGTGATTGCGGAATGAATGAAGCGGGACTTGAAACGGGCGCGGATGGCCTGGTGCGGTGTTTCTGGCAGCAGGGACTTGCGGATTACAGCCGTTACCACGACGAGGAATGGGGTTATCCCGTCACCGACGATCGCCGCCTTTTCGAGAAGATTTGCCTGGAAGGTTTCCAGTCCGGCCTTTCCTGGCTGACCGTTCTGCGCAAGCGCGAGGCTTTCCGTCTCGCTTTCGCCAATTTCGAATTCGAAAAGGTGGCGGAATTCGGTGACGCCGATATCGAGCGCTGCCTTGCCGACAAGGGCATCATCCGCCATCGCGGCAAGATCGTTTCGACCATCAACAATGCCCGCCGCGCCATGGCGCTGCGCGATGAATTCGGTTCGCTCGCCCGTTATTTCTGGGGTTTCGAACCCGCTGCCGCAGAAAGGCCGCAAAGGCTGGACTATGCGACGTTAAGGGCCAATCCCACCAGCGCCGCCTCCATCCGCCTTTCCAAGGATTTGAAGAAACGGGGCTGGACCTTTGTCGGCCCGACGACCGTCTATGCATTCATGCAGGCCATGGGTATGGTCAACGACCATATCGAAGGCTGTCATTGCCGCCAGCCGATAGAGGTCATGCGGCGGGAGTTTGTACGTCCATGAAGGTAACCTCCCTTCTTCTGGCGCTCACCATGGCCGTGGCTGCCTTGCCGCATCCATCCTTGGCGGAAAGCCGCAATGTCGATGGCATCTGGCTCGATGACGGTGAAAGGCTGAGGGAAGTAGCCCTGCCGCCGGAAGGACCGCTGACGCTGGACGGCTGGACGCGGCGTGGGCGTGGCGATGTGTATCGCCTGAAGGTGAAGGCGGGGCAGACGGTGAAGATCGAACTTGCCGCGTCAAGCGAATTTGTGCTGATGGCGATATTCGATTTTTCGACGCCGGATGAGGACGCGATCTTCTTCAGCGATTCCCAAGGGAAAACGGCGACCCTGACGCCCAAGGCGGATACGGAATGGCTGATCCGCCCGACGCTGATCCTGGGATCGCCGCGCCGCGGGCTCGGCGCGCACTACACCTTGACGATCAGCACCGGAAAATAACGCCCCGCCTTTTGCTCAGGCGGCCTGGGTCAGCATGATCAGGCCGAAACTCAGAACGCCCAGCAGCACGAGCGACAGGCTGGCGGCAATGATGACCTTGCCACCGGCATGGCGAAGGCTGCGAATATCGACGGATAGTCCCAGAGCCGCCATCGACATGATCGTGAGAATGTTGGAGAGCGAGGCGACGGGGGAAAGCAGGACCTCGGGGATGAGGCCAAAGGAGCGTGCCATGATCATCAGCACGAAGCCGATGATGAACCACGGAACCATCTGCTGCAGCTTCAGGCGTCCCTTGCCGGACTGGCCGTGAATGACGGAGAGAGTGGCGATGACAGGCCCTAGCATCAGCACGCGGATGAGCTTGACGATGGTGCCCGTCTGCACGGCCACGGCTCCTAGCGGTGCGGTGGCGGCCAGAACCTGCGGCACGGCATAGACCGTAAGCCCGGCGAAGATGCCGTATTGGGTGGCGTCGAGTCCGAGGAGCTGCGGCAGGAACGGCATCAAAAGCACGGCAGCGACACCGAGAACGGCAGTAAAAGCAATCGAGGCGGCGACATCTTCAGGCTTGGCGCCGATGGCGGGCGCAGCAGCTGCAATGGCGGAATTGCCGCAGATGGAATTGCCGCAGGCGATAAGGGTTGCGAGTTTGGGCGGTAGACCCAGCATTCGTCCGGCTGCGTAGCTCACAGCCAACGACAGCGCCACGATCAGCGCGATGCCGCCGATCAGCAAGCCGCCAGCGCCTTTGAGAATGGAAAGGCTCAAGGATGCGCCGAGAAGCGCCACGGCGATCTCAAGCAGCGTCTTGGCACTGAACTTTATCCCCGCCGAAGCGACTGAAGGCAGCGACACCAGCGAACGCAAAAGCGTGCCGATCAGGATGGCAAGCACCAGATCGCCAAGCCAGGCGTGGCCGGCAATCCGTACCTGAAAACGCTCCGCCAGAATGGCCGCGCAGCTGACCGCCGCGCAGATGAGAATGCCCGGCAGAAGCGGGCTGAGCCAGCGGAGAGAAAACTGAAAGGGGTGAGCGAGGGTGCGATGGTGTGCCATGGGCAGACAATGCCGCAGTCGCCTGTTTTATTCTATCAAATAATATGGCATATATCGTTCGATAAAATCGAATGAAACGCCATGACCTTCGAACAGCTCCGCATCTTCATCGCCGTTGCCGAACGCGAACATCTGACCCGCGCTGCCGAAGCCATTGGCCTCACGGCTTCCGCCGTCAGCTCCGCCATCAAGAATCTCGAGGCCTTTTATAATGTCGAGCTGTTCCATCGCGTCGGCCGCAACATCGAGTTGACCGAAAGCGGCCGGGCCTTTCTGGGTGAGGCCAAGGCGACGCTGGCGCGTGTGCGCAATGCCGAATTGATCCTCTCGGAAATGGGCGGGCTGACGCGGGGCGAAATCACCGTCTGCGCCAGCCAGACCATTGCCAGCTACTGGCTGCCGCCCATCCTGATGCAGTTCAAAAAACTCTATCCCGGCGTCACGGTCCGGCTGGATATTGGCAATACCAAGACTGTCACGCAGGCGGTGCTGGAGGGACTGGCGGAGGTCGGGTTCATCGAAGGCAGGATTGACGAGCCGGCATTGATGGTGCAGCCGGTCGTCTCGGACAAGCTTCTGGTCGTCACCGGTTCGGCCCATCCCTTTGCCGACGGTCGGTATCTTACCGCGCTCGACATGCTCCATGGCACGTCCTGGGTTCTGCGCGAACAGGGCTCCGGCACGCGCTCCGCCTTTGAAGCGGCGGTGCGGCAGATGGGTGTGGATCCGGGTGAGCTCTCCGTCATGCTGGAATTGCCATCCAACGAGGCCGTGGTGATGGCTGCCCGCTCCGGCGGCGCGGCCACCGCCGTCTCCGCTTCCGTCGCGTCGCTTTTCCTGCGACAGGGCCTGCTGGTCCGCGCCGGTATCGATCTGCCGGCACGCAATTTTGCCCTGCTGCGCCACAAGGAGCGCCATACCAGCCGCGCTGCGATGGAGCTGGAGCGTCTCAGCCGGGCGGCGTCGGAGGATTATAAGGCGGGACTTGCGGGGTTGTAGGCCGCAGGCGCAAGGCGCGTGATGATCACGTCATTTCCCGCGCAATGACATGATGCACGATGCGATAATCCCTGCTTTCCTCCCCGAAGGGGGCTAGTGGCCAGTCCCATGCAGCAGCAGGCGCGGCAATCTCGATGCCATGCAGCAGGTCTTCATGCTGCTGCACGCTTCCATCCTTGCCGATGACATCGAAGGCTGTATCCGTCACAAGGCAGACCTTGCAGGGCAGGCCGGCCAGTGCATCGACATGCGTATGGATGAGCTTTGGCAGGAGATCGTCCGGCACAGTCGCGATTTTCTCCCGCTCCAGCCGATGCTGCGCGCCCGTGCCGAGCTGCGACAGGAGGTTGGCCGAGACGACGAAATCGAGATAGGGCACTCGCCGCAGGAAATCGAGCGGTTCCGCCGTCCGGCCCGCCAGGAGATCATCGAAGCCGGAGAGATCGCGATTGGCGATGCGGACATTCTTTTTGGCGTTCAGCCGCAGCTTCGCCTGGACGCTGGCAAGATGCACCAGATCGACCAGAACGACGGTATCGAACATCGCTACCAGCGCATCGTGGGGCACATCCCGCAACAGGCCGGAACCCAGAACGACTGCCGTCCGTCGCTGCTTCAGCTTTCTCGCCGCTTGCAGCACGAATTGCCGGCTGTTGTTCTCATGCTCCGCCCAGGCTTTCGCGCACCGATTGGCGCGCGCCCAGAGGTTGACGGAATAGCGGACATGCGGCCGGAATTCTTTCGGCGTGACCGCACGGGTAGCGGCATATTGCAGGGCTTCGAGGATCATGAATGCCTAACGGTAAATTTCACGGCGATGGCCGATTTCGACCACCAGAACGACCAGCTTGTGGTCCTGTATATCGCAGATGATGCGGTAATCGCCCACCCGGTAACGCCAGTAGTTTCCGAGTTCGGAACCCTGTAGGGCCACGCCGGTTTGGCGCGGGTCGTCCAGCGCCGCCAGCCTTTCATGGAGAAAGCTGCGGATACGCCGGCGCACTTCCGGGTTTATTTTGCGCATCTCTTTCTGGACAAGCGTGTGATATTCAATTGTCCAGATCACGCCAGAACTCCTCGGCGCTTATTACCTTCGATTCACCGTTCTGAATGCGGCGCGTCGCCTCTTCGGCAAGATAGAGGTCTTCCATATCCTCGATATGCTTCTCGATCGCCTCGCGGATATAGTAAGCGGATGTGCGGCCCGTGCGCTCAGACAGGGCCTTCAGCCGCTCATAGGTCTCATCAGGCAGGCGGATGGCCGTCTGTTTGCTCATGGGGGCAGGTCCTTTACGATCCGAAGTGGGATACACGTATCCCATATATCATCACTTGCCTTGCGGGGCCAGCAGAACCACAGCCTTTGCGGCTTGCCGCACCGGGCTTCATCCTCTAAAGCATGTCTCCCAAAAGTGCGCAGCTATTTTGGGATAAAGACATGCGCAAAAACAGAAATTAAAGCGCGGCGCGCTTTAACACCGGCATAATTTCAGGAAAATATCGGATCGGCATCATGAGCGAAAAAGCAAAAAAGCCTCAGAAACTGAAAGCCCGCCTGCCGCGCGGCTTCGTGGATCGTTCTGCTGCCGATATCCATGCCACCAATGAGATGATCGAGAAAATCCGCAAGGTCTACGAGCTTTACGGTTTCGATCCGATCGAGACCCCTCTGTTCGAATATACCGATGCGCTCGGAAAATTCCTGCCCGATAGCGACCGTCCGAACGAAGGCGTGTTTTCGCTACAGGATGACGACGACCAATGGATGAGCCTGCGCTACGACCTGACCGCACCGCTCGCCCGTCATGTCGCTGAGAATTTCAACGAAATCCAGCTGCCTTACCGCACCTATCGCGCCGGTTATGTCTTCCGCAATGAAAAGCCAGGCCCCGGCCGCTTCCGGCAGTTCATGCAGTTCGATGCCGATACGGTGGGCGCCTCCGGCGTGCAGGCCGATGCCGAAATGTGCATGATGATGGCCGATACGATGGAAGCGCTCGGCGTCAGCCGCGGCGACTATGTCATCCGCGTCAACAACCGCAAGGTGCTCGACGGCGTCATGGAAGCGATCGGCCTCGGGGGTGAGGACAATGCCGGTCGTCGTCTCAACGTGCTGCGCGCCATCGACAAACTCGACAAGTTCGGCCCGGAGGGCGTGAAGCTGCTGCTCGGTCCCGGCCGCAAGGATGAGTCGGGTGATTTCACCAAGGGTGCGGGCCTCGGTGACGAGCAGATCGAAAAGGTTCTGTTTTTCGTCGGTATCACGAATTATGCCGATAGTGCCGATGATCTTGCAAAACTGGTTGCGGGTACGGCGAAGGGCGAGGAAGGCGTTGATGAACTCAACACCATCGGCGCCCTGGTCTCCAGTGCCGGTTATGATGCGACACGCATCAAGATCGACCCCTCCGTCGTTCGAGGCCTCGAATATTATACGGGTTCGGTCTTTGAGGCTGAGCTGACTTTCGACGTCACCAATGAAAAGGGCGAAAAGGTAGTGTTCGGCTCGGTCGGCGGTGGCGGTCGTTACGATGGTCTCGTTTCGCGTTTCATGGGCCAGCCGGTTCCGGCTACTGGCATCTCCATCGGCGTTTCACGCCTGATGACGGCGCTGAAGAACCTCGGCAAGCTCGGACAGGTCAAGCCGCTCGCCCCGGTGCTCGTCACGGTCATGGATGGCGATGTGGAGAGCATGGGCCGTTACCAACGCTTTACCCAGGCGCTGCGCGCCGAGGGCATCCGCGCCGAAATGTACCAGGGCAACTGGAAGAAATTCGGCAACCAGCTGAAATATGCCGACCGTCTCGGCTCCCCCATCGCCATCATTCAGGGCGGTGACGAGCGCGCCGAGGGCGTGGTGCAGATCAAGGATCTGATCGAAGGCAAGCGCCTTTCCGGCGAGATCGAGGACAATGCCAGCTGGCGCGAGGCGCGGGTGGCGCAGGTCAGCGTGCCGGAAGCCGAGCTGGTGGCGAAGGTTCGCGAGATTCTGGAGCATCAGGCAGAGGACGTTCGCCGCGCCGCCGAAGGGCGCTGAAGCCATGGCGATCCTTGCGCTCGACCATGTTCAACTGGCAATGCCGGCGGGCTGCGAAGAAGAAGCGCGGCGGTTTTACGGCCGCCTGCTTGGTTTTGCGGAGCAGGCAAAGCCCGCCAATCTGGCCGCACGCGGCGGGTGCTGGTTCACCTGCGGCCCGATAAAACTGCATCTCGGCGTCGAGCAGGATTTCCGCCCGGCGAAGAAAGCCCATCCGGCCCTTCTGGTCGATGATCTGGCAAGCTTGCGAAAAACACTTGAAACAGCAGGCTGCCATGTGGTTGAGGATGAGCCGCTGGAAGGGTATCACCGGTTTTATGTCCATGATCCCTTCGGAAACCGCATCGAAATGATGCAGCCGCTCGAACCGTGACGAAAAGTACCGTTCCATGCCCCTGATCGACATGCCGGAATTTGCCGGAGAGCTACTGGAAGAATTCGCCGCGCGCCGCACAAGCCGCGTGAACACGCCCGTCATCCAGCCCGCCGAACCGTTTCTGGATATGGCCGGCGAGGATTTGCGCCGCCGTATCTTCATGACGGAAAGCGAGACGGGGACAAGCCTCTGCCTGCGCCCCGAATTCACCATCCCAGTCTGCCTGCGCCATATCGAGACGGCGACCGGTACGCCGAAGCGTTATTCCTATGTGGGTGAGGTCTTCCGCCAGCGCCGTGAAGGTGCAAGCGAGTTCTATCAGGCCGGCATCGAGGATCTCGGCGATACCGATATCGCCGCCGCCGATGCCCGCGCTGTCATCGACGCCACCGGCATTCTGCAGCGCCTGCTGCCGGGCCGGGCGCTCGCCGTCACGCTGGGCGACCAGCAGGTATTCGAGGCGGTGGTTGCAGCGCTTGGCCTGCCGCTTGGCTGGCAGAAGCGGCTGGTGCAGGCTTTCGGCGATATGGCGCAGCTGGACGCGCTGCTGGAAAGCCTTATGCATCCGAAGCCAATGACCGGCCTCGACGCGCGGGTCGCCGGCCTTCTGGCGACGGGCGACGAGGCGGTGCTGGTCGATTATCTCGACACGGTGATGCAGGAAACCGGCTATTCCACCAATGCCAGCCGCTCACCGCTCGAAATTGCCCGCCGTCTGCGGGAGAAGCTCGCGCTTGCGGCGACGCGCCTGCCGGATGAGAGTTTCGAGTTGCTGAAACAGTTCCTCGCCTTGCAGGCGCCTTTGCCTCGGGCCTCGCAGGTCCTTGGCGATTTTGCCGCCAAGGCCAAACTGAAGCTGGACGGCGCGCTTTCCGCTTTCGATAAACGCGTTGCGGCCCTTGCCAATGCCGGTGTCGATCTTGAAACCGTGACCTATGGCGCTGCCTTTGGCCGCCCGCTCGATTATTATACCGGCCTTGTTTTCGAGGTGGTGGAGGCTGGCAGCGACAGCGTGCTGGCGGGCGGCGGCCGTTACGACCGGCTGCTCACGCTTCTCGGCGCACAGGAAAAAATACCGGCCGTGGGCTTCTCGCTCTGGCTGGATCGCATCGAGACGGTGCGCGGGAGCGACAAGCCATGATCACCATCGCATTGCCCTCCAAGGGCCGGATGAAGGAAGACGCGTCCGCCGTTCTGGAACGCGCCGGGCTGAAGGTCGCGTCGGTCGGTAACGACCGCTCCTATCGCGGCCGTATCGAAGGACGTGACGATATCGAGATCGCCTATCTCTCAGCCTCTGAGATCGCCCGCGAGATTGGCGCCGGCACGGTGGATTTCGGCGTGACCGGGGAAGACCTCGTGCGCGAGGGGCTGACCAACGCCGATGCGCAGGTGGAGTTCTGCGCCCGCCTCGGTTTTGGCCATGCCGATGTCGTCGTCGCCGTGCCGGAAATCTGGCTGGATGTGGACAGCATGGCCGATCTGGGCGATGTGGCATCCGAATTCCGCGCCCGCCATGGCCGCAGACTGGCGATCGCCACCAAATATTGGCGGCTGACGCAGCAGTTCTTTTCGCGCCAGCACGGCATTCAGCTTTATCGCATCGTCGAAAGCCTTGGCGCAACGGAGGGCGCGCCGGCGGCAGGGCAGGCGGATATCATCGTCGATATCACGTCCACCGGCTCGACGCTCAGGGCCAACCACCTGAAAATCCTCTCGGACGGCATCATCGTCCGCTCGGAAGCCTGCTTCGTGCGCGCCCGCAAGCCCGACCATGAAGGCGATGCGGCGGTTCAGGAAATCGTCTCGCGCATCAGGGCTGCGGTCTGATGACGTAAAAAAAGCCGCCGGAGCGATCCGGCGGCTTTTTTTTGGTAATCGGTTTCGCTTATGCGTGGGCGACAGCCGCGCCGCGCTTGGCGTCGACGGAATAGGCGCCAGCGCCGAAGGCGGCAAGCAGGATGTAAGCGCCGGCAAGGGTGATGTTCTTGACCATCATGATGCCGTTCAGCGTGTTGATCCAGCCAAGAGCCGGCTCAGGCCAGCCAGGAACGGCAACGGTGCCGCTGTGGAAAACCAGACCGGTGAAGATGCAGAAAACGGCAAGCGCCCAGGCAGCGATCTTGGTCTGGAAACCAGCGAGAATGGCAAGGCCGGCGACGAGTTCGAACAGGCCTGCAATATAGGCAAGCGCGGTTGCGGCGGGCAGGCCGGCGCCGGTGATCATGCCGGCCGTGCCGGCCGGATCGACGAGCTTGCTGAAGCCCGAGGTGATGAAGATGAAGGAAAGCAGAAGACGGGCGATGAGAACGAGAACGTTCTGGCTGGTGGACATGGATATCTCCGGTAAATAATCGGCGTGTCGCCGGTTGAACTGCAATGTCTGGAGATATCAATGACCGAAAATCATCCGCCCATAAAGATGAACAATAGAAGACAAATCGTCTTCATTTTGTGAACGGTCTCGGGTGTCTATCCGGATTATGTTCAGGCGGCGAAGCGAATATCCTCAAAGCGCGGAAACAGGAAAAGTCCGGTTATGCGCCCTTGCTGGCCGTTTTCGAAGCCGGAAGATTCACCCATGCAGATGACCGGCTGCCGCATCGCCGGCAAGATGGAAAGGCCGGTTGAAAAACAGAAACGTGAGGGCGCGGTGGAAACCTGCTCGAAAAGTTCCAGCACGCGGGCGTGGTCTGCGCGGTCGTAACAGCGGACAAGGCTGAGCAATCCGCACTCGCCCGGCGGCAGGCCGTGCATAAATGACGCATGTTCGCCGAGCCGGATGACGCCGCTCGAAAGATCGCTGCTCCACTCCTCCGACATGAAAAAATGCGACAGGGTCCGGGGATCGGGCGTGGTTGTTACCGCCGCAGGCAGAGCATCGTTGCGTCTTGATATTTCAAACAAATCGCGCCCCCCGCATGAACACGTGCCAGCACCGCCGCTTCAAGCGCCACTGCCAGGTCGAACCCTTACCGCCACCCGCAGTCGAGCGTATTTGCCATACATCGAAACCCCTTCAATGCGTGGCCGCCTCGGCGCGGAACCCTTACGGGGGGTGACTTATAGTTTATTTTCCACTACCTACAACAACCACTCAGTGAGAAAATCAAAAATATTATGTATTTCTTCTTCAAAATCGTGAGGCATGCGAAAAAGTACAACTAAACAGCGCACTTATAAGACGGTCCGAGTTGAGGTCGGCCCCGTATGGGGTGGTGATTCGCTGGTGAATGTGCCCCATTATTGCATAGGGCTGCAAAAAATAGCCGGATAAAATCACGCCTGTTCCAAAACGGGACAATACACGAACTTCTCCTCCTGCGGCCTTAAGAATTGTGCAACCTGTTGATTCCATGTGGCATCTCTCGCGAGAGCGTCGACGTCCTTCTTGGGAGAGGCCCAAGAACCTGCAAACGACTGATTTTATTGGATGTGATTATATCCTTGGGGACGGCCCAAGGATGAGGCCGTTAAGCTGCGCCGCCTTCTGTCAATCACCTAGGTACCGGCAAAGAAAAAGGGCGATCCGAAGACCGCCCTTTCTTAATTCCGGTGACAGGACTGATTAGAAGTCCATGCCGCCCATGCCGCCGCCCGGCATTGCCGGCATCGGAGCGTCCTTCTTCGGAAGCTCGGCGATCATGGCTTCGGTGGTGATCAGCAGCGAAGCAACCGAGGCTGCGTTCTGCAGAGCCGTGCGGACAACCTTGACCGGGTCAACGATGCCGAGCTGGATCAGGTCGCCATATTCGCCGGTCTGGGCGTTGTAGCCGTAGTTGTCTTCGTTCTTCTCGAGGATCTTGCCAACAACGATCGAAGCTTCGTCACCCGCGTTGTCTGCGATCTGGCGAACCAGAGCCTGCAGGGCGCGGCGGATGATGTTGACGCCAGCTTCCTGATCGTCGTTTTCACCCTTGACGGTGATCTTCGTGGAGGAACGCAGCAGGGCAACGCCGCCGCCCGGTACGATGCCTTCCTGAACGGCAGCGCGCGTCGCGTTGAGAGCGTCGTCGATGCGGTCCTTCTTTTCCTTCACTTCGACTTCCGTCGAGCCGCCGACGCGGATAACGGCAACGCCGCCAGCGAGCTTGGCAAGACGTTCCTGCAGCTTTTCGCGGTCGTAGTCGGAAGTGGTTTCTTCGATCTGCGCCTTGATCTGGGCAACACGGCCTTCGATGTCGGACTTCTGGCCGGCGCCGTCGACGATGGTGGTGTTTTCCTTGGAGATCGAAACCTTCTTCGACTTGCCGAGCATGTCGAGAGTAACGTTTTCGAGCTTGATGCCGAGGTCTTCGGAGATGACGGTACCACCGGTCAGGATGGCGATGTCTTCCAGCATGGCCTTGCGGCGGTCGCCGAAGCCAGGAGCCTTGACAGCAGCGATCTTGAGGCCGCCACGCAGCTTGTTGACGACGAGCGTTGCAAGAGCTTCGCCTTCGACGTCTTCAGCGATGATGACGAGCGGCTTGCCGGTCTGAACGACGGCTTCGAGAACCGGCAGCATGGCCTGAAGGTTCGAGAGCTTCTTTTCGTGCAGGAGGATGTATGCGTCTTCGAGGTCCGCAATCATCTTTTCCGGGTTGGTCACGAAGTAGGGCGACAGGTAGCCGCGGTCGAACTGCATGCCTTCGACGACTTCGAGTTCGGTTTCAGCGGTCTTGGCTTCTTCAACGGTGATGACGCCTTCGTTGCCGACCTTCTGCATTGCTTCAGCAATGTCGAGGCCGATCTGACGCTCGCCGTTTGCAGAGATCGTGCCGACCTGTGCAACTTCTTCGGACGTGTTGATCTTCTTGGCCTTGGCCTGAAGGTCCTTGACGACTTCAGCGACGGCCAGATCGATACCGCGCTTCAGGTCCATCGGGTTCATGCCGGCAGCAACTGCCTTGGAACCTTCGCGAACGATGGCCTGGGCCAGAACGGTCGCGGTGGTGGTGCCGTCACCGGCAATGTCGTTGGTCTTGGAGGCAACTTCGCGAACGAGCTGCGCGCCCATGTTCTCGAACTTGTCTTCCAGTTCGATTTCCTTGGCGACGGAAACGCCGTCCTTGGTGATGCGCGGAGCGCCGAAGGACTTGTCGATAACGACGTTACGACCCTTCGGGCCGAGCGTGACCTTCACTGCATCAGCAAGAATGTCGACGCCCTTGAGCATCTTTTCGCGTGCTGTGCGGCCGAATTTTACTTCTTTGGCTGCCATGTTCAAAACTCCTGGTTTCGAATGGCCGGACGGGGTCCGGCTTGAAATTTAAGGAAGGATGGGTTGGCCGAAATCAGCCGATGATGCCCATGATGTCGGCTTCCTTCATGATCAGAAGGTCTTCGCCGTTGAGCTTGACTTCGGTGCCCGACCACTTGCCGAACAGAACCCGGTCGCCAGCCTTGACGTCGAGAGCGACGACCTTGCCGGACTCATCGCGTGCGCCGGAACCGACGGCGACGATTTCGCCTTCCTGCGGCTTTTCCTTGGCGGTATCGGGAATGATGATGCCGCCCTTGGTCTTTTCTTCGGACTCAACGCGACGAACGACGACGCGATCGTGAAGCGGGCGGAAGTTGGTGCTTGTCATTGTCTAATCCCTCGATCAAATGACTGCGCGAGTTTTTGCACTCGCCTGATGGGTGTTAGCACTCTCGTTTATCGAGTGCCAGCGGAACCGAGATAAGGAGGGCTTCTGCCGGAGTCAAGAACGCCCTGTCTGAAAAATTTCATGGCTTATGGTTATCAGCGTTCCATGACAGAAATTTCCCATGTGCGGGCAGGCGCTACGACGACATTCTTTTCGCGGGTTGCGGCCGCATCGTATCTAGGGGGTATTTGTGTTCATGCTGCGTCAGGCGGGTCAAAGACCGCCCTGGCGGCGCTTTTTTCCTTGCCATTGGCGTCCCGCTTTGCGATGTGACGCTCACCCTTTTCTAGCATCCGGAAAGCATCTCATGGCCCATCGCATTCTCACTCTCGGCGAAATCACTGATGGGTTCGACGTTATTCTTTCGGATGTCTGGGGCGTGCTGCACAATGGCGTCAGCGCCTTTCCGGATGCGGCAGTTGCGCTGCACGAAGCGCGCAAGGCCGGCAAGACGGTGGTGCTCATCACCAATTCGCCGCGCCCCGCTCCCGGCGTCATCGCCCAGCTTCGCGTTCTCGGCGTGCCGGATGAGGCTTATGATCGGATCATCACCTCTGGCGACGTGACCCGCGGACTGATTGCGGAAGGCCCGAAAAAGGTCTTCCTGCTTGGCCCCGAGCGCGACATGCCGCTGCTGGAAGGCCTTGATGTTGACGTCGTTGGCGAGGCACAAGCGCAGTCCGTGGTCTGCACCGGCTTTTTCGACGACGAGACGGAAACGCCGGAAGATTATACCGAAATGCTCAAGGGCTTCATCGCCCGCAATGCACCGATGATCTGCGCCAACCCCGATCTTGTGGTGGAGCGCGGCGAGCGCATCATTCCCTGCGCCGGCGCCATGGCGGCCTATTACGAACAGCTCGGCGGCGAAGTCCGCATTGCCGGCAAACCGCATGCGCCGATCTATGAGGCCTGCCTTGCGGCGGCCAAGGAAGTGCGCGGCGCCTTCGCCAAGGACCGCGTGCTCGCCATCGGCGACGGCATGCCGACGGATGTGAAGGGCGCGATTGCGAGCGGCCTAAACCTTCTTTATATCAGCGGCGGCATTCACGCCGCCGAATATACGCTGAACGGCCAGACGGACGAGGCGCTTCTCAACGCCTATCTCAAGGGGCAGGGTGCTGCTCCCGGCTGGTGGATGCCCCGTCTTGCTTGAAGCCGTCTCGGCTAAGGAATAGCTGGCGCAGGAATGGATCGATTGCCATGACCGTCTTTCACCGCAATGAAAAAAAGGAGCCGCTGCCGGAAGCCCTTCGCGGCGGCGTCATCGCCATCGGCAATTTCGACGGCGTGCATCGCGGCCACCGGGCTGTGCTGGATCGTGCCCTGGAACTGGCGGAAGCCCGCGGCGTGCCCGCGCTGGTTTTGACCTTCGAGCCGCATCCCCGTTCCGTCTTCCGTCCCGATACGCCGGTCTTCCGCCTCACGCCCGCGCCGCTGAAGGCGCGCATTCTCGAGGCCATCGGTTTCCGCTCCGTCATCGAATATCCCTTCGACCGGGAATTTTCGCAGCGCTCGGCGGAGGAATTCGTCCAGTCTATTCTGGTCGACTGGCTTCACGCCAGCGCTGTTGTCACCGGATTCGATTTCCATTTCGGCAAGGGCCGCGAAGGCGGCCCGGCATTTCTGATGGCGGCCGGCAAACGCCACGGTTTCGACGTGACGCTGGTGGATGCCTTCCGCGACGAAGGTGCGGATGTCGTCTCCTCCAGCCGCATCCGCTCGCTTCTGTGCGAAGGCGATGTGGTGGGCGCCGCCGGCCTGCTCGGCTATCGCTTCACGGTGGAAAGCGAAGTCATCGGTGGCCAGAAGCTCGGTCGCACGCTGGGTTATCCGACCGCCAACATGGCGCTGGCGCCGGAAACGGAGCTGAAGGCCGGCATTTATGCCGTGCGGTTCCGCCGCCCGGACGGTTCGATCCGCGATGGCGTGGCGAGCTTCGGTTACCGCCCGACCGTCACCGAAGACGGTGCGGCGCTGCTCGAAACATTCGTCTTCGATTTTTCCGGCGATCTTTATGGCGAGGTCTGTTCGGTCTCCTTCTTCGGGCACCTGCGCGATGAATTGAAATTCGACGGTCTTGATCCGCTCGTCGCCCAGATCAGGCGCGATGAAGAAGAGGCGAGGGCGATGTTATCGGGCGTGCGCCCGCTCAGCGAACTGGACGCCAGGATCGCGTTCTGACCGGGTAAGGCCGGTCAGCCCCTGTTCCGGTCGATATTGCCGTCGCTTTTCTCTTCCTTTTTGCCGGAAAACCGCATAAACAACCGGCCATGTCCCAATACCGGTTGATGTTTAAAACTCAGATTGGCCGAATTATTGGCCCGGCCTTCCGCCCGCTCTGACGAGCCGGAAGGTCCGGGATTTTGGCGCTTGTCATGACTTTGGTCATGGCGCTTTCCGTATTTGCCCTCTTTGAAATTGAGACGGCGCGACCGACACGGCGCGCAACAACGGTATGATTATGAGCGACACCGCAGAAAAACTGGATTACTCCTCCACCCTCTATCTGCCGCAGACGGATTTTCCGATGCGCGCCGGCCTGCCGCAGAAGGAACCGGAAACGGTCAAGCGCTGGCAGGAAATGGGCCTCTACAAAAAGCTGCGCGCCTCCGCCGCCGGCCGCGAAAAATTCGTGCTGCATGACGGCCCGCCCTATGCCAACGGCAACATCCACATCGGCCACGCGCTGAACAAGATCCTGAAGGATGTCATCACCCGCTCGTTCCAGATGCGCGGTTACGACGCCAATTACGTGCCCGGCTGGGATTGCCACGGCCTGCCGATCGAATGGAAGATCGAGGAAGCCTATCGCGCCAAGGGCAAGAACAAGGACGAGGTTCCGGTCAACGAATTCCGCAAGGAATGCCGTGACTTCGCGGCCGGCTGGATCAAGGTTCAGTCGGAAGAGTTCAAGCGTCTCGGCATCGAGGGCGACTTCGAAAACCCCTATACGACGATGAACTTCCACGCCGAAGCCCGCATCGCCGGCGAGTTGCTGAAGATCGCCAAGAGTGGTCAGCTTTATCGCGGTTCCAAGCCGATCATGTGGTCGGTGGTCGAGCGCACGGCGCTGGCGGAAGCGGAAGTCGAATACCACGATGTCGAGAGCGACATGATCTGGGTGAAGTTCCCGGTCAAGGATGCGGCTCCCGGACTTTCCGGCGTCTCCGTCGTCATCTGGACAACGACGCCGTGGACCATCCCCGGCAACCGCGCCATCGCGTTCTCTTCGCGGGTCGAATATGGCCTGTTCGAAGTCGAAAGCGCGCAGAACGATTTCGGCCCGCAGCCGGGTGAAAAGCTGATCTTCGCCAAGAAGCTTGCCGATGAGGCGGCGGCCAAGGCGAAGCTGACCTTCAAGTTCGTTCGCGATGTGACAAGCGAAGAATTGGCCGCCATCACCTGTGCCCATCCTTTGGCGTCGCTTGGCTACACCTTTCCGGTTCCGCTTCTCGATGGCGATCACGTCACGGACGATGCCGGTACGGGCTTCGTGCACACCGCACCAAGCCATGGCCGCGAGGACTTTGATGCCTGGACGAACAGCGTCCGCACCCTTGAAGCACGCGGGATCGATACCAAAATCCCGTTCCCGGTCGATGACGCCGGTTTCTACACCGAAGACGCTCCCGGTTTCGGCCCGTCGGCCGAAGGCGGTGCTGCCCGTGTCATGGACGATAACGGCAAGAAGGGCGATGCCAATGAGCGCGTCATCAAGGCGCTGATCGCTGCCAATAACCTGTTTGCGCGCGGCCGCCTGAAGCACAGCTATCCGCACAGCTGGCGCTCCAAGAAGCCTGTCATCTTCCGCAACACGCCGCAATGGTTCGTCTATATGGACAAGGAACTCGGCGACGGCACGACGCTGCGCTCTCGTTCGCTTGACGCCATCGACCAGACGCGTTTCGTGCCGGCCTCCGGCCAGAACCGCCTGCGCGCCATGATCGAAGGCCGGCCTGACTGGGTTCTGTCGCGCCAGCGCAGCTGGGGCGTGCCGATTGCCGTTTTCGCCGATGAGAAGGGTGAAGTTCTGGTCGACGAAACCGTCAACGCCCGCATTCTCGAGGCCTTCGAGGCCGAAGGCGCTGATGCCTGGTTTGCCGAAGGCGCCAAGGAACGTTTCCTCGGCAATGACCACGACCATGCCAGATGGCAGCAGGTCATGGACATCCTCGACGTCTGGTTCGACAGCGGCTGCACCCACACCTTCACGCTGGAAGACCGCCCGGACATGAAATGGCCGGCGGATGTCTATCTTGAAGGCTCCGACCAGCATCGCGGCTGGTTCCATTCGTCGCTGCTGGAAAGCTGCGCCACGCGTGGCCGTGCGCCCTATAACGCGGTTGTGACCCATGGTTTCACCATGGACGAGCAGGGGCGCAAGCAGTCGAAATCGCTCGGCAACGTCGTTGCCCCGCAGGAAGTCATGAGCCAGTCGGGCGCCGACATCCTGCGTCTTTGGGTCATGACCACGGATTACTGGGAAGACCAGCGCCTCGGCAAGGCCATCATCCAGACAAATGTCGATGCCTATCGCAAGCTGCGCAACACCATCCGCTGGATGCTCGGCACGCTCGCCCATTACGAGGGCGAGGAGATCGCTTATGACGATCTGCCGGAACTGGAAAAGCTGGTGCTGCATCGCCTGTCCGAACTGGATGGCGTCGTTCGCGAAGGTTACGACGGTTTCGAATTCAAGAAGATCACCCGCGCGCTGATCGACTTTGCCAATGTCGAGCTTTCCGCCTTCTATTTCGATATCCGCAAGGACACGCTTTATTGCGACGCGCCGTCGTCGCTGAAGCGCCGCGCGGCCCTGTCCGTCATCGCCAAGCTGTTCGATTGCCTGGTCTCGTGGCTCGCGCCAATGCTGCCCTTCACGACGGAAGAAGCGTGGCTGTCGCGTTATCCGGATGCGGAATCGGTGCATCTCGTCCAGTTCCCGGAAATTCCGGCGGAATGGAAAAACGATGCGCTTGAAGCGAAGTGGGAGAAGATCCGCAAGGTCCGCACGGTCGTCACTGGCGCGCTTGAAGTGGAACGCCGTGAAAAGCGTATCGGCTCTTCACTGGAAGCTGCCCCTGTCGTCCACATTGCCGACGCCGATCTTCTGGCGGCGCTGCAGGGGCAGGATTTTGCCGAAATCTGCATCACCTCCGCCATCTCGGTGGTGGGCGATGAAGGCCCGGCCGATGGCTTCCGTTTGCCGGAAGTGGCGAAGGTCGTGGTCGAACAGAAGCTGGCGGAAGGTGCAAAATGCGCCCGCTCCTGGCGCATCACCACCGATGTCGGGTCCGATCCGGAGTATCCCGACGTCTCGGCCCGCGATGCGGCGGCCTTGCGTGAGCTAGCCGCACTCTCGTAACGAAAATGACCGGATGAATTGCGCTTTGCCTCTTCATCCGGTACACCTGCCTGAAAATGGCCGGATTTGCACGGCAATGCGGGCTGCCGCCTGCCGAAAGACGATGTCTGGCGAAGTGGGACGGACGGCTGGAAGGGTTTCAATGAAGATGATGAAGGCTTTTGGGCAGGGTAGTGCGCAGGGTTTGGGCATGTTTCGCACGGTTGTTGGCGTCACGACGATGGGCGTGCTGCTGGGCGCCTGCACCAGCCCGACCTACGGTACGGGCAAGACGGCGGCCGAACAGCTGGTCGACGACCTCGGCAACGCGACCTCGATCACCGGTGACCAGAGCAAGCGCAACCTGAAATACGGCCCCCGCCCGGGCCTCGTCGTTCCCGCCCAGGCCCGCGCCGAACAGCTGACCACGCCGCAGCAGAACATGGCGAACCGCGAAAACAATCCGCAATGGGTCGAATCGCCGGAAGAAACCCGTGAACGTCTGCGCGATGAGGCGGACGCCAACAAGAACAACCCGCATTACCGCTCGCCGCTGCTCGCCGGCAACGGCACCGCCGGCCAGATGACCGAAAGTCAGAAATGGGAAGCCTTCCGCAAGGCCAAGGCTGACGCCCAGGGCGGCTCCGTGGTGAATGCCCAGCGCAAGTTCCTGACCGATCCGCCAGCCGAATATCGCAGCCTTCCGCAGGATCAGCTGACCGATCTCGGTGAGCCGGAGCAGAAGAAGGCAAAGCGCCGCAAGAAAGAAGCGGCCGTGGCGAACACCGGCAAGAGCTGGTGGAACCCCTTTCAGTAAAATATGACTGATGGCTGGCGGGAAATTTGTTTCTCCCGCTCGCCGCTCAATCCTCGAGGCGTTTCTCTCTGAAAAATTGCCGCAGAATCTCCGCACTTTCACTTTCCGCCAGACCCGAATAGACATCCGGTGCATGGTGGCATGTCGGCTGGCTGAAGAAACGCACGCCGCTCTCCACTGCGCCGCCCTTGGGGTCCTGCGCGCCGTAATAAAGCCGGCGGATACGGGCGAATGAAATCGCCGCCGCGCACATGGTGCAAGGCTCCAGTGTCACGTAGAGATCGGCGCCGGGCAGGCGTTCCTGCTCCAGCGCCTCGCAGGCCATGCGGATCACGGCGATTTCGGCGTGCGCCGTCACATCGTTCAATTCACGGGTGCGATTGCCGGAACGGGCGATGACGCGGCCGTCCAGAACCAGTACAGCGCCGATCGGAACCTCCTGCCGCTCAGCCGCGGCACGGGCTTCGACAAGCGCCAGCTCCATGAAATGCGTCCTTTCGGCCATTGCGATTCAATTTCCTCTTAACCCTTGTGCTTGGACCTGATAGGACAGCCCAAACAACAGGCAAACAGCAAATGACTTTTAAAGACAAGCCGAAGCGTGACGGCGGCAAGACAATTAGCCGCGACAGGAAGCCGAAAGGCCCCGGTAAGCCCGCCGCAGAGCGCGAAAAGAAACCGACCGAGGCAAAGGCCGCCCCGGCACCGGAAACCGTTGGCGGCTCCAAGCCCGAGCGCATTTCCAAGATCATGGCGCGCGCAGGCGTCGCCTCGCGTCGCGATGTCGAGCGCATGATCATGGAAGGCCGCGTATCGCTGAACGGCGTCAAGCTGGATACGCCGGTGGTGAACGCCACGCTGTCCGACAAGATCGAAGTCGACGGCATGCCTATTCGCGGCGCCGAGCGCACGCGCCTGTGGCTTTACCACAAGCCCGCCGGTCTGGTGACGACCAATTCCGACCCGGAAGGCCGCCCGACCGTCTTCGACAATCTGCCGGGTGAACTGCCGCGCGTGCTCTCCATCGGCCGTCTCGATATCAATACCGAAGGCCTGCTGTTGCTCACCAACGATGGCGGTCTTTCCCGCGTGCTGGAACTGCCGACCACTGGCTGGCTGCGGCGCTACCGCGTGCGCGCCCATGGCGAGGTCGATCAGGCAGCGCTCGACAAGCTGAAGGAAGGCATTGCCGTTGACGGCGTGCTCTACGGCGCAATCGACGCAACGCTCGACCGCACCCAGGGCCACAATGTCTGGATCAGCATGGGCCTGCGTGAAGGCAAGAACCGCGAGATCAAGAACGTGCTCGGCGCGCTCGGTCTCGAGGTCAACCGCCTGATCCGCGTTTCCTACGGTCCGTTCCAGCTCGGCGATCTGCCCGAAGGCAAGGTGCTGGAAGTGCGCGGCCGCATGCTGCGCGACCAGCTGGGCCCGCGTCTCATCGAACAGGCCGGCGCCAATTTCGACGCGCCGATCTACAATGCGCCCGTTGAGGATGAAGAAGACGACACGCCGAAGCGGCCCGTGAAATCCGAATGGGCAAAGAGCGATGCGCCGGAAGGCAAGCCACGTTTCGAAAAAAGCGGCAAGTCCGAGGATCGTCGTGAAAAGGCGCTTGGACGGCTGGATACCAAGCGCGGCGACAAGCCAGCTGGCAAGTTCGGTTCCAAGCCCGCCGGGAAATTTGCCGCCAAGGGCCGCAGCGAGGATGAGGGCGACGACCGTCGCCCCCGCCAGCCCGCCGGCACCAGCCGCACGGCCAATGTCTGGATGGCGCCCGGTGCAAGGCCCACCCGTGACGGCAAGGAGCGCAAGTCTTCCGCCCGCGCGGAAGCCGAAAACCTCTTCAAGAAGCCTTCCGCCCAGGACGAGGCGCGCCGCAACGTCGTGCGGCATGCGGATGCCGAGGGCGAGTGGATCCGCTCGGATTCTCCCCGCGAAGAAGAAGGTGGTCGCGGACGCGGCGACCGTCCGCGCGGTGAAAAGAGCTTCGGTGACCGCCCGGCACGCGGCGGCAAACCTTTCGGCGACCGGCCATTCCGCGACAGGCCGCGTGAAGAGGGTGATCGCCCGCGCGGCGAAAAGAGCTTCGGTGACCGCCCGGCACGCGGCGGCAAACCTTTCGGCGACCGGCCGTTCCGTGACAAGCCGCGTGAAGAGGGTGATCGTCCGCGCAGCGACCGCCCACGCGGCGAAAAGAGTTTCGGTGATCGCACCGCCCGCGGTGAAAAACCCTTCGGTGACCGTCCGTTCCGCGACAGGCCCCGTGAAGAGGGTGATCGCCCACGCGGCGAGCGCCCGGCGGGCGACAAGCCGCGTGGCGGCAAGCCGGGCGGCAAACCCGGTTTCGGCAAACCATCTTTCGGAAAATCGGGCGAACGTTCAGGTTTCTCAGGCAAGAGCAAAGGCCCCGGCGGTCCCGGCGGCGGCAAGCCGGGCGGCAAAGGCCCGGGTGGCAAACCTTCTGGAGGCAGGGGAATGACACGTAATGCGGATCGTAGGCGGTGAGTTCCGCGGCCGGACATTGGCCGCGCCGAAATCGAATTCCATTCGTCCGACCATCGACAGGACGCGGGAAAGCCTCTTCAATATTCTGAGTCACGCCTATCCGGAAAGTCTGGACGGCACGCGCGTTCTGGACGTTTTCGCCGGAACCGGCGCCGTCGGTCTGGAGGCGCTTTCGCGCGGCTGTCGTGTGGCGCTCTTCGTCGAAAACGGCGTGGAGGGCAGGGGGCTGCTCTGGGAAAATATCGATGCGCTGGGTCTGCATGGCCGCGCCCGCATCCTGCGGCGTGATGCCACCAAGCTCGGCGGCGTCAACAATATAGAGCCCTTCGATCTTCTCTTCGCCGACCCGCCCTATGGCCATGGCCATGGTGAGAAGGCTTTCGCGGCAGCGCACAGCGGCGGCTGGCTGACACCTGGCGCGCTTGCCATTCTCGAAGAGCGCGGCGATGTGGCGGTGAAGGTCGATCCGGTATTCAAACCGCTGGAAAGCCGCATCTTCGGCGATACGAAAATGCATTTCTACCGCTACGAGCCCTGAAGCATTTCAAGGAAAAGTGGAGCCCGGTTTTCCGTCCGGAAATGCGACAGAACAAGATTTGGAGTGTTTCCGCGCTTGGAAGAAAAGCGAAAACACTCCGACAGGAACACCTTACCGTCATGCCACGGTCTTGTCTTGTTTGCGCAATAGGCAGAATCTTTGCCGTGGAAAGAATTTGGGTATTCGCATGGAGCAGGGTGTAAACGAGAGCATAACGATCGTCCGCGCCGGGGAAGAGGTTCTCGAAGGTGACGGCGCGGGTGGCCATGAGCCGACTTTCGGACTGGCGCTCGGCGGCGGCGGCGCACGCGGCATCTGCCACATCAACGTCATCGAGGCATTGGACGAACTCGGCATCCGGCCCGTTGCGATTTCCGGTTCGTCCATAGGCTCCATCATCGGCGCGGGCATGGCGGCCGGCATGACCGGCCGGGAAATCCGCGAATACACGCTTGAACTCATGGGACGAAAAGGATCGGTCGCCAACCGGCTCTGGAGCCTCGGCCCGGCATCGATGCGCCATGCGGTGGACGGTTTTCGCCTCGGGCAGTTCAACCTCGAACTCATCCTGCACGCCTTGATGCCGCAGGCCCTGCCGAAGGATTTTTCCGAGCTTGCCATTCCGCTCAAAGTGATAACGACGGATTATTACGCCCAGACCGAAGTGTTGGTGGAAAGCGGCGAGATCATTCAGGCGCTGGCGGCATCCGCCGCCATTCCGGCACTGTTCATGCCGGTGCGCATCGATGGCCGCATCATGATCGACGGCGGCATCTTCAATCCCGTGCCCTATGAACATCTGCTGGATCGGGCCGATATCGTCATCGGCGTCGATGTCGTCGGTGGCCCGGAAGGTGACGGCACCACCATGCCGAACCGGCTGGATAGCCTGTTCGGCGCCAGCCAGCTGATGATGCAGGCGGCGATTGCCCTGAAACTGAGGTTACGCCCGCCACACATTTTCCTTCGCCCCCCGGTCCACCGTTTCGGCGTGCTGGATTTTTTGAAGTCGGAGGAGGTGCTGAATGCCTCCAGCGGTATCAAAGACGAGCTGAAACGCCATATCGAGATGCAGGTGGAGCTGTTTCACCGCGGGCAGGGTGTGGAGGCTTGAGCGTTAAATCCTGAATAGGGAGCGAGCGGGTGCCACCCGTTTCTTCTCCCCGGCGGGGAGAAGAAACAAGTGGCGCTCTCCCAGTCACTAAGTTGAACTCAATTCACAGCGAAACTTCCGTCTCGCTGTCTTCCGCATCCTCTTCCCACTTTTCAGCCTTGGTCTTCGGCTTCATCAGCGGTTCGGGCTTCACTTCGCGTACCGGCTTGTTATGCAGCATCTGCCGGCCGGCGGCGATGCCTTCCACGGCCTGTAACTGCAACCGCTCTTCGTCGCGTTCGCGAATGTCGTCGGCAATCGCCAACGCCCTTTCGCCATCCATATCCAGCCCTTCCAGAATGCGCCTGCCGAACAGCAGGCCGGATTCCAGCGTCTCGCGGATTTCGTATTCCACGCCCTTCTTTCTGAGGCCCAGCGAATGGATGCGGTCATAGGAGCGAGCATAGATGCGCACGCTTGGAAATTCCGACTGGATCATGTCGATGATACGGTCGGTCACCTCCTTTTTGTGAGTGCAGACCGCAACCAGATCTGCCCGCTCGATGCCGGCGGCGATCAGCACGTCCTTGCGGGTGCCATCGCCGAAAAAGATGCGGAAGCCGAAACGGGCGGCCTGCCGCACGCGGTCGGCCGAACTGTCGATGACGGTCACGTCGCGCCCGCCAGCGAGCAGGATTTGCGAGGCGATCTGGCCGAAACGGGAAAAACCGATCATCAGCACATCCGCGCCCGCGCCGTCGAAATCCTCCTCAAGCTTGTCCTCTTCCGCATCCTCCGCGGTCAGACGCCGTGAAATCACCGCCAGAAGCGGCGTCAGCGCCATGGAAAGCGTGACGACGGCAACGAGGATCGAGGCCGTCGCCTGCGGAAACAGCCCGGAGGCGGCAGCCGTGGTGAAGAGCACGAAGCCGAATTCGCCGCCCTGCGCCAGAAGCAGGGCGATGCGGCTCGACGCATAGCGCGAAGACCCGGCGATGCGGCAGAGGCCATAGATCAGCCCCGCCTTCACCGCCATCATCGCCGGCACTGTGATCAGGATGAGCAGGATGTTTTCATAGACGATATGGATATGCAGCGACATGCCGACAGCCATGAAGAACAGCGCCAGAAGCAGTCCGCGAAACGGCTCGATATCGGCCTCCAGCTCGTGCCGGTAGGACGATTCCGACAGCATCAGCCCCGCCAGCAGCGCGCCCATGCCCATCGACAAGCCCACCGCTTCCATGACGGCGGCGGCGCCGATGACGACGAAGAGGGCGGCGGCGATCATCACCTCGCGTGCACCCGTACGGGCGATGATCTGGAACATCGGCGTCAGAAGATAGCGCCCGGCAAGGATCATGCCCGCCACCGCAACGACGGAGGCTATGAGATCGGATACCATGGAATCCGTCGGCACATCCGGCCGGTTGGAAAGAATGGTGACGAGAGCAAGAAGCGGCACGATGGCGAGATCCTGAAACAGCAGGATCGAGAAGGACCGGTTGCCGTGCCGCGTATTCATGTCGCCGTCATCGGCAAGAATTTGCAGCGCAAAGGCGGTGGAAGAAAGCGCTAGACCGAAACCCGCGACGAGACTGCCGCGCCAGTCGATCAGCCCCGCCCACCAGGCAATCGCCGCCAGCACGCTGCCGGTCACCAGCACCTGCGCCATCCCCAGCCCTAAAATATCGCGCCGCATCTGCCAGATGCGCGATGGCTTCAGTTCCAGCCCGATGATGAAGAGCAGGAAAACCACGCCCAGTTCCGAAACATTGAAGATGTCCTTCGCATCGGTGACCAGATGCAGGAACGGCCCGATGACGATGCCCGCCACCAGATAGCCCAGTACGGTGCCAAGCCCGAGCTTGCGGAAAACCGAGGCCGCGATGACCGCGCCGGCCAGAAGCAGCAATGGTTCGGAAAAGAGAGCGTCGTGCTCGGTCATGGCTGCGGACTTTCGAATAGGGTGGCGACAATACCGTCCGAATAGAGAAAGCGGCGTTTCGCCCTTGATGCGGGGTTGCTGGCACAATAAATGGAACAGGAATGAAAGGCCAACTCATGTCCTCAGAAATAGATTCTTCCAAACTTCTCGATCGCGCCAGCCAGCTTGTCGATCTTGCCCGCGCCGCCGGTGCGGATGAGGCGGATGCCGTTGTCGTCCGCTCCCGCTCGCAGTCGGTCGGCGTGCGGCTCGGCAAGGTGGAAAGCACCGAATCCTCCGAAAGCGACGATTTTTCCCTGCGCGTCTTTGTGGGCCGCCGGGTGGCGAGCGTTTCGGCCAATCCCGGCTTTGACCTGAAGACGCTGGCGGAACGGGCCGTCGCCATGGCGAAGGTCTCGCCCGAAGATCCTTTTGCCTGCCTGGCGGATAAGGAGCGGCTTGCGACGTCCTACGACGATCTCGAGCTTTTCGATGCGACCGAAGTCTCGGCCGATCAGCTGCGTGAGGCAGCCCTTGCGTCGGAAGAGGCGGCGCTGGCCGTCAAAGGCGTCAGCAATTCCTCCGGCGCCGGCGCATCGAGCGGTATGGGCGGCCTCGTCCTCGCTACCTCACACGGTTTTTCCGGCAGCTACATGGGTAGTCGTTTCAGCCGCTCCGTCAGCGTCATCGCCGGCGAAGGCACCAAGATGGAGCGCGACTACGATTTCGACAGCCGTCTTTATTATGCCGATCTCGATGCCGCCGAAGAAATCGGCCGCCGCGCCGGGGAAAAAGTCGTGCGGCGTGTCGGTCCACGTCAGGTCGATACCGGCAGCAACATCACCGTGGTCTTCGATCCGCGCATCGCTCGCGGTTTCGTCGGTGCGATTGCCGGCGCCATCAACGGCGCGTCGGTTGCCCGCAAGACCAGCTTCCTGCGCGATAAAATGGGCCAGCAGGTTCTGAAAAAGGGTCTTTATCTCACCGACGATCCGCAGATCGTGCGTGGCCCGTCCTCGCGTCCCTTTGATGGCGAGGGTGTTCGCGGCGAGAAGATGACAATGATCGAGGACGGTTTTTTGAAGCACTGGTTCCTCTCCACCTCCGCGGCGCGGGAACTCGGTCTTGAAACCAACGGTCGCGGTGTGCGCGGCGGCACGGCGGTTTCGCCAGCTTCTACCAATCTCGCGCTGGAGCCGGGCGATCTCTCGCCGGAGGACTTGCTGAGACAGGTCGGAACCGGCTTTTACGTCACCGAGCTGATCGGCCACGGCGCCAATATGATCACGGGTGAATATAGCTGCGGCGCGAGCGGTTTCTGGATCGAGAATGGCGAAAAGACCTTCGCGGTTTCCGAGGTCACCATCGCGTCCAACCTGAAGGACATGTTCATGCGGGTGACGCCGGCCAATGATATCGACCGCAAATACGGCGTCGCAGCCCCGACGCTCGCCATCGAAGGTATGACGATCGCTGGCAAGTGAGGCGGCCTGCGGGTTGTTTTCGCGGGCACTTTATGTGCAAGTGCGAAGAGAAAAACGGGCGCGCCGTGTGAGGCGCGCGGAAAAGACGGCAAAATGAACGATACGGCTGAGGCCCGCTGGGCCTCCGATTTGAGGCTGGTGCTTGAAGCCGCCCGCAAGGCGGGCGAGACGGCGCTGGGTTTCTTCCGCAAGGACCCCGAGGTCTGGTGGAAGAATGGTGGGCTTTCGCCGGTCAGCGCGGCCGACTACGCCGCCAATGAAATTCTCGAAACCATCCTGCGCTCCGCCCGGCCGGATTACGGCTGGCTTTCCGAGGAGACGGATGACGATACGGACAGGCTGTCCCGTACCACCGTCTTTGTGGTCGATCCCATTGACGGAACCCGCGCCTTTATTGGTGGGCGGGATACATGGTGCATCAGCGTTGCGGTGGTGCATGAGGGCCGGCCGGTGGTCGCGGCGCTCGTCGCACCGGCGCTTGCCGAGGAGTTTACCGCATTTGAAGGCGGTGAAGCTCTGAAGAATGGGTTGCCCGTTTTTGCCGCGCGCGAAAATGCCGGCATCTTCCATCTGGCAGCGCCCGAAGACGTGATCACGCATCTGCCGGAAGGGGTGCGGGGCGGCGTCAAGCGCATTCCGCACGTGCCCTCGCTCGCCTACCGGCTGGCCATGGTGGCGGATGGCCGCATCGATGGAACGCTCGTCAAGGCCAACTCGCACGAGTGGGATCTCGCCGCCGCCGACCTCATTCTGGAGAAAGCGGGCGGCCGGCTGGTCGGGCTCGATGGAAAACCTCTGATGTATAATCGCCGGCAGGTAAACCACCCCGCATTGTGCGCCGCAGCAAATTATGCGCTGCCGGAACTTTTGAAAGCGTTTTCACATCTGTCTGACGGTTGACGTTTGCCGGGAAATCCCGCAGATGAAGGCCTCTCTCAGCGTTTAAGAAAGAGATAAAGACATGACGGAAACTGGCAAACCGAAACAGCTGCTGCACCTCGTCTTCGGCGGCGAACTTGAAAACCTTCAGGATGTTCAGTTCCGGGATTTGAACGCACTCGATATCGTCGGCATCTATCCGGATTACGCTTCTGCGCTGACCGCATGGAAGTCCAAGGCGCAGATGACGGTCGACAATGCCCATATGCGTTATTTTATCGTGCATATGCACCGTCTTCTCAATCCCGACGATAAAATTTGAGTCCTTTTCCCCTTGCGTTGTAATACTATTGGGTGAAGGCGGTTTTACCCGTGATTCCTGCTTGAGACAGCAGGGCACGGTATTGCGACACGAGAAAATGTGATCGCGCTTTCGTTTCCGATGACAAAAAATGACGCAATTTGAGAAGAAGTAGGCGGCGATAACAACCAGAACAGGGGCAGGGCATTGCGCGGAATGATCAAGGGCAGAATGTCATGAGCAGCCGTCTCGCACGTTTCGCTCTTTCCGGTTACCGGATTGCCGGTATCGCCGCTTACCCGTTCGCCAAGCCCTATCTTTCCTATCGGGCCGCGAAAGGCAAGGAAGACAAGCGCCGCCGGCTCGAACGTTTCGGTTATGCGAGCGCCGAGCGCCCGCGCGGGCCGCTCGTCTGGTTCCATGCCGCAAGTGTCGGTGAAACCCTTGCCCTCATCCCGCTGATCCGCGAAATCCGCAAGCGCGATATCTACGTGCTTCTGACCACCGGCACCGTCACATCGGCTGAACTCACCCGCACCCGGCTCGGTGACGACGTGATCCACCAATATGTGCCGCTCGATATCAAGATCGCGGTCAACCGTTTCCTCACCTATTGGGCGCCGGATGCCGCCATAACAGCGGAATCGGAAATCTGGCCGGTGACGATGATGGAACTGGAGCGCCGGCACATCCCGCAGATCAGGGTCAATGCGCGCCTCTCCGACCGTTCCTTTGACCGCTGGAAAGCCCGCCACGACATTGCGGAATCGCTGTTCTCAAAGCTGGCGCTGGTGGTTGCGCAGTCCGATCTCGATGCTGAACGTTTCCGCGATCTCGGCTCCTGGCCGGTGGTGATTTCGGGTAACCTCAAGGGTGATACCGATCCGCCGCCCTGTGACGAGGCGCTTTTGGAGCACTATCGCAAGCAGGTCGGCAATCGCAAGACATGGGCCGCCATCTCCACCTTCGACGGCGAGGAGAAGGCTGCCGCCACCGTGCATGCGGCGATCAAGTCGCGCAACGGCCAACTGACCATCATCGTGCCGCGCCATCCCGAGCGCGGTGATGATGTGGAAGCCATGCTGAAGAGCATGAACCTTTCCGTCGCCCGCCGCAGCCGCAATGATGTGATTACCCCGGAAACCGATATTTTCCTCGGCGATTCCATCGGCGAAATGGGGCTCTACCTTCGGCTGACCGAACTTGCCTTTGTCGGCCGGTCGCTGACGGCCGAAGGCGGGCAAAATCCGCTGGAGCCGGCGATGCTCGGCTGCGCCGTCCTCTCAGGTGCGCATGTGCAGAATTTCCGCGAGGCCTATCAGAAGCTGATCCGCGCCGGCGGCGGTCGTATCATCCGCGATGTGGAGATGTTGGCCAAGGCGGTGCATTATCTGCTGGTCAACGACAATGAGCGTTACAAGATGATCGATGCGGGCAACCGGGTCATTCAGGATATGCGCGGTGCGCTGTCCTCCACCGTCAAGGCGCTGGAACCCTATATCAATCCGCTTACCGTTTCCGCCAAGCTGCAACCGCGGAGCGCCATCGGTTCATGGTAGCGGATATTGAACTTGATGCGGCACAATCGATTGCCGCAGTCCTTTTCGACAAGGACGGAACGCTTCTCGGCTATGACGCCAGCTGGGGTCCGGTCAACCGCGAGCTTGCGACCATCGCGGCCAATGGCGATCCCGTTCTTGCCGACCGGCTTCTTTCCGCCTGCGGCATGGACCCCGTTACCGGTCATGTGGTGCCGGACAGCCTGCTGGCCGCCGGCAATACGGCGGAAATCGCCGCCGGTCTGGTTGCCGCCGGCTCGCCCTGCGATGTCGGGGAACTGACGGCGCGCCTCGACCGGTTATTTACCGAGGCTGCGGATAAATCCGTGCCGGTAACCGATCTCAAGGCATTTTTCGCAAGGTTGAAGGCGCGGGGCTACAAGCTTGGCATCGCCTCCAGCGACAATGAAAACTCCATCCGCCAGACCGCCATCCGCTTCGGTTTCGAAAAGGACCTCGATTTTGTCGCGGGATATGACAGCGGTTACGGCACCAAGCCGCAGCCCGGTATGGTCCTGGGTTTCTGCGAGGCGATAGGCTTCCCGCCGGAACGCGTGGCTGTTGTCGGCGACAATAACCACGATCTGCACATGGCAAAGAGTGCTGGCGCCGGTCTGCGCATCGCCGTTTTGACCGGAACAGGCTCACGCGAAAGCCTTGACGCGGATGCCGATTATTGTTTCGATGACATTACCGCGCTCGAAGCGCTTTTGCCGGAACGGGCTCTCTGAACCCGGCGGGTTTCCGCCGGGCGGGGTGCGGCTCGGTCAAACCCGTTTATTCCATTTTTGCAATTTACGGTTTTTTCTGGCAAACAACCTCCTGACATGTGACGGGCGAACGGAATGCCGTGGGCGACGCGGCCGGGAGCGGGAATAGATGGTTTCTGAAGCGCCGCCGTTCTGGTGGCAGAAAGCGGGATGGCAGGCGTGGCTCCTGTCTCCTTTCTCGCTTGTTTACGGCAAGATAGCCGGCCGGCGGATGCAAACGGCGAAGAGGGCAAGCGTTGCCGTTCCGGTCATCTGCATCGGCAACTTCACCGTGGGAGGGGCCGGCAAGACACCGACGGCGATGGCAATTGCGAGAGCCGCCGTCGCCAAGGGCCTGAAACCCGGATTTCTCAGCCGTGGCTACGGCGGCACGCTCGACGTCACCACCCTTGTCGATCCCCGGCGTCACCGCTCCGCCGATGTCGGCGATGAGCCGCTGCTTCTGGCACGGGAGGCGATCACAGTCATTTCCCGCAAGCGCGTGGAAGGCGCACACCGTCTGGTGAAAGAAGGCGTCGATCTCATCATCATGGATGATGGTTTCCAGAGCGCGCGCCTGACGCTGGATTATGCGCTTGTCGTCATCGATACGATGCGCGGCATCGGTAACGGCCATCTCGTGCCGGGCGGTCCGGTGAGGGCGCCGCTTGCTGAACAGATGCGGCACATGACAGGGCTTCTGAAGGTCGGCAAAGGCCACGCGGCCGATGCGCTGGTCAGGCAGGCGGCAAAGGCCGCCAAGCCCGTCTTCGTTGCGGCAATCACGCCGCAGGAGCCGCAGGATTTCAGGGGAAGACGCGTGCTGGCCTATGCCGGCATCGCCGACCCGGCCAAGTTCTATCGAACCGTCGAGGCGCTCGGCGGCGACATCGTGCTGCAGCGCTCTTTCCCGGATCATCACCATTTCAGCGACGACGAGATCGCCGATCTTTTGCAGGACGCCGGCAAAGATGATCTGCAGCTGGTGACGACGGCAAAGGATGCCGTGCGGCTTAACGGACACCACGGCAGGGCGGAAGAATTGCTGTGGAACAGTCTGGTGATCGAAATCGACATGGTGTTCGACGACCCCAACGCGGCCGCGGCGATCATCGATACGGCGGTGGGAAACTGCCGCGCGCGTTTGCTGCGGGAAAATGCGCGGACGTCGGTTTAGAGTACCGAAGAAGATAAACCGCCGTGCACCCACTTCCTTCTCATCTCTGTGACAAGCACAGGGATGAGGGAAGGCACATGACGCGCAATACTCAACGCGCCGCTTCCCAACTCACGCGGGCAAATCGCCAGCCTTCTTTTCGGCTTCCAGCGAAGCCGCCGCATCCACATAGGCCTCCTGCCGCGCCACGCTCCAGTAGCGCAGCTCATCGAGCGGAATGGTCTTGGCCGTCATGGCGCAGATGACGTGCGAGCCGGTCTGGACGATGCGGAAGTCACCGTCGAGATATTCGATGACGGCGAGGCGGTTACCGCCTCCTTCAAATCTGTTCATCCGTTTTCGTCTCCTGCTCTGTCCTGTGAGCGCACCCAGTCCGAAACGGCGCAGCGTTTTCCTGAACAATTGGGTGCTCCAGTATCTCGAATTTATATAGCGCGGCGTGGCGCAAGGCCAGCCCCGCCTGCTTGCGGCGTCAGCTACGGCCGAAGAGCCGTTCTATATCGGAAAGTTTCAGTTCGATATAGGTCGGACGGCCGTGATTGCACTGGCCGGAACCCGGCGTGTTTTCCATTTGCCGCAGAAGCGCGTTCATCTCCTCCGGCCGCATGCGCCGGCCGGAACGCACGGAGCCGTGGCAGGCCATGGTGGCCGCGACATATTCCAGCTTGTTGGCAAGCGTTGAGGCTGCGTCCCATTCGGCGATCTCGTCAGCAAGCTGGCGCACCAGCCCCTGCACATTGACTTCGCCCAGCATGCCCGGCGTTTCCCGGACGGCGACCGCGCCCGGTCCGAAACGCTCGATGACGAGCCCGAGCGCATCGAAACCGGCGGCATGATCCATCAGCCGGTCGCAATCCTCTTCCGGCAGGTCGATGATCTCGGGGATGAGCAACACCTGCGAAGGCGGCCGCCTCGAATGCAGCGCATTGCGCATCTGTTCGAACACCAGCCGCTCGTGCGCGGCATGCTGGTCGACGATGACGAGGCCGTTTTCCGTCTGCGCGATGATGTAGTTCTCGTGCAGTTGCGCCCGCGCCGCTCCGAGCGGATATAGCACAGGTTCAGACGGGGGGCTTGCGGCGGTCTCGTCAGTGTCCCGAGGCTCGGCCCTCGCAGTCGGCATGGTGATGTCGGAAAAACGTGACTGCACCGCCTCGGCAAATTGCATGTCCCCGGAAACCGCAAGCGGGCGCGAAGGCGAGGTGGCAGCGGACCATGGCGCGGCGGCTGCTATGGAAGGCGAGGGCCGAAGGCCGGACGGGCTGTAGCCGGGGCGGAAGGCGTTCATCATCTGGCTCGCCCCCGTCGTCGCAGCCCTGTCGCCGTCGCGCGTCAGCGCCTGTCGGATCGCGCCGACGATCAGCCCGCGAATGAGGCCGGGATCGCGAAAACGCACGTCGGACTTTGCAGGATGCACATTCACATCCACAAAGGCGGGGTCGAGCGTGATGGACAGCACCGCGACAGGATATCGCCCATGCGGCACGGTTTCGGCATAAGCGCCGCGAATGGCGGATAAAAGCAACTTGTCCTGCACCGGCCGGCCGTTGACGAAGACATATTGATGCGCCGAGTTACCGCGATTGAAGGTCGGCACGCCGGCAAAACCGGAGAGCGTCACATCCTCGCGCCCGGCGTCGATCTCTATCGCATTGTCCTTGAACTCGGCGCCGAGAATTTGCGCCATGCGGGCCAGATGGTCATCGCCGGTGGAGGGGATTTCAAGCGTCGAACGATCGGTGCCCGATAGCACGAAACGAATATGCGGAAAGGCGATCGCCATGCGTTTGACGACCTCGGTGATCGCGGCCGCCTCCGCCCGTTCCGTCTTCAGGAATTTCAGCCGCGCGGGGGTGGCGAAGAACAGGTCCCGCACCTCGACGATGGTGCCGGCATTCGAAGCGGCGGGCCGGACATCGGACACCTTGCCGCCGGTGACGGAAATCACCGAACCCTGTTCAGCGCCCTGTTGCCGGCTGGTAATCGTCAGCTTGGCGACCGAGCCGATGGAGGGCAGCGCCTCGCCGCGAAACCCGAGCGTGCGGATATCGTCCAGCGTATCGGAAATTTTCGAGGTGCAGTGACGCCTGACCGCAAGCTCCAGATCGGCAGGCGACATGCCGGAACCGTTATCGGTAATCCGCACCAGTCCCTTACCGCCGCCGGCCGTCGCGATCTCGATCCGCGTCGCGCCCGCGTCGATGGCGTTTTCCACCAGTTCCTTCGTGGCGCTGGAGGGTCTTTCGATGACCTCGCCGGCGGCGATCTGGTTGATAAGGGTTTCTGAAAGCTGCTTGATGGCCATGATCGTCATTTTCGCGGATTCGCTACGGCTTCGAAAGCAAAAAACTCGGGCTGCGGAAATTTGCACATGTTTTGCGGCCTGTCTGGCATTTGATCATTTCCGTCAACATGGCGCTAAGCGTTAATCCGCCTTTAATCGGCCTTGATTATGGTGAGGCGGCTTGAAATGACCGCAGGAACGGGGGCCGCCTTCGCCGGGTGGCGTGTGACGTCGACTATGGGTGAGCGTCATCTTCCCCTCAAGACTGCTTCAAGTTGCAAACCCTGATGTCTCTTTTGCGGAATTTTTCGTTTCATCCCGGCATTTGCCCTGGACGATTCCACTAGAAACATAAGCCTGACCCCTGAAAAACAGGCGGGAGTTTGCAGTTGAGTGATTTGGCGTCCTCTGGCGCGGGCGTTCATACGGTGATGCTTGATGCCCTTTGCGACGCGCTTGGCGCGGCGATAGTCGTTTACGACCGGAACGATCACATTATTTTCGCAAGCCGGAAACTCCTCAGCTTTTTTCCACTGGAAGAGGCCGTTATCGGCCCGGGTGCGCGGCTGCGCGACTATCTGAGCGCGCTATATGATTGTTATCTGCTGGAAGCGGAAAGTCTTTCCGCCAATGCCCGCCCCCTCGGCCGGGAGGAATGGATCGGCGAACGCCTGGCGCTGCACTGGAAGGAAAGATCGGAAAAAACCGAACGGCTGAAGGGAGAGCGCTTCCTGCGCTTCGTCATGAACCGCCTGCCGTCCGGCCTCGGCATCAGCGTGGTTGCGGATATTTCCGAACAGAAGAAACGTGAAGAGCAATGGCGCATCGATCTCGAGCGCGTGCAGCTCATCGAGGACATTCTCGACAATCTGCCATTTCCCGTCTTCGTCAAGGATCGGAACATGGCCTATGCCGCTGTCAACAAATCCGCCTGTGCCCTTGTCGAGACAAGTCCCGAGAGCATTCTTGGCCGTACCGTTTTCGATCTCCACTCGCGCAAGGTTGCCGGACGGATCGATGTCGCCGATCGTATGGTGCTGGATAGCGGCGTGCCGAGCATCATCCCGGAAAGGGTGCGGCGTCTGAATGGCGAAGAGGTGCTGACCATCACCCGCAAGCAGCGTGTGGGCAGGCCCGGCCGATATTTTCTGGTAACGACGATGGAGGACGTGACCGCTCTCGCTACCATCGACGCCAACGGCACGCCCGTCATCCCCTCGCTCGAACATGTCCCCTTCGTCGCCTCCACCTATGGCAAGGACGAAGAGCCGGACAATCATGGCGGGGTATTAAAAAGCAAGGCAGTGCTGATCGTCTCTGCAAGCGGACATTTTGCGGAAGCCGCCGGTCGCCGGCTGACGGCGGGCGGCATGGACCATGCGGCGGTGACGAGTGAGGACGAACAGCGTGCCTTCATCGAGGTCGCAGCCTCCGCCGGGGTGAGCATCGATGTGGTGGTTGTCGATGCCCAAATGAGCGTTGCATGCCTCGATATTGCCTCGGCGCATGCCCTGCCCGTCGTCACTATCGAGGAAGAGGAGATTGAGGCCTCCCTGCTGCATTATCTCGCCGCTGCCTCCCCGAAGGAGAAAGCCGCTGACGAAGACTGGGAAATCATGACGGATGATCTGCCTGCAATCTTGAAGACCGGCGGTGTCTGCGAAATACTTCTCGTCGAGGACAACAGGGTTAACCAGATCGTCTTTTCACAGATACTCGAAGGCCTTGGGCTTTCCTGGCGGCTCGCCACCTCGGGCGAAGAGGCGCTGCGGCTCTTTGCCGAACAGCCGCCTTCCGCCGTCCTGCTCGATACGACGCTGGGCGATATCGACGGCTTCGAAGTCGCCCGCCGCATGCGCAGCCTTGGCGGAGACAAGCACATTCCCATCGTCGGCGTCATCACCCACGCTTTCGAGGGCGATCTCGACAAATGCCGGGCATCCGGCATGGACGACATGCTTTTGAAACCCGTCAGCCCGGACATGGTCGAGGCGGTTTTCCTGCGGCTTTTCGGCAAGGACGGCTTGCGGCTACGGGCCTGAAATTGCCATTGCCGGAAGGCTATGGCTTTTTTAATACTTGCACTGCATTGTGACCGCGGGCGACACAGGATTCACGAGATGCAGAAATGAAACGGGCAGAGCCGCAAACGTTGCAGGTCAGCCAGAACGAGCTGCAGGCGATGGCCTACAGCGACCCGCTGACGGGGCTCGGCAACCGCTACCGTCTGCGGGACAAGATTCGCATGCTTGCCAGCGAGCGCTCCAGCGATCCGGCGCCCTTCACGGTCGGCATCGCCAATATAGACGGCTTCAAACCTATCAACGATCTGTTCGGCGTGCAGGCGGGCGATGAAATCCTCTGCCAGGTCGCGCACCGGCTGAAAGCCTGCATTCCCGACGGCGCGATCGTGACGCGCCATGACGGCGACGAGTTCGCCTTCGTGCTGCCGCTGGTCTTCGAGCGCATCGGCGCGGAACGCATTGGCAACATGATCAAGGACGTGCTTTCGGCCCCTTACGATCTCGGCGACCGCAACGTCCGTCTGTCCTCCTCCTTCGGTTTTGCCATCTATCCCTTCGCCGGCGATGAATTCGAGGATTTGCTGAAAAGCGCTGAAACAGCGCTTTATCGCTCCAAGAGACGCGGCCGCGGCCAGATCACCGTCTATTCGCGCGAGATCGCGCAGGAAATGAAGCGCGCCACGCAGCTGGAACAGGCGCTCAGAAACGCCATCATCACCGACGCCATCGACGTGCATTTCCAGCCCATCGTCAGACTGGAAGAGGCGAAGGTCATCGGTTTCGAGGCGCTCGCCCGTTGGAACGACCCGGATCTCGGCTTCGTATCGCCTGCCGTTTTCGTGCCGCTGGCAGAAGAGCGCGGCTTTATCGACGCACTGTCGGAAGCTTTGCTCCGAAAGGCGGCGGAGGCGGCCCTGTTCTGGCCGCGCGAGCTTTTCCTGTCTTTCAACCTCTCTTCCGCGCAATTGATGGACCCAAGCACGGCGGACAATATTTTGTCCATTCTCTCGCGTGTCGGCCTCGACCCGCACCGGCTGGAGCTTGAAATCACCGAAACGGCTGTCATGACGTCTGCCGATACCGCGCAGCGTATCATCAGCGAATTGCAGAGCGCGGGTGTTCGCATCTCCCTCGACGATTTCGGTACCGGCCAGTCCAGCCTCGGCCGCCTGAGGGATTTCACCTTCGACAAGGTGAAGATCGACCGCGCCTTTGTCTCGCGCATCAGCAGCGACCGCCCTTCCGAACATATCATCAAGGCCATCGTCGCCATGTGCGAAGGCCTCGATCTCGAGGTGGTGGCCGAGGGGATAGAAGAACGGGCGGAAGAGGAAAAGCTGCTCGCACTCGGCTGCGCCATGGGGCAGGGCTATTTCTACGGCCGCCCCGCCGACGCCGCCGCGACCCAGCGTTATCTGCACGAGAATTACCGCGAGATATTGTCGGATATTTCCTGATGCGGTGCGGCTTGGTCGTTACGCTTGTTGGAGAAAGCAGTATCTCAGCCGAGCTTGTGCGCGCCGGCGCATCCCCACAACCCTCATTCCTGCGACAAGCACAGGAATGAGAAGAGGTTGGCGGATGCCGCGCTTCACAACCGGTAAAGCGGCTCAAACCGGCCCTTGACGTCAACCCCCAGCTCGAACGTCAACCCATGCTGCGGATTGGTGGCAAGGGCGTCGTCGTCGAGATGTTCGCGCGCGGATGTCACGAGAAGGCGCGATGCGTCGGGGCCGATGAAGGCGGGGCAGGTCGTCTGTCCGCCGGGCACCTCATATCGGGCGATATGATTGCCGTCCGTGTCGTAACGATCCACGGCGCCCACGCCCCAGCGGGCGTTCCATATATGCCCTTCGGCATCGCAGACCGACCCGTCGATGCCGCCTTTGATACCCGTGGAATCGATGAAGACTTCAGCTTTGCCGGAGGGCAGGCCGGTCTCGGCATCGAGCGGCACCCGCATCAGCTTGTTTACCTTGGTATCGACGTAATATCCCGTCGCGCCATCGGGCGAGAAACAGATCGAATTCGGAATGCTGATCCCGGCAAACAGCTTGGTCACGGTGCCCTTCGCGACATGATAGATGCTGCCCGCACCGGTCTCCGCCTTGCGGCCCATGGTGCCGATCCACAGCGCGCCGGAGGGGTGCATGCGCCCGTCATTGGAGCGGTTGTCGGGCAAATCCATTTCCAGCTCCGCATGCAGGGTCAGCACGCCGGTTGCCGTGTCGCGCAGGAAAAGCCCGTCATCGGAGGCGATCAGCTGCTTGCTGTCGCTGACCTTGGCGAGCGCACTGCCCATGAAGGGCAAAGCGTGCACGGTCTTGCGGCCGGAGGCGAGATGCAGCTCATGCAGTTCCCGCTCGAGAATATTGAACCACCAGGCGGTGCCGGTCGCGGGGTCGAAGGTCGGGCCTTCGCCGAGCAGCATCGGCGTTTCGTCCAGAACGCGTCCGGTAAAGGGAAAAACAGTGGCCAAGCTCTTATCCTCCGATGGCAGCATCATAGGCTGAAAGTGTGACAGTGGCGCGTTCGCGCACCTCCGCCGCCGTCATGCCCGGCTTGTAAAGGCTGGTGCCAAGCCCGAAAGCCACGATACCGGCCGAGGTATATTCAGAAAAATTCTTGTCCGAGACGCCGCCGACGGCGGCGATGACCAGATCCTTCGGCAGAATCGTCCTGATGGCATTGATGCCGGCGGGGCCGATGATGCTGGCGGGGAAAAATTTGAGCCCGGTCGCACCGGCCTTCGCTGCCACCAGCGCCTCGGTGGGGGTGAGGACCCCCGGCATCGTCACCATGCCTTTTTCACGCGCAGCGGTAATGACCTCCGCATCGGCATTCGGGCTCACCATCAGCTTTCCACCGGCCGCATCCAGCGACGCCACGTCTTCAACGCTGAGCACGGTGCCGGCTCCGATCAGGCAATCGGCGGGCGCCATCTTCGCGGCGATCTCGATGGAGCGGAACGGATCGGGCGAGTTCAGCGGAATTTCAATGGCGCGGAAGCCGGTTTCGATCAGTGCGCCGACGACGCCTTCGGTTTCCTCGGGTTTCAGGCCGCGCAGAATGGCGATCAGCGGATATTGGATGGAAGGGAAGGGAATACGCATGGTCGATCTTTCTTCTTATGGCCAGATGGCATTTGCAGCGGCCAGCAATCCGCGCCGCACGGCCTCGTCTGCATCAATGACCGTATAGTGGATATCAAGGGCGGTGAAGGCACCTTCATAAAGCGAGCCGAGTGCGCCGGAGCCGATCAGAACCACCGGCGTCTCCCGCTTCGCCTGCGAATGCGCGCCGGCGATTTCCAGCCCGATCATGATACCGGACAGCTTGGCCTTGGCGTCGGTGGCGGTGAGGCCGTGCAGCAATTGGCCGGAGCGAAGGGTGAAAAAGCGATTGGTCGCAAGCTGCGGATTGGCATAGATGTCGCGCACCGCCGCCGTGAAAGCCTCATGCTCGCCGGTAAAGGCTTCGGCCTCGGCCACCGCATGGGAAAGGATCGTCTGTTTCGAGACGACTTCGAAGAGCTCGCCGGTCATGAACGTGGCGAAGCCGGTCACGCCGCCATCCTTCACGGTCACCCATTTGGAATGGGTGCCTGGCATGCAGACGAGTTTTTCACCGGCATCCGAGGAGGCGAGAGCGCCGAGCAATTGCGTTTCCTCGCCGCGCATGACGTCGGGCGCGGTTTTGTCCCGCTGCGCCAGCCCCGGCAGAATGCGCACATCCCGCGCCTGGCCCGGCACACGAACCGCGCCGCCCGGAACCGCCGAAAGCGACGCCGGCACGTCGATATAACCCGCCTCGACCCAGCCCTGCCGCGCCCCTGCCATGCCGCAGACGATAACCGGCAGATCTTCCGGCGCGCCGATGGCGTCGAGATGCGATTGCAGTACGTCGGCAAAACCGGTCCGCATGGCGGTGGTCATACCTTCCGTGCTTCTGCGCTCCGCCAGCACCGCGCCCGATCGGCTCATGAGCCAGAGCCGGAAACTGGTCGTACCCCAGTCGACGGCGATGAAAGCGGGTTCAGACATTATAGAAGGCCTCCGTCTACGATTATGGATTGCGCCGTGATGGCGCCCGATGCCGATGATGCGAGAAACAGGCACGGGCCCGAGAGATCGGCAGCGACGAGCGTGCGTTTCAGGCATTGCCGCGCGGTGGTGGCCGCAATACCCTCATCCGTCAGCCATAGTTCCTTCTGCCGTTCCGTCACGATCATGCCGGGCAAAAGCGTGTTGACGCGTATATTTTCCGGGCCCAGCCGGCCTGCCAGGCTTTTCGTCAGCCCGATGATACCGGCCTTGGCCGCCGCATAGGAGGGCAGATCGCCCATATTGAGCAGAAACGAGATGGATGAAAAATTGACGATGGACGCGTCTTTCGCCTGCCGGAGATAGGGCAGGGCTGCCTGAACCGTGAAGAACATCTGCTTCAGATTGACCGCCTGATTGGCGTCCCAATAGGCCTCCGTCACCGTGTCTATGTCGTGGCGGTCGTCCCAGGCGGCGTTATTGACCAGTACCTTGATCCCGCCGGTGGCGGAGGCCGCCGCCTCCACCGTCTTTCCGATCGCCGCAATATCACGGAGGTCGGTCTTGAAGAAGTGAACCGGATGCGGCGCCGTTGTCGCAAGCCGCTTGACGAGCGCCAGACTTGGTTCTTCGGCGATGTCGATGAAAGAAACCTTCGCGCCTTGCATCGCAAAGGCTTCCACCAACGATGCTCCGATGCCGGAACCGCCGCCGGTGACGAGCACGCCCGCATCCTTGAGGTCCGGAAATTGGGCTTGCGTCATCGGCGTCATCTCGTCCATGAAAGGCTTGCTTGTTCCAATATTTGGAACTAGATTTTACTAAATGGAATTATTCTCTTGGCGTCACGCTTATGTCAAGGCAGATGACGGTGGATGTTGCCATGCCCGATAATAAAAAGCCCAATCGTCAAAAGCCTGATGCGGTTCCAATGGCGCAGCGGAAGGCCGGCGTTGAGACGGGCACGCTCGGCAAAGCTGTCTCGCTGCTGGAGCTGATCGCCTTTGCTGAAAAACCGATGCGCTTTACCGATGTGGTCGAAGCCTGTGGCCAGCCGCGCGGCACGGTTCACCGCCAGCTCGCCCATCTCGTTGCCGAAGGCCTTGTCGATCACGCTGCCGATCAGACCTATGCCGTGGGGCTGAGGTTGCTGCAACTGGCCGCGAAAGCCTGGAGCGGTAACGACCTGCGCAGCGTCGCGGCACCCCATCTGGCGGCCTTGCAGGCGGTGACGCAGGAGTCGGTGCATCTCGCGGTGCTGAACGGTGGACAGGTCACCTATCTGGACAAGATGGAGGGCCGGCACACATTGCGCATGCATTCGCAGGTCGGCAAAACCTCCCCAGCCTATTGCACCGGCGTGGGCAAGGCGGCGCTGTCGCTGCTCTCCGCCGACGATCTGGCGCAGCTGGCCGCGGAACTGGATTTTCATCGCTTCACGGAAAGCACGGTCACAACGCCGGAAGCGCTGATGGGGGAAGTGGCGACAATTCGAGACAACGGCTACGGTTTTGACCTTCAGGAGCACGAGATCGGAATTCACTGCGTTGCCGCACCGGTCCGGGCGCCCGGCCGCAATTTTCGCGCGGCGATTTCCGTCACCGGTCCGGCCTATCGCGTGGATGTGGAACAGCTTCGCAAATGGGGCCCCCTGGTGCGCGAAACCGCCGACAGAATTTCCGACGATCTTGCGTGCAGATTATCCCCGGTGGCGGATGGTTGAGGAAAACGAAGACTTCTGACCCATGGATTTTATGGGGTGAAACTGCCGGCCTTGCACCCATTCAGACACGTTCAATATTATTTTCGACTATTCTGAATTAAGTTTTCAACTTTCGTTTGCATGAATCGTTTTGGTGAGTAACATCCGCAACAATTTCCGGGCAAGGGCAGGCCTTTGCGGCGGCATTTCTCATTCTCGAAGAACAGCTTTGATGCAAAAAACAGAGGCGGCCGCCGTTCAGTCGATTGGTGTTGATTGCGTTCGCGAGATCGCTGGTCTGAACACGCAATTCGATATATTCCGGTTCCTGAAACGGCTGACGGAAGCCTGGGAATTCAAGGCTTTCATGGTTCTTGACCTGTCGTCGGAAGCGGCGAGCGAATTGTCGCAATATACGATCATCACCAGCTGGCCGGCGGAGCTTCTGCAGCGTTACGATGAAGAGGGCATGCTGCAAAACAGCCGGGTGATGGCGCAGTTGAAAAAATCGACCGTTCCCTTTTCCGTCTCAATGGATTTTCTGGTCGGAGGCGAGGGAGAAATCGCCAGGAAAACCGTGATCAACCTTTTAGAACGTTTCGAGATGATCAATTCGGTCTGGTTTCCCGTTCACGACATTACCATGCGACGCGGCGCGGTATCTTTTTCCGGCAACAGGACGGCCGTGCCCACCAGCCGGCTTGCCGAGCTTTTATATATTTCCAGCCATGTCTTCGCCCGGCTGTCTGAAATCCGCCGGCTCGATCTCAGGGTCCCCGAAACACTGAGCGAGCGGGAGATCGACTGCCTGAACTGGACCGCCGCTGGCAAGACCAGCGCCGAAATTGCTGAAATCATGATGCTGTCGGAACATACCATCAATCATTACCTGAACCGCGCGACGAAAAAACTCGACACGGTCAACCGCACCCAGGCCGTCGCAAAAGCGCTGCGGGTCGGCCTGATAAAATAGCGAAACCGTAATTTTATCATTGTGATAAACCGTTTCCTGGGCGATCCTCTTTTCGAATCACCGGAAAGGAGAAATCGTTTGCCGGAACGGCATAGGGTAAAAGCAGGATTTTCTCCGACTATCGATTGCGCCGTGCTGATAGCCGCTGCCGAAAAAGGCTTTGCTGCCGATGAAGGCATAGAACTTGAACTTTTCCGAAAACAGTCCGCCCGCGCCGTGCTTGCGGCGCTTGGCGAGGATGGCGTTCACGTCGCGCACCTGCCCGCCCCGGTTCCGGTCGGCTCGGCTGTCGGCCTCGACGATCTGCCCGCCGATATTGTCGGCGTTTTCACGCTTTCCCTCGGCGGATCGGCGACGACCGTTTCCCACGGATTTTATAACGAGCTCTACCGCGAAGGGCTGAAGTTACCGGACCCGGCGGCTTTTGGACGCGCCATGGCCCGTGTCTGCGCCGCGCGCCGGGCGGCGGGCGGAAATCCTCCGGTCTTTGCGGTCGAAGATATCGTCTCCACGCCTTTTTATACCCTGCGTTACCTGCTCGGAAGCTGCGGCGTGCTGCTCGGCCGGGATATGGAAATCGTCGAGGCGCTGCCGAAGGCCATGCCGGCGCTCCTGGAAAACGGCAAGGTCGATGCGCTCTGTACCGCCGAGCCGGCGGGCAGCGCCGTGGTGCTCGGCGGCGCGGGGCGTATCGTCACCACCGGGGCGTTGATCTGGCGCAATGCGCCGGAAAAGATGCTGGCCGCGAAGAAGCGCTGGGCGGAGGAGAACCCAGCCCTGCTGGAAGGGCTGCTGCGCGCCCTCTACCGCGCCGGCGAATGGTGCGCCAATACCGCCAATATCGAGGAACTGGCCGGCATCCTCGCCGCTCCTCAATATATGGATGAGAACGGTGAATTCCTGCTGCCGGCGCTGACGGGCTATATTTCCACCTCGCAGAAGGACATGCAGCGCTTTCAGGAATTTTTCGTGACGAGCGCCAAGGCCGCCAATTTTCCATGGCAGAGTCAGGCCCTGTGGTTCTTCAGCCAAATGCTGCGCTGGGGCGAGGTTTCCGCCGATTACCGGTTCGATCCCGCCATGGTGGAGGCGGCCCGTAACGCCTACCGGCCGGATATTTTCCGCAAAGCGATGAAGCCGCTTTTTGCGCCGGTGCCGGGCGCAAATCTGAAGCTTGAGGGCACGTTGCGTGAGCCTGTTCATGTCGGCGCATCGCGCACGGGTCTGGTGCTGGGCCCCGACTGCTTTTTCGACGGTCATGTTTTCGACCCGGAAACGCTGGAGATGGACGACGAGATCTGAAGCCGCAGCGTCAAATCGTCGCGAATGCCTGACTGTTGTCGCGCTTTGGCATTGGCGAAGCGCTCCGGCTTGTCTATGGATGGCACGCAATACCCGGTCGGATGATGAAGCGGAGCAGGAATATGGCAGATGTCAGCAGGAGCCAGGTGGAAAAGGCGCTGGAAGCGGTGGTCTATCCCGGCAGCGGCAAGAGCATCGTCGCACTCGGCATGGTCTCGGAAATTTTCATCGCCGATGCGAAGGCCTATTTCTCGATCACCGTCCCGGCCGACAGGGCTGCGGCGATGGAGCCGTTGCGGCTTGCCGCCGAACACGCGGCCAAGGGCGTTGAGGGCATCGTCGGCGCGGTCGTGGCGCTGACGGCCGACCGCAAGCCTGGCCAGCAGCAGCCCGCGCCGGCGCGCCCCGCCGCCGCAACCGGCCGGCCGACCACTCAGCCCGGCTCGTCAAAGGTCGGCGTGCCGGGGGTCAAATCCATCATCGCCGTGGCCTCGGGCAAGGGCGGGGTGGGCAAGTCGACGACCGCCGTCAATCTGGCGCTCGGCCTCCAGTCGCTCGGCCTCAAGGTCGGCATGCTCGATGCCGATATTTATGGCCCCTCGCTGCCGCGGCTGCTGAAAATTTCCGGCCGTCCGAAGCAACAGGAAGACCGCATCATCCTCCCCATGGAGAATTACGGACTGAAGGTCATGTCCATGGGCTTTCTGGTGGATGAGGAAGCCGCGATGATCTGGCGCGGGCCGATGGTGCAGTCCGCCCTGATGCAGATGCTGCGCGAAGTGGCCTGGGGCGAACTGGACGTGCTGGTGCTGGACATGCCGCCCGGCACCGGCGACGCGCAGCTTACCATCGCCCAGCAGGTGCCGCTCGCCGGCGCCGTCATCGTTTCCACGCCGCAGGATCTGGCGCTCTCCGATGCGCGCAAGGGCGTCACCATGTTCCGCAAGGTGGAAGTACCGCTGCTGGGCGTCATCGAGAATATGAGCTATTTCATCGCGCCCGATACCGGTGCGCGTTACGATATTTTCGGTCATGGCGGCGCGAAGGCTGAAGCGGAAAGGATCGGCGTTCCGTTTCTCGGCGAAGTGCCGCTCACCATATCCATCCGCGAAATGTCAGATGCCGGAACGCCGGTCGTCGCCGCAGAACCCGATGGCCCGCAGGCCGCAGTCTACCGCGATATCGCGCAAAAAGTCTGGGCGCGCATCGGTGCAAGCGAGCAAAAAGCCGCCCCGAGGATTGTTTTCGAATAACACCCCAGCCATGGAGCAAAGCCGGACAGGGTTGCTTCTTCCTCGATAGTCGTTTGAAAACATAAGATTAAACGGAAGTATCCGAAAGCATTTCCGGATTTGAGATTCAGAAATGCTTCGCCTGCAATGCTGTCGAGAAAAAATATTGCTTGATTGCGTCTCGCTTTGGGCGCATACGCCTGCGCCGTTTGGCTCTTGGTCCATCGGGCCGGCGAGATTGTCAAAATCCCGCCTGTTCCGACGGTCCCTGAAGTGTCGTCCAAAGGTTTGCCGAGCGCAAACAGGATATGTTAAGCAGCATTGCGGCTGAAGCCTGCAATGTGGAGCGGAGAAACGGATTGATAAAAGCCTATCGCGCCAATTGCGAGGCGATCAGCCTGTCGTCAGACGACGGCTCCGGACAGGTCCCCGACGACATCGTCTGGATCGATCTCGTCGATCCGGACAGGGCGGAAGAGCAGCATGTGGAAAAGCTGCTGGGGCTCGATCTGCCCACCCGTGAGGATCTGAAGGATATCGAACCTTCCAGTCGGCTTTATATGGAAGACGGTAATGTCTTCATGACCGCCTCTCTGGTGTGGAAGGCGGATTCGGACGATCCCCGCCTCACCGACGTCGCCTTCATCCTTGCCGGCAAGCGTCTGGTGACAATCCGTTACGCCGAGCCGAAATCCTTCCATCTCTTCACCGCCGCCATCACGCGCGTTCCGCATGAGATGCGCAGCGGCGCGGCGCTGCTCCTGAAGCTGCTCGAAACCATCGTCGACCGCACGGCGGAGATTCTCGAAAACTCGGTTACGGGGATCGACAATCTCGCCGCCGATATTCTCGGCAGCCAGGCTCGTTCCAAACGCAAGGCGCCGCGCTATCTCGAAGACCGCCTCGGCAACATCGCCGCCTATCACCGGCTGATATCGAAGGTCCGCGTGAGCCTTGCATCGCTGGCGCGCCTTCAGACCTTTCTGTCCACCAGCGATCAGGTGCGCGAGGACAAGGGCGCGCGGGAGCAGGGCAAGTCGATCGGGCGCGATATCCAGTCGCTGAATGAACATGCCTCCTTCGTTTCCGGCAATCTGACCTTTCTCTTGGACGCCTCGCTCGGGATCATCAATATCGAGCAGAACGGCATCATCAAGATTTTTTCCATCGCGTCGGTGGTGTTCCTGCCACCCACGCTGGTGGCCTCCATTTACGGAATGAACTTTCAGCTCATGCCGGAGTTGAGCTGGACATTTGGTTATCCGCTTGCGCTGATCGTGATGGTGATGTCCGCGATCATTCCGTTTCTCTTTTTTCGTTGGAAGGGCTGGCTCTGAGGAGCCAGGATCATCATGTCTCAAATCGTCGACAAGGATGTTGCCGAGAAACCGGATGCGGATGACAAGCATCAGAACAAAGGGCTTTATGCCGCGATCCTTGGTTCCATCGGCGTCGTCTATGGTGATATCGGCACCAGCCCGCTCTACGCCTTCCGCGAAGCCCTTCGGCCGATCGCCTATGACGGCGTGACGCAGGAAGAAGTCATCGGCCTCACGTCCCTGATGATCTGGGCTTTGACGATCATCGTGACGTTCAAATACATCACGCTTCTTCTGCGTGCGGACAATGACGGCGAGGGCGGAACGCTCTCGCTGCTGGCGCTGCTGATGAAGACGGCGGGTACCCACCGCAGCGTTCTCATCGTGCTCGGCCTCATCGGCGCGGCGTTGTTTCTGGGCGACGCCATGATCACGCCGGCGCTATCGGTGCTTTCGGCGGTGGAAGGCCTGAAGCTCGTCACGCCGGAAATGGACGCCTTCATCATTCCGATTTCCGTCGGCATCCTCATCGGCCTCTTCGCCATCCAGTCCCACGGCACGGGCACGGTGGCGAAATTCTTCGGACCGATCACCGCCGTCTGGTTCATCGTCATGGGTCTGGCCGGTCTTCTTCATATCGCCGATGACTTCAGCATCCTCTTCGCCTTCAATCCGTGGCATGCGGTGGAATTTCTGGCCAATGAAGGTTTCTACGGCGTCGTCGTGCTCGGCGCGGTCTTTCTGACGATCACGGGGGCGGAAGCGCTTTACGCCGATCTCGGCCATTTCGGCCGTCGTCCCATCCAGTGGGCGTGGTTCTGTCTGGTTTTCCCGGCATTGACGCTGAATTATCTCGGGCAGGGCGCGCTGGTACTGAAAGACCCGGCGGCGATGTCCAATCCCTTCTATCTGATGTTCCCGCAATGGGCGATCCTGCCGGCCGTCATTTTGGCAACCGCCGCCACCATCATCGCCAGCCAGGCGGTCATAACGGGCGCGTTTTCGCTCGTGCGCCAGGCGATCCATCTCGGTTATCTGCCGCGCATGGAAATCCTCTTCACCTCGGAAACCAATACGGGGCAGATTTACCTTCCGGCCGTCAACACCATCCTCTTGTTCGGCGTCGTCGCACTGGTCATCACCTTCAAGAGTTCGGATGCGCTTGCCACCGCCTACGGTATTTCCGTGACCGGCGCGATGGTCGTCACCAGCCTGATGTTCTTCGAATTCGTGCGCAAGCGCTGGAAATGGTCGATCTGGCTGGCGCTTGCGGTGCTGACGCCGCTTCTGCTGCTGGAACTGATCTTCCTCGGAGCGAACCTCCTGAAGATCCACGACGGCGGTTATGTGCCGGTGCTGTTGGCCATCGCCTTCACCATCATCATGACCACATGGCAGCGCGGCTCAAAGATACTCTTTGCCAAGACCCGCCGCATCGATGTGCCGCTGAAGGCCTTCGTCGCCTCGGTGGAAAAGGAGAGCGCCCATGCGCCGGTGCGTGTGCCCGGCACGGCAATCTTCCTTACCGGCGATCCCGAGACGGCGCCGGCGGCGCTGTTGCACAATCTCAAACATAACCACGTCCTTCACGACAAGAACGTCATCCTGACGATCCGCACCGAGGACCAGCCGCGCGTCCACCCCGAAGAGCGTTATACGCTGACGAAGCTGAGCGACCGTTTTGCCGTGGTCGAATTGCATTTCGGCTTTATGGAGACGCAGAATGTCACCCAGGCGCTGGGCTATCTGAGACGCACCGGCTACAAGTTCGACATCATGTCGACCTCGTTTTATCTCGGCCGCCGCAAGCTGGTGCCGGATCCGAAATCCGGCATGCCGGGCTGGCAGAACCGCCTGTTCATCGCGCTCGCCGAAACCGCCGCCGATCCCTCGGATTATTTCCGCCTTCCGGCCAACCGCGTGGTGGAGTTGGGTTCGCACGTCGTCGTGTGACTATTAGAAGATGGTTACACATTAACGTGAATCCGCGTCCGCGCGCGGCGTTAACCAAGCATCAAGGTTAATAAGAGATTCTCGAACACCTGTAGCAAATTTGGTTGTCGGTGTTCGGAGTGCTGGTTTTGCGTTCGAAAAGAGTAATGCGTCGTCGGTCCCCCGTGTCCCGTGAGGCGTGGGCGTCAAAATGGACCTCGCCCGTCGTCTTCGGCCTTGCCGCCTGGCTCGTTTTTCCCTCCCTCGCTGCGCGCGCGGATCTGGCCTCGCTTCTGGCCGGTCTGGATAATGGCGGCGAGCAATGGCGCATGGTGCTGACGGCCTCTCCGGCGGGCTCGGTGCACAATGCCTCGCTCACCTTCAACGATGCCGCAGGGGAGGCGGCGCTGCACGGCGGCGGCATGACCCTGCCCAATGGCAGCAAGGTCGCTTTCGTCACCAATAAGAAGGGCGAGGCAACGACGCCCGACAGCGAGCGCGTCAACCGCGCCGCCAAGAAGGGTCGTGTCGTCGCCACCGAAATCATGCAGCCGCCCAAGGCTTTCACCGCCGGTTCCGTCTTGCAGCGCACCAGCATGCTGGACATCGAGCCGCTGAAGCGTAAGGACCGCACCGCTTTCGTCAAACCGAAGCGTGGCAAGGACGTGGAACTCGCCTCCTTCTATTTCCGTCGCGAGGAAAAGAAGGCGGACAGAAGCGTCTCGCCGATGCTGGCCGAACTCATCAACAATCGTACGCCGGATATTCTGGCCACGGCCTATGCGCCGGCCGAACCGGATTTCGCCCGCGAGTCACCCTTCGACGCCATTCTCAAGAAGCCCGACGCCGGCCGTTTCGTGCCGCAAATCGCCGAGGGCGACCACGCCTGGGCGGCCACCCCTTTGCCCGCCGCCGTATTTTCGGCAGCCGAACAACAATGCCTCGCCTCCGGCATCTATTTCGAGGCGCGCGGAGAATCGGTGAAGGGACAGGCGGCGGTCGCACAGGTCATCCTCAACCGCGTGCGCAATCCCGCCTATCCGAAAACCATCTGCGGTGTCGTTTACCAGAACAAGGACTGGCGCAACCGCTGCCAGTTTTCCTTCGCCTGCGACAATATCAAGGATCGCGTGAATTCCGAACGCCACTGGAAAATGGCGCGCGAAGTGGCAATGGCCACAACGGCTGGCAAAATCTGGTTGAAGGAAGTGGGATCGGCAACCCACTATCACGCCGTTTATGTGCGTCCCGCCTGGGGTCGCACGATGAAAAAGGTCGGCAGGATAGGTTTGCACGTGTTTTACCGTACCTATGGCGGCGGCTGGAGCTGATACCACCGCCAATTTGTCGCATTTTGCGTGTCAAAAATGCCGATTCCCTGGGGAAACATCGCCGCCAAACCGCGACTTGATGTCAAGCCATTGTTTTTGCATGATTAATTTGTGTCGAAACAACCGTCGACAGTGCCTTGACTAGAGAAGCCCCTAAACCTATGTTGCGCGCGACTTCAGAGCGGGCTGGAACAGGCTTAATCCGTCACCGTTTACAACTCCAAAGGGTTCTGGCATGGCTGGAACGGAGAAAATGGGTGGGATTTTAAGATGACTGGCAACCGTGACGATAGTCTGGACGAGCGTCGCAAGCGCCTAGCCGATGAGTTGGCGAAGGTGAAGGCGGAGGATGAGGCGGAAGTGAGGGCGGAGACCAACGCTGCGGAAAACCGGAAAGGTTTTGCGATGGCGGTCAAGCTCTCATCGGAGTTCATTTCTGCCATCGTGGTCGGCGCTATGCTGGGTTATCTTCTGGACTATTTTGCCGGCACGACGCCGTGGGGGATGATCGTTCTTCTTCTTCTCGGTTTCTGCGCAGGCGTATTGAATGTGTTGCGCTCCACGGGCGCGGTGGCCAAGCCGCCGCTACTTGAGAAGGCGGACAGACAGGATGAGGGTGGAAAAGGCGGCCTTTAGGCTGTTTTTCCTTACAGTTGAGATGCCGCGACAGGCGGCGACAGGTAAAGAGGGCAGCCGGTGGCAAACGATCCGACCCATCAGTTCTTGGTGCAGCCGATCATTCCGATCGAAATTGGCGGCGTCGATTTTTCCTTCACCAATGCGTCGCTCTTCATGGTCGCGACCGTGGCTGCGGCTTCCGGTTTCCTTTATTTCGCAACGTCGAACCGCGGTCTGATCCCGACGCGCATGCAGTCCGTTGCCGAAATGTCCTATGAATTCATCGCCTCCATGCTGCGCGAAGGCGCCGGCAAGAAGGGCATGGTATTCTTCCCGTTCGTGTTCTCGCTCTTCATGTTCGTGCTGACGGCCAACCTTCTCGGCATGTTCCCGTATTTCTTCACGGTTACCAGCCAGATCATCGTCACCTTCGCGCTCGCCTGCCTCGTTATCGGCACGGTCGTCGTTTATGGTTTTTACAAGCACGGTCTGCATTTCTTCGGCATCTTTGCCCCTTCGGGCGTTCCGAAGGCGCTTTTGCCGCTGGTCGCGTCGATTGAAATGATCTCGTTCCTGTCGCGCCCGATCAGCCTTTCGGTTCGTCTTTTCGCGAACATGCTGGCCGGCCACATCACGCTCAAGGTTTTCGCAGGCTTCGTCGCCTCCATGGGTGCGCTCGGCGCACTCGGCGTCGGCGGTGCAGTCCTGCCTCTCATCATGACGGTCGCCATGACCGCTCTCGAATTTCTCGTTGCCTTCCTGCAGGCTTATGTGTTCGCGGTACTGACTTGCATGTACCTGAACGACGCCGTGCATGGTGGTCACTGAGAAGTAAAGTCGCTGGCCCCGGCAACGGGCGCCAAAAGATAGCCGCAACAACCTATATCTCAAGGAGTCTCACATGGAAGCGGAAGCAGCAAAGTACATCGGCGCAGGTCTCGCATGCCTCGGCATGGCTGGTACGTCCCTCGCACTCGGCCGTATCTTCGGTGATTACCTGTCCGGCGCACTGCGCAACCCCTCTGCTGCCGACAGCCAGTTCGGCCGTCTGGTATTCGGCTTCGCCGTTACGGAAGCTCTGGGCATCTTCTCGCTGCTCGTAGCTCTCCTTCTCCTGTTCGCTGTTTAATACCGGCATCAGGTCTGGATCACGGCCCGCAACTGGCGTGCCGTGATCCTTCGCATTTGCAGTACCCCTGGAGGTGAGCATGTTCGTGACCGAGGCTTATGCCCAGTCAGCACCGACCGTAGGTGAAACGCATACGGAAACTCCGGCTGTCGGCCAGCCGCAACCGGAAGCCACGCACACGGAAACCGGTGTGGCGCACGGCGCCGAACACGGCGCTTCCGGCGTATTCCCGCCGTTCGATCAGTCCACTTATGCATCGCAGGTTCTCTGGCTGGCGATCACCTTTGGCCTTTTCTACCTGCTCATGCAGAAGGTCATCGTTCCGCGCGTCGGCGGCATTCTCGAGAACCGTCATGGACGCATCGCACAGGATCTCGACGAAGCGGCACGGCTGAAAAGCGAAGCCGACGCAGCCGTCGAGACCTATGAAAAAGAACTCGCGGCAGCCCGCGCCAAGGCAAGCTCGATAGGCTCCGCGGCTCGTGACGCCGCCAAGGCCAAGGCTGATGCCGACCGCGCCGCAATCGAGGCAGGACTTGCTGAGAAGCTTGCCGCCGCCGAAAAGCGCATTGCAGGCATCAGGGATCAGGCATTCGCCGATGTCGGCGCCATCGCCGAGGAAACCGCGACCGCAATCGTTGACCAGCTGGTCGGCGCCAAGGTCAAGGATGCCGACGTCAAGGCCGCCATCGCTGCCGCTTCTGCCGTGAAGGGAGCCTGATATGGCATTTGATGCATCATTTTTCGCTCTCGTCGGTCTCGTCCTTTTCTTCGTTCTGATCGCCTATCTCAAGGTTCCCGGCATGTTCGCCAAGTCTCTGGACGAGCGCGCCCAGAACATCCAGGGCGAGCTGGCCGAAGCCAAGCGCCTGCGCGAAGAGGCTCAGCACCTGCTGGCCGAATATCAGCGCAAGCGCAAGGAAGCAGAAGCCGAAGCCGCAGGTATCGTTGCTGCCGCTGAACGCGAAGCAGCAGCGCTGACGGAAGAAGCCAGGCAGAAGACGGAAGAATTCGTCGCCCGCCGTACGGCCCTTTCGGAACAGAAGATCAAGCAGGCCGAAGAAGACGCCATCGGCGCCGTCCGTTCCGCCGCCGTCGACATCGCCATCGCCGCTTCCGAGAAGCTGCTGGCGGAAAAGACAACGGCTGCCGCAAAGGCCAAACTTTTCGCCAACACCATCGGCGAAGTGAAGTCTAAGCTGAACTGAGTTCATCTCGGCATTGTTCAAAACCCCTCCGGCGCACGCCGTGAGGGGTTTTTTGTTTGAGGTGGAAAAGCTGGTTCGGGATATGGTGCCGCCTGTACTATGGAAATGCGGCATGCGCTCCAGCAGGCCTCCGTCGGAGGGGCGGTGATTGGCTTTATTGTTTTTGATACTCAATGTCGGATTGCGCTTCCGCTTTGCGCCAGAAGCGAACGGATGAAGTGTGCATCGCTGATTGCCGTGGCGCCGAAAGCGAAGGCGGCCATTCCATACCTGGCGCAGCATTTTCCGAGGGTCGACCGTCAGCAGTGTGGGCTTAGCCGCCGTTCGTCTAATCGTTCAGACTCTTTAGAACTTGTTGGTAGAATGCGCCTTGTGCGTTCTCAGCAGTAGACCTTACGACCCATTCCCAATCTAAATTCAGTTTTCCTGCCGGGACCATTTGCTGCGCGATTTCAGCCGGTGTGGTTTCGTTGCTGGTTCCGTTCTCCCAGTCGTGAAAGGCCGATGAGTATCGAACGACCGCTCCGCTGACAGGCAAATCGAGTAACCCTCCCTCGGCAAAAAAACTTAACCCGTCGCCCATTTCTTCGCCGATGAGTTTGAGCCTGCGTCCCAGACGATGTTTGAGAATGGCTACAAATACTATCGCTGCGGAAAACGTGAATTTGTCGACAAGCACAGCGACCTGCCCGCCTGCGTTTTCTGAGATGGCGTCGATCAAGGGCATCGTTTGAAGGAAGTCGCCACCGGTGTTTCCGCGAACGTCAATCAAGAGTTTTTTGTTCGGGCAGGCGCTTACATGCTCCGCTGCACCGGAGATGGCTTTCGGCAGCGCAGTTTCGCTTGGATCGAAGAAACTTGGCAATGATATTGAAAGCCCAAGCCCCTGCCAGTCCTCGATCTCCACAAATCGCTCGGGCTTCCAGGCTGGATCAGCCTTGCCATGCTCGTTTCTCGGGTAAAGCATCGGTGCAGGAACTGTCTGCCCGTTCTCCAGTTTGAAATTGGATATCCGCCCATTAGCGTCTTTCACGCAATATTCGGTCGTATTCTCTTTTGAAGAGAAACCGAGGCGGGTCAATGCAAACGGCCATGCCAGAAGAATCGGTCCGATGACCCTTTTCCTCTGACGCGTTCCTGCCAGAAATTCTTCTGCGGCGGCTTCAATTTGGCCCAACGGTGTGCCGTTGACTGCTATCAGCTCTCCTCTTGGTGCAGTCGTTTCCAGTGCCGTTTCAGTTAACTGCACCGCCGTCCCGACGCTCACGAACCTCAGCGGCAGCACCGAGATGCAATCGTTCGGGATCAGCCGTGTATGTCCGTTTTGAGGAAGTGCGAGCAGGCGCATCGCGGAAAACAGAAAGGCCTCTTTGGAGCCCTCCAAAGCATAACGTCGGGTGTCACAAATGCAGCTGTCTATCGCCGCCTGTTCGATCCGGCGAAAGCTGGGATCGGTTGGCAGGACGGTTGCCAGAATTTTCTCGAGATCTTGCGTCAGGGACATGATTTACGGTGCGCATAGTTGCTCGTCGATGTCCAGATCGGGTCGATAGCGGTTGTTCTGGTTGGAACTCCATTAGTTGTGATCAATCCCGCTTCAGCGGCCTGAAACTCATCCGGTGCAGCACGCAAGGCCCGTGGTTTTCAATGGCGCGCAGGTGGGCCGGCGTGCCGTAACCGGCATGGCCTTCGAAGCCGTAGGATGTGTGCACCACACCCGCGCGTTCCATCATCCGGTCGCGGGTCACCTTGGCGACGATCGAGGCGGCGGCGATGGAGAGGGAGCGGGAATCGCCCTTGATGACGGCCTTGGCTTCGCAGGCGATGCCGGGCGGGCGGTCGCGGCCGTCGGCCAAAACGAGGGCAGGGGAGATTTCGAGGCCCAGCACGGCGCGGCGCATGGCGTCGAGGCTGGCGCGCAGGATATTCATGCTGTCGATCAGGCCGGGGCCGGAGGAGGCGACGGATACGATCGAGCTTTCCATGATCTGGACGAACAAGCTTTCCCGTTTCTGCTTCGTCAGCTTCTTGGAATCGTCCATACCCTTGGGAATATTGTCCGGATCGAGAATGACGGCTGCCGCAACCACCGGTCCGGCCAGAGGTCCCCGGCCTGCCTCATCCGTGCCGGCCACGGGCCAGAGGCCCTTCTTTTTCGCTTCCAGTTCGAAGGAAAAATCCGGGCCGGTATCGGCAAGGTCGAAAAGAGCAGGAGAATCGGGTGTGGCCGTGCGTTTCATGCGGCGAAACTCGCATACACACCCGATCTCCTGCAAGCCCCCGGAAGCGGGCGATGACAGGCACGGTGAGCCGGGGTCAAGGGGCGTGGCTCACCGTGCCCCTGAGGTCATCATGACCTTTGATCCTCCAACGGGGCGGCGGAGGAAAAACGATCGCACGCGAGGCGGCGGTTCCGGGGGCAATGTCCGGCAGGCCAGGGAAAACCCGCCGGGCATTTCGTGGGAGTGTGGCGGGTCTATAAAAGAGCCACCGCTCCCTGTCATAGTCTGCCTGATATCGCCGCACGTTCCGTATGGTGCTTCGATCAGGCGGAGTTCTTTTCAGCATCGGTCTTTCAAAGCAGCGACAATTGCACGCCTGCACCGCCCGGCGGCACGAAGAGATCGTCGCGCAGGTGGATGCCACGGCGGATGAGGCCGAGCCTTTTTGTCGCCATCTCGAAACGCCTGCCTATCTGCCAGGCATAGGGGCCGGCACCCTTCATGCGTTTCCCGAATTCCGCGTCATAGTCTTTGCCGTCACGCATGGAGCGCACCAGCGACATGACATGACGGTAGCGGTCCGGATAGTTGCGCAGCAGCCAATCGCGGAAGAGCGGGCTCACCTCCAGCGGCAACCGCAAAAGCACATAAGACGCCTCGGTCGCACCGGCGGCCTTGCCGGCCTCGAGAATACGTTCGATCTCATGATCGTTGAGCGCCGGAATGACGGGCGCCATCATCACGGCCACGGGAATGCCGGCCTCGGTCAGCGCCTTGACGGCTTCCAGCCGCTTCTCCGGCGTGGCGGCGCGCGGTTCCATGTTGCGCGCGAGCTTCCGGTCCAGCGTGGTGACGGAAATACCGACCTTGGCGAGCCCCTTTTTGGCCATGGGCGCGAGAATATCGATATCCCGCTTGATCAGCGCCGATTTGGTGACGATGGCGACGGGATGATCGGCCTTGGCGAGCACTTCCAGTATCTGCCGCATGATGCGCCATTCGCGCTCGATCGGCTGATAGGGATCGGTATTGGTGCCGATGGCGATCACCCGCGGCTTGTAGCCCGGCTTCGCCAGTTCCCGTTCCAGCAGCTTTGCCGCATCCGGCTTGGCGAAGAGCTTGGCCTCGAAATCCAGCCCGGCCGAAAGCCCCATATAGCTGTGCGTGGGGCGCGCAAAGCAATAGATGCAGCCATGTTCGCAGCCACGATAGGGATTGATGGAGCGGTCGAAGGGGATGTCGGGCGATTCATTGCGGGTGATGATGCTGCGCGGCTTTTCCACCTGCACCTCGGTGCGGAATTCCGGCATGTCCTCGAGAGTCTGCCAGCCATCGTCGAAAACCTCGTGCTGCAGTGTCTCGAAGCGTCCATCCGGGTTCAGCCCGGCGCCACGGCCGCGACGGCGGTCGATCTCGATGCGCAGGCCGGATGCATCGGCCAGCGCATTGGCAATATCCGGCATATGGCTCGGCTGGAATGCAGCCTGCCCCGAAAGCGTATGGTTTCTCATCTGGATGCTCCCAGGACGCCGCACGCCTTTCGAGGCACGCTCAACGCCCTAAACCGTTTCCATCCGGACAGGCTTTCAACCGCCTTCCGAATGATTAAATTCCTACATCAGGAATGAGAACAATACAAGAACAAAATTGCAAATTCGGCTCGTTCTCCAGAGGTGGGCGCGGCCCCGTCCGGAGACTGTGCGCCAGGTGGGCAAGGACAGCCTTGGATTTTTACCGCGACGAGCGTAGTGGCAATTTATTGTGCGATGCGTTAGAGCTATGCAGATGTTGACAGTCATAATGGAATGCCGGGATCACGAGCCGGAACTGGCGCACACATTGTCTGCGCTCGTCACCGGGGCCGTGGAAGGGCTTGTAAGCGATGTTGTGATTCTCGATCACGGCTCGCGCGATGGATCGTCGCGCGTCGCCGATGCCGCCGGCTGCCGTTTTTATGGGCAGTGGGACATCGAAGACGTGGTGAAGTCTGCACGCGGCGGCTGGCTGCTTCTGATTGAGCCCGGCGCGCGCCCGCAGGCGGGCTGGATCGACGAGATTCTCGAATATGTGGCGATCTGCGCGCAGCCGGCCCGTTTTTCGCCCTCTCGCTATCACCGGCGCAATGTCTTCAGCCGTATGCTGCGGCGTATTCCGCCATTGGAACACGGATATCTTCTGCCAAAGAAGCATGCGGTGTCGATTGCGAAATCGGGCATGAGCCTGACACAATTTGTCGGCGCGCAGAAGCCGCGCCGGCTGAATGCGGAAATGGTGCCCGCCTGGGCGCTGCGGGCCTCGGCGTAAGCTTGAGGCCGCTTTAGCCGGCCAGAACCTTGCCGGGGTTCATGATGCCGGCGGGATCGAAAGCGTGCTTGATGCGCCGCATCAGTTCCATTTCGATGCCGGGGCGGATGGCCGCCAGCTCGTCGCGCTTCAATTGCCCGATGCCGTGTTCGGCCGAAATGGAGCCGCCGAGCGACAGCACGATGCCATGCACGATCTCGTTCATGTCCCGCCAGCGGCCAATGAATTCGGCCTTGTCGGCTCCCACAGGCTGGGAAATATTGTAGTGAATATTGCCGTCGCCCAGGTGTCCGAAGGCGCAGACGCGGGCGCCCGGGATGGTGGCAAGAACCGCCTTTTCCGCCGTCGCCATGAATTCCGGTATTTTCGACACCGGAACGGAAACATCGTGCTTGATCGAGCCGCCTTCGGGTTTCTGCGCCTCCGACATGCTTTCGCGCATATGCCAGAGCGCCTGCCGCTGCGCTTCGGACGCGGCGATCACCGCATCCTGAACCAGCCCGGCCTCAAAACCGCGCTCCAGCAGCGATTGCATCATGCTATCCGCCGTCTCGGCCGAATCGGAGGTGGAGATATCGATGAGCGCGTACCAGTCATGCGGCTGTTCCAGCGGATCGCGCACGCCGGGAATATGCCGGGCGGTGAATTCGACGCCGATTCGCGGCATGAGTTCGAAGCCGGTCAGCGCCGTGCCGCAGAGATTGGAGGCCATTTCGAACAGTTTCAGCGCGTCTTCGGTGGAGGTGAGCCCCGCAAAGGCCACCTGATGGCCGAGTGGCTTCGGGAAGAGCTTCAGCACCGCGCCGGTGATGATGCCAAGCGTGCCTTCGGAACCGATGAAGAGATCGCGCAGATCGTAACCCGTATTATCCTTTTTCAGCCGGCGCAGCCCGTTCCAGATTTCGCCGGTCGGCAGCACGACTTCCAGCCCGAGGCAGAGCTGGCGCATATTGCCATAAGCGAGCACCGCCGTGCCGCCGGCATTGGTGGCGAGATTGCCGCCGATGCGGCAGGACCCTTGAGAGCCGAGCGACAGCGGGAACATCCGCTCCACGGAATCAGCAGCCTTGTGAATGTCATCGAGAATGCAGCCGGCATCCGCTACGATGATATTGGCGACCGGATCGATATCGCGAACGCGGTTCATGCGCTCCAGCGACAGGATGATGTCGGTGCCATCAGCGCGCGGTGTCTGTCCGCCCACGAGGCCGGTGTTGCCGGTCTGCGGCACGATGGCGGTGCCGGTTTCGCTGGCGAGCTTCAGGATGGCGGCAACCTCTTCGACCGAACCGGGCTTGATGAGCAGCGGCGAGGCGCCGCGATAAAGCCCGCGATTTTCCACGAGGCGCGGCGCCATTTCCGCCGGGTCGCGGACCGCGTTCTTTTCGCCGACAATGACGGCAAAGCGGTCGAGAATGTCGGAGGAGGGGATGGCGGTGGTCGTCATGGGCGGCGTCTCGCTGGCTTTTGAAACATGGGCGAAAGGATTGGGCGCCGTTAGCCTCGCGGCGCGGCGGCGCGGGACAGGCGGTCGTTGATCGCCTCTCCGAGGCCATGGGTGGGAATGGCGGTGATCGCGATCATGTCTGCGCCGCTTGCATCGGCGGCTTTCAGATAATCGAATAGATTGGCGGCGGCCTCGGCAAGATCGCCGGAAGGGCTGAGATCGAGCACGGCGCGCGCCATCTCTTCGCCGGCAATGGCGACGCCGCCGAATCGGATCAGCGCTTCACCTGGCCGAACCGATGTGGCGTGAAGGCGCACGGCCGCACCCGGCGCATAATGCGATGCCAGCATTCCCGGCGCCTCAATGGCGGCGGCGGCCTTTTTCGGCCGGTCGAGGTTTTTTCCCGCAACGCGTTCTATATCCTCGGTGACGACGCCGCCGGGACGAAGCAGCCGCACCCGGCCATCCTCCTCCACCTTGACGATGGTGGATTCGACGCCGACGGTGGCCGCGCCGCCATCGAGAATGAGATTGATCTTCTGGCCAAGATCCGCCTCCACATGGGCTGCACTTGTCGGGCTGATTTTGCCGGAACTATTGGCGCTGGGGGCGGCGAGCGGCCTGTCGAATCGGCGGATCAGATCACCGGCAAAACCCTGCGGCACACGAATACCGACCGTATCGAGCCCGGCCGTCGCCAGCGAATGAATGTCGCTTCCCGCCTTCAGCGGCAGCACCAGCGTCAGCGGGCCGGGCCAGAAGGCCTTTGCGAGCTTCAGCGATATGGGATCGAAGACGGCGTAACGTTCGGCCATGGCGATATCGGCCATGTGGCAGATCAGGGGGTTGAACTGCGGCCGGCCTTTCGTCTCGTAAATGCGGGTGATCGCCGCCGGATTGGTGGCGTCGGCGGCAAGGCCGTAGACGGTTTCCGTCGGCAGGGCGATGGGTTGGCCGGCGGCAAGCTCCGCCACGGATGCTTGCAGGGCTGTTTCCCGCTCATGTTCAATGTTGATGTGACGCGCCATGATGCTGCCTTTCAGGGCGGTCAATAGCGTATTTCAGGCTGGAATGGAAATCGCTATCGCGGCTTTTATATCGCCTTGATGATCCTGCGCATCTCCTCGGACCGCGCGCCAAGCATCAGCACGTTTTTCAGCGCCACGCGCGGATCGTGGGTCTGGAACAGCAGGCCGCCGCGATGCACGGAGGTATCGACGGCGACCTCCTGGTCGGGAAGCGCGTTGATGGCGACGGCGAAATACATCCGCGAGTAGCGCGCATCGATATTTTCGAAGAAGTTTTCAGCCCCGCTCAGCTCGGCGAAGAAATTCGCGAAATAAAAGGACCAGAGCACATGGCGCTCGGCATCGAAGCTGGTTTTCGCCGCCGTGACGTGACAATAGCCGAGATGCGGCCGGTCATTGAGCAGATGGTGAAAAACCATCTTCGGAAAACGGATGGACTGGTGAAAGCCGTTCAGACGGCTGTGGGTGGCGTCGGCGGCAGCTTCCAGCTTTCGCCCCGTCAGAGCAGCCACTTCGTCATGGCTGTAATAGGCACGTTCTTTCGGCAGCCATCGCTCTTCATAACGGCTGATGCGCCCTGTCCGCAGAAAATCGGAATGCGCGGTCTTCGAGCGTATCGGTGCGACCGAATGCCTGCTCGCATCGAAATAGCGTATGCGTGTCGCCTTCTCCACCAGGAACACCCTCGTTGCTGCGGTCCGGCAAGATAAATTGGGGTGCGTTAATACTCCGTTGCGCCGCATCCCCCGTTTTCTTACGGGTGGGGAGTAAAGAGTGCGGTATTATGCGTCATATTGCGACGTCGTTGCAGGCGCTAAATAGCTGTCGGATTTAGCAGTGGAATGGCTTGTGGCGGCGGATTGCGCATGTCGCAATTTGTCGCCAATGCGGAAGCCGATGTCGCTGTCTGTGCTGCCGCAAATGACCGCCGGTGTTTAGATGAGTACATGCTTCCGCAACCCCGCAAATGGTGTCGGGCAGGGCGGTTTGATCGAGGATTTGGCCATGGAATTGCGTGATACCGTATTGCGCCAGCTGAAAAACCGCCGCGAAGGCTTCAGCCTGGAGCAGCCCTTCTACACGGACCCGGATTATTTCAAACTGGACATGGAAACCATCTGGTATCGCGACTGGCTGTTTGTCGGCCATGATTGCGAAGTCCAGAAGTCCGGCAGCTATTTCACTGTGCAGGTCGGCGCTTATTCTGTGGTCATCGTTCGCGGCCGTGACGGGCAAATCCGCGCTTTCCACAATTCCTGCCGCCATCGCGGCTCCCGCGTCTGCACCACGCAGAAGGGCCAGTCGGCCCGCCTTGTCTGTCCCTATCATCAGTGGACCTATGATCTCGACGGCAAGCTGCTGTTTGCGCGCCATATGGGCGAAGAGTTCGACAAGGGCGATTTTGGCCTGAAGCCGGTCGCCTGCGAAACCGTCGCCGGTTACGTCTTTATCTGCCTTGCCGATCAGCCGGCCGATTTCGAGCCGATGCGCAAGGAAGTCGAGAGCTACATGGCCCCGCACCGCATCTGGGAGGCGAAGGTCGCGCATGAGAGCACGATCATCGAAAAGGGCAACTGGAAGCTCGTCTGGGAAAATAACCGCGAGTGCTACCATTGCGCCGCAAACCACCCGGAACTGTGCCGCACCTATCCCGAAAACCCGAGCGTGACGGGAACGGACGGCGGTGCGAGCGATCCCGAGATCGGCGGCCACTGGGCGCGCTGCGAGGCCGCCGGCCTGCCGAGCCGTTTCAAGATCGACAAGAACGGACAGTTCCGCGTCGCCCGTATGCCGCTGATCGGTGAGGCGGAGAGCTACACCATGTCCGGCAAGCCCGCCGTGCGTCGGCCGCTGTCTGATGATGTGAGCATCAGCCATATCGGCGCGCTGTTGCTGTTCCATTACCCGACGACCTGGAACCATTTCCTCGGCGACCACACCATTTCCTTCCGTGTGCTGCCGCTCAGCGCCACGGAGACCATGGTCACCACCAAATGGCTGGTGCACAAGGATGCCGTCGAAGGCGTGGACTACGATCTCGAAGACCTCACCCACGTCTGGAACGAGACCAACGATCAGGATCGCCGCATCGTCGAGGAAAATGCCTTCGGCATCCGTTCCCCCGCCTATGAGCCCGGCCCCTATTCCATGGAGGACGAAGGTGGCGTGATGCAGTTCGTCAACTGGTATTCCGATTTCATGATCGACCGGCTCTCGGGCGACAAGTCCCGGCTTTCGGCTGTAGCGTGATGCGAAGATGAATATGGTTGTGACCTATAAACATATTGATGAGATGAAGCCCTGGAGCGACAAGCTCCAGCTTCTGGAATGCATCTCGGTGACGCCCGAGACGGCGGATGTGATGACGTTTCTGTTCCGTTCGGAGGATCAGAACTGGTTCCGTTATCTGCCGGGCCAGTTCGTCACGCTGGAACTGCCGGTGGGCAAGGAGCCGCTTTACCGCACCTACACATTGTCCTCCAGCCCGTCGCGGCCCTATGCGCTGTCGGTCACGGTCAAGGCGCAGGCCAACAGCATCGGCACGCGCTGGATGTTCGACAATCTGAAACCCGGCATGAAAATCCGGGCGCTCGGCCCGCTCGGCGACTTTTCCTACGTAAAGCATCCCGGCGACAAATATCTGTTCATTTCGGCAGGCTCCGGCGTCACGCCGATGATGTCGATGGTGCGCGACATGAGCGACCGCGCCCCGCAGAGCGATATTGCTTTCATCAATTGTTCGCGCACGCCCGGCGATATCGTCTTCCGTCACGAACTGGAATATCTCGCCCGGTTCATGCCGAACCTGTCGCTCGGCTTCATTGTCGAAAAATGCGGGCGCACCGATCTGTGGTCGGGGCTGAAAGGCATGGTCGACAAGGCCAAGATCGCGCTGCTGGCTTCCGATTTCATGGAGCGAACCGTCTTCTGCTGCGGCCCGGAACCGTTCATGGCAGCGGTCCGTTCGATGCTCGACGCGTCCGGTTTCGACATGGGGCGCTATCATCAGGAAAGCTTCGCGCCGGCTGCGCCGGTCACCGTTGGTGAAACCGTACTTACTGGTGCGGATGGCGAAACGCTGTCGATGGTGGGTTTCACCCTTTCCGGAAAAGAGATGGCCTGCCAGCCCGGCCAGACGGTCCTGATGACGGCGCGCGCCGCCGGCGTCCGTATCGGGGCGGCCTGCGAATCCGGCATCTGCGGCACCTGCCGGGTACTGAAGCTTTCCGGCGAGGTGGAGATGAACCACAATGGCGGCATTCTCGACGAGGAAATCGAGGAAGGCTATATTCTCGCCTGCTGCTCGCGCCCGTTGACAGATGTGAAGGTGGAGGCCTGACGCCAGCAGGCGTTTCAAACCTCCTTCATTCACCGGATGGTTGTCATGGAACCAAATTTTCCTAAATTCGTTTGCACGTCATCGAATTCTTTTCGGGCATAGAGCGGGGGCTAACCTTGATCTCCGACAAGAGCGAGTGAGTGAAAAAGGCGCGGTCAACGCGCTGAAGCAAATGGAGGAAGGTCATGATGAATTTCCGGAGAACGAGTGTCGCGACAGCGATTGTCGTGTTCCTGACCAGCTTTACCCCATCGCAGGCGTTTCAGGTTCCTGTTCCGGTGACGAAGCCGGCTGTGGCGACTGAAAATGTGGTGCCGGTGCAGTACCGTGAATGGGATCGTCGCCGCCATTGGGATGGGCGACACATGCGCCGCCCGCCACCGCATCGAAACGGCTGGTACAACGGTCACCGTGGTTATCGCGATCGTCGGCCGGGTTACCGTTACCACAACGGTTACTGGTTCCCGCTGGCAGCCTTTGCGGCAGGTGCGATTATCAGCGGCGCAATGCAGCAGCCGCGTCCGGCCTATGGCGGCAGCCATGTGGCTTGGTGTCAAAACCGCTGGCGCTCGTATCGCGCCTATGACAACACCTACCAGCCGTATAACGGTCCGCGCCGCATATGCGTGTCGCCTTACAGCCGCTGATGACGGTTTTTCGAAAGCCCGGATTAATCCGGGCTTTTGCTTTTGCAGCGCCGCTGTCGATAAACGAAGCGTGATGACGCCGTTAATGCTGGGTTCAGGCGCAAACGCCTAGCCTGTATTGCGTAAGTTGCAGCCAGATGAAACAAACTGGCCCAATGGGAAGAAAAAAGTGTTATTATTCACGGACAGCGGCCTGTTGACCGTCGTGGATGGAGGAAGTCAGATGAAAAGCTATATGAAGAATATCCTGGCTGCCGGTCTTTCTGCAATCGTGGTTGCGGGAGCGATCGTTCCGGCGGAAGCGGCAATGCCATTGCCGACCGCACCGAAGAGCGTCGAGACCGCCGGCAGTGACGCCGGCAACAATGTCGTGAACGCGCAATATTGGCGCGATCGCGACCGCTGGGGCGATCGCCGCGGCTGGTATCGCGGTCATCGCGGCTATCGCGAATATCGTCCGGGTTACCGCCACCACGACGGCTATTGGTTCCCGCTCGCAGCTTTTGCGACGGGCGCCATCATCGGCGGCGCATTGTCGCAGCCGCGTGAAGTCTACCGCCCGGTTCCGGAATATCGTCCGCGCCCGGTCTATCGGGAATACCGCCCGATCTATCGTGGCGGTCTGAGCCAGGCGCATGTGAATTGGTGCTATGGTCGCTATCGTTCCTACGATGCCCGCACCAACACCTTCCAACCCTATCACGGCCCGCGCCAGCTTTGCTATTCGCCTTATAGCTGATGGCTTGCCAGGCTGAAATTGACAGAGCCGTCCGATCATACCGGGCGGCTCTTTGCGTTACAGGATTCGCGCGCGCTTCAGCACGAACCAGGCAAGCGCCACCGAAATAACGATGAAGATACTGGCCGACAGCGTGCCGCCGGTGCCGACGGTAAACGGCAGTTCATCCGTGTTCATACCGAAAAAACCGGTCACCAGCGAGGGCGGCAGCAGGAACGCCGTCATCAGCGACAGGATATAAAGATGTCGGTTGGTTTCGGAGGAGAGCTTGGAATCGATTTCCTCATGCAGCAGCCTTGCCCGCTCCTGCAGGGCGTAGACGTCGTGATCGACAGCCTCCAGACGGCCCATCAGGCGTGAGGCGACATCCTCGAAACCATCCGGCATCTCGTCATCATCGGCGGCCGAAGCTCGCCGCATCAGGGTCAGCACAGTGCGCAGATGCCGGTGCAGGCGAACCACCGTGCGGCGCAGCGGGGCAAGACGCCGCCGTTCGTCGCGTGTCTCGCTGTCATAGACCAGATCTTCGATGGCGTTGAGTTCCTCCGTCGTCTCCATCACCAGATTGATGAGCGAGCGCTGGAATTCCGCCACCAGCCCCTCGAAGACATGCGACGGCGTGAGGTAGCGGTTGGAATTTTTGTCCACCGCGGCCTTCAGCCGGTCCACCGAATGCAGCGGTTGCAGGCGGGTGGTGATGATGAAACGGTCACTCACCGCAAAATGCAGCCAGCCGAAATCGCGCGTTTCCTTGTCGAATTCCCGCTGGAAATCGACCAACGTGCCATAGAGCGATTTCTCATCGACCACGATGGAAGGATGCGTCTCATGGGTGGTGAGGCTTGCGCGCGCCGCCGGGTCGAGGCCGTCGATGGTCTCGAGAAAACCCGCCACACGCTGATCCGCAAGGTTGAGGTGCAACCAGAAGAACCCGGCGCATCCGGCCATTTCATCAAAGCCGGCATCGGGCGCAAGCCGGCGGCACGGGGCTGTGCCGGGGTGGAATTGATAGGCCCAGACAAGGCCCGGAATAACGGGTGTAACGAGATCCATCGTGGCAGTCCTGACCGGCTGGATGGGAGGAAGGAGGCGTCCGTCGTTCCGGTGTGGGAGCGGCGGCGGCGAGGCGCCTTTCAGCGCATGCTGAACAAATTCACATGACAGTTTTATAACAATCCCGCTGAATAGGCCGGAATTTTCAAATTGACGTTTACGTAAAAATCATTTAGCCCGAGGGCAGTAGCAAGATGCCAGAGCTTCGGGAGGAGGCAGCATGTATAGCGCGCCGGTGGACGATATCGCCTTTACACTCAAACATGTAGCGGGTCTCGAAGACGCGCTGTCGGCGGGTGCGCTGGGAGACCTTGGGGAAGATCTGGTCGATGCCATTCTGCACGAAGCCGGCCGCTTCGCCACCGCAGAGGTCGCACCTCTCGCCGAAATCGGCGATCGCCAGGGCGCAAAGCTAACCGATGGTAAGGTGACGACACCGGATGGCTGGGCCGATCTTTACCGCCGCTGGGCGGAAGCGGGCTGGAATAGCCTCACGGCGCCTGAAGAATTCGGCGGCCAGAACCTGCCGCATATGCTGAATGTCGCAGCACTCGAAATGTGGAATTCCGGCTCCATGGCCTTTGCGCTGGCCCCGACGCTGACCATGGGCGCGGTGGAGGCCCTTGTCGCCCACGGCAGCGATGCGTTGAAGCGCACCTATCTGCCAAAACTCGTCTCCGGCGAATGGACCGGCACCATGAACCTCACCGAGCCGCATGCGGGTTCGGACCTCGGCGTCCTGAAGACCCGGGCGGAACGCAACGGCGACGGCACCTACCGCATCTTCGGCCAGAAGATTTTCATCACCTGGGGCGAACACGACGCGGCGGACAATATCATCCACCTCGTTCTCGCCCGCCTGCCGGATGCGCCGGCCGGAACGCGCGGCATCTCGCTGTTCCTCGTGCCGAAGTTCCTGCCCGATGAAAATGGCGCACCGGGCAGTCGCAACGATCTTTTCTGCCATTCGCTGGAACACAAGCTCGGCATTCACGGCTCGCCCACCTGCACGATGATCTTCGGCGATGGCAAATTCGGTGACGAAAAGGGCGCGCTCGGCTGGCTGATCGGCGAGGAGAACAAAGGTCTCGCCTGCATGTTCACCATGATGAACAACGCCCGCCTTGCCGTCGGCATGCAGGGCGTGGCGATCTGCGAGGCCGCCACCCAGAAGGCCATCGAATACGCCAGGGAGCGCACGCAGGGCAGGGCGCCCGGCTGGCAGGGTTCCGGCATGAGCCCGATCATCGAACATCCTGATATCGCCAGAACACTTCTGACGATGAAGGCACTGACGCAGGGATCACGGGCGATTTCTTTCAGCTGCGCGCATGCCATCGACATGGCGCATGCGACTGAAGACGCCTCGCAGCGCGCTCACTGGCAGGAGCGCGCTGCTCTTTTGACCCCGATCGCCAAGTCTTTCTCCACCGATGCCGGCGTCGATGTCGCCTCCATGGGCATTCAGGTGCATGGCGGCATGGGCTTCATTGAAGAAACAGGTGCTGCGCGTTATCTACGCGATGCTCGCATCGCGCCGATCTACGAGGGCACCAACGGCATTCAGGCCATCGATCTGGTGCTGCGCAAGCTGCCGCTCTCCGAGGGTGCGCAGGTGCGCGGTTTCATCGCTGAGCTGCGTGAGATTGCTGCCCGGACGGCCGCGTCTAACCGCGATGACCTTGGCGAGACCGCCCGTTATCTCGAATCGAGCCTCAACGATCTGGAAATCACGACTGACTGGCTGCTGGAGCGCATCAAGGCTGGCGAAACCGAAACCGCGCTTGCCGGAGCGACGGCCTATCAGCGGCTCTTCGGCCTGGCGCTGACAGGCGCCTATCTCGCCAAGGGCGCATTGGCCGCCGTCGATGATGGCAGGGGCGGGCATCGCGCCGCCCTTTGCCGGTTTGCAGCGGAAAACCTGCTGGCGGAAACGACGGCGCTGAAGGATCGCGTTATATCAGGTGCGGCAAGCCTTGCCGCCGCCCGCACCGTATTGGCTTGAGGAGGCTCAGATGTCGGACGAACACATTCTCGTCGAGCGCGTCGGCCATGCGCCGGAAGTCTCGACCATCCGCTTCAACCGGCCGGACAAGAAAAACGCCATCACCGATGCCATGTATCTGCGCATGGCAGACGCCCTGCATGCCGCCAATGCGGACCCGGAAATTCGCGTCGTCGCCTTTCTCGGCACGGAAGGCTGCTTCTCCGCCGGTAACGACATGGCCGATTTCCTCGCCTTCGCCATGTCGGGCGGCAAGGGCAAACTCGCCGCGCTTGAGCTTCTGAAAGCGCTCGTCGCCTTCGAAAAGCCGATGGTATCCGGCGTCGACGGGCTCGCCATCGGCATCGGCACGACGCTGAACCTGCATTGCGACCTGACGGTCGCCTCCAGCCGCAGCCTGTTCAAAACCCCATTCGTGGACCTCGCTCTGGTGCCGGAAGCGGCCTCCAGCCTGCTCGTGCCGAAACTCATGGGACACCAGCGCGCCTTTGCGCTGCTTGCCATGGGCGAAGGTTTTTCCGCCGAGCAGGCATTGCAGGCCGGAATGATCTGGAAAGTCGTCGCCCCTGAACATGTGGAAAGCGAAACGCTGGCGCTCGCCACCCGGCTTGCGGCCAAACCGCAGCAGGCGCTGAAGATCGCCCGCGATCTGGTTCGCGGCAATCCGCAGGACATACTGGCCCGCATCGAAGAGGAAGGCCGCCATTTCATCGCGCAGCTGCAGAGTGCGGAAGCGCGCGCCGCCTTCGAGGCATTCATGCGTCGCTGAGTGCCGCGGGAATCGGGAAGCCCGCCGCTTGTTTCTTCTCCCCGCCGGGGAGAAGTCCGCGGCAGCGGGATGAGGGGGCGACGGTGGAGATATACCGAGAGCTAGCCCCCTCATCCGACCCTTCGGGCCACCTTCTCCCCGGCGGGGAGAAGAAGCCGGCGGCATCGTCGGAAGTTTGAAGCCACTGTGCTTGCGAAGGTGGATTATGTATGGTCGATCAAATCGGTCCGACCAAGACCGGATCGTACAAGCTCTACGCCCGAAAGCCAACCGCATGCGTCACGTCGTTTTCGCCCTGTCCGTCTTCCTCTGCGCCGCCACTGTCACCGAAGCGGCGGCGATAACGCGCCCTCCGGCGGCTTCCGCCGGCAATGTCATTCTGGCGCAATCCGTCATTACCGAAGACGATGGCTCGGATCATTACTCCGGCAGCAACCGCGACCGCCAGCGCCGCGCCCGTTTCGTCTGCGTCATCACCCCGCCGGAGAGCGCCAATCGCCGCCGGCCCTATATCTGCCCTATCGAGCGCGGCCGTGTTGGCGGCGCCTGCCGGTGCTCGGGGGTCGTCGGCAACGGCACGGTCGATACGGCCTGGTGATTATTTCTCCAGCGTCGCCACCGCTTCCACATGCGGCGACCACAGGAACTGGTCGACCGGCGTGACGCGGGTGATGCGATAGCCGCCTTCCGTAAGGATGGTGAGATCGCGCGCAAGCGTCAGCGGATTGCAGCTCACCGCAACGATCTTCTTCACCGTGCTGCGGGCCAGTTCCTTGCACTGGAATTCCGCACCGGCGCGCGGCGGATCGAACACGACGGCATCGTAATTCTTCAGTTCGCTTGTCATCAGCGGCCGGCGGAAAAGGTCGCGTTTCTCGACGCTCACCGGTTTCAGGCCCTGTGTGTTGCGGGCGGCGAAATCCAGCGCCTTCAATGGCTTGTCTTCCGCTTCCACCGCATGCACCTTGCCGATGCGTGCGAGCCTCAGCGCGAAAGTGCCGGAACCGCAGAAAAGATCGGCAATACGTTTGGACTTGCCAACATGGGCCAGCACCAGCTCGGCCATGGCGTCTTCCGCCTGCTTCGTCGCCTGCGTGAAACTACCGGCTGGCGGGGAAACCGCAACGCCACCGAATTCGATGATCGGCTTTTGCGGTTCGATCAGAATTTCACCTGAGAGCGAAACACGGGCAATGCCGCGCATGGAAAGCACCGTTTCCGTGAGTGTGCGCCGCTGCTTGTCGCTGACCGACTTGATGCCTTCGACCGAAATATCGAGACCCGAGAGCGTTTCGAGAACGGTGATGCGGAACGGTTCGGCATTCGCCACCATGGAAAGGCCGATGGCTCTGATAGCATCCAGCCGCGAAACGATGCCGGGCGATGTGACCGGACACTCCTCGATGGCGACGATGTGATGGCTGTTCGCCTGGCTGAAACCGAGCAGCAGGCCCTTTTCCGTCTTGCGGGCGGCAAACACCGCGCGGCGGCGCTCGCCGGGACGACAGATGACGAGATCGTCGACATCGGGAGTCAGGCCCTTCGATTTCAGTGCCGTAACCACCAGCTCCCGCTTGTAGGCGTGGTAAGGCTGATCGGAAAGATGCTGCAGCGAACAGCCGCCGCAGGTGCCGTTCTTGCCATCGGGACCGAAGTGGCGGCAGGCCGGTTCACGGCGCTCCGCCGAGGCTGCCGTTATCGACATGACGGTGCCGTGATCCTTCACCTTGGCGATGGCCACCGTTTCTCCAGGCAGTGCGAAGGGCACATAGACCGGGCCGTCGGGACAGTGCGCGATGCCGTCGCCCTGCGCGCCGAGGCTCTTGATGGTGACGGTCTGTGTGCTCATGGCTTTTCGCCTCCGAGAAGAAATTCGATATTGCCGTCGCCGCCGGAAATTGGCGAAGGAATGAGGCCGAGGCTTTTCCAGCCCATGTCTTCCGTCAGCCAGCGCTCCAGCTCGGCGGCCACGGCAGGCGCCGTTTCCGGCTCTTTCAGAAGCCCGGCCTTGCTGATGGCATCACGCCCCGCCTCGAATTGCGGTTTCACCAGCAGAACCGCGAGAGCACCATGCTCAGCAAGTTCGAGCGCCGGAGCAAGCGCGAGCTTCAGCGAAATGAAGGACACGTCGGAGACAATGAAGCCGATGGGCCGGTCATCGATATCTTCCGCCGTCAGGAAGCGGGCATTCAGCCCCTCCAGATTGGTGACACGCGGATCGTTCTCGATCCTTGCATGCATCTGTCCGTGGCCGACATCGATGGCGATGACGTGTCTGGCGCCACGTTCCAGCAGCACCTCGGTGAAACCGCCCGTCGAAGCGCCGACGTCGAGACAGTCATGGCCCGAAGGATCGAGCCGGAAATGATCGAGCGCGGCCACGAGTTTCAGCGCCGCGCGGGAAACATAGGACTGTGCCGGGTCGCTGATAGCGATTTCGGCATCGCCGGCGACCGTCTGGCTCGGTTTGGTGACGATTTTGCCGTTGACGCTGACGGTGCCGCGCGCAACCGCGTCGCGCGCACGCGAGCGGCTGGCAAAGTGGCCGAGCGACACAAGAAGCTGGTCAAGCCGTTCATTTTCAGATGTTTTGGACATGGTCCCGTGTCAATGACCGCCAAACCCCGCCGATGCAAGCAATTTATCGCGAAAAGGGACCGGCGATGCCCGTCGCCTTCCATGGATGTTGCACCGCAAAGTCCGAATGTTCGATTAATCCAATATAAAGGCTTGTATTGCACTTTGTGCCCACGGCCCGTGCGGCCGCCGGAACCTGCCATGACGGCGTCTCCTCCCATTCACAAAATTGCGGCCGTTGCAGCGCAGACGCTTGCTTCGAGGCATCGGGTCGCCGAGAGAGTTTGCGATGTCGCTGAAAAACCTCCCCATTAACCTGAAGCTTATTGCCACCTTCTGTGCATTGATGAGCGTGTGCCTGCTCGCTTCCGCGGTCGTATTCTGGCAGACGCTGGGGAGCGAGCGAATCGCGATTGAGAACAATCGCACCAACAACATCATGCACGCCGTGGATGGTGCGACGGCCGCCATGCTGGAGCAGGCCGTTAACCAGCGCGGCTTTCTGTTGTTTCGCAGCGATAGCACCTATAGTGATGTTTTCGCTCAGCGCGACATCATGCTGAAGAAGCTGAATGAGGCGCGCACTTTGGCCGCCGGTGAGCCCGAAATTCTGAAATCCATTGACGATATGGAAAAATCGGCGACCGTCTTCTTCAAGGAACTGGCGGAACCGCAGATTGCCGCGCGCAAGACGACCGAAGCGCCGATTTCCGACATCATCGAGATCGGCCGCAATCAGGCCAAGGGCCAGCTCGACGGCTTCCGCGCCTCCGCCGCCAAGATCAAGGAGCAGCTGAACGGTCTGTCCGCCGCTTACGCCGCAGAACAGCAGGCAGCCGCGCTCCACCTCAAATATGCGCTTCTGGGCGGCGGCGCGGTTGCCGGTCTTCTGGCCGTTGCCCTTATCTGGGCGCTGTCGCGCTCCATCGTTACGCCGATTGTCGGCATGACGGCGGCCATGAGCCGGCTTGCCGATGGCGATCTGACGACGGAAGTACCCGCCACGGATCGGGGAGACGAAGTGGGCAAGATGGCGAAGGCGGTTCTTGTCTTCAAGGAAGCTGGTCTCGAAAAGTCCCGCCTTGCCGGCGAGACCGATCGCATGCGCTCCGCGACAGAGGCTGAACGCCGCCGCAACGAGGAAGAAAAGGCCAAGGACGAAGCCGCCAGCGCTTTTGCCAGCGCCGAGCTTGGCAAGGGCCTTGCCGCTCTCGCAGATGGCGATCTTTCCTATCGCATCGAGACGCCTTTTGCGCCCGCCATCGATCCCGTTCGCGTGAATTTCAACAGCGCCGTCGAAAAACTCCAGCAGGCGCTGCGCACCGTCGGTGAGAATGCAGCCGCGATCAATGCCGGTGCCGCGGAAATGCTCTCCGCCGCCGACGATCTTTCGCGCCGCACCGAACAACAGGCGGCATCCATCGAGGAAACCGCCGCAGCGCTCGAAGAAGTCACCACCACGGTGCGCGACAGCGCCCGCGGCGCAGAAGATGCCGGCAATCTGGTTCAGCGCGCCCGCGCCGGTGCGGAGAAATCCGGTGTCGTGGTCCGCAAGGCGGTTGCCGCCATGCGCGAAATCGAGAAATCCTCGGGCGAAATCGGTAACATCATCGGCGTCATCGACGATATCGCTTTCCAGACCAACCTGCTGGCCTTGAACGCCGGCGTGGAAGCCGCCCGCGCCGGTGACGCCGGCAAGGGTTTCGCCGTGGTTGCGCAGGAAGTCCGCGAACTTGCGCAGCGTTCTGCCAACGCCGCCAAGGAAATCAAGACACTTATTAGCGCCTCCAGCCAGCAGGTGGAAAACGGCGTCAATCTGGTCGATGAAACCGGCAAGGCTCTGGAACTCATCGTGGCGGAAGTCGAAGAGATCAACGCCCATGTCAGCGCCATCGTCGTCGCTTCCCGCGAACAGGCAACCGGCCTGCAGGAGATCAACACGGCTGTAAACACGATGGATCAGGGCACGCAGCAGAACGCCGCCATGGTGGAACAGCAGACCGCCGCTAGCCATTCGCTGGCGCGCGAGGCGGAAGCGCTGAACGGCCTGCTCGGCCAGTTCAGGATGGGCGGCGCGCGCGCTGCCGTTGCCAGTGCCGGAGGATATTCCGCGCCGCGCCAGTCCTCCGCCAAGCCCGCCTTCCAGCCCGCGCCCGCCGCACCGGTTCGCAAGGCTCCGGTCAAGCCGGCTTCCGCAACCGCACGGCCGGTAGCATCGCCAGCCCGTGCACTTGGCCAGAGCCTCGCCCGCGCCTTCGGCGGTGCGGCCGAAGCGCCGGCCGCCAAGGATCAGGACTGGACGGAGTTCTGAGACGGGTTTTCAGACCGAACCTATGGATTGGGGGCCCAAAGGCCCTCTTTTTATTTTGGCGCTTTTCCTGAACATGCTCTATGCGCCCTGTAGCCGGAACATTCGCGCAAAGAACAGTTCGTCCGACAGGCGGTCAAGCAGGGCGGCAATGCCGGCGGTCGCGGCAATGGCGAAAACAAGCCGTCCGGCCAGTACGCCATAGACATCCGCGCCGAGCGACATCACCACGAGCGTGTCTTCAATCACGCTATGGGCAAAACCCATGAACACGCAGGACAGAAATACCTGCCGGGGCGATATTGTGCCCGATCGCGCCTCGCGGATCAGGAAGCCGGCGCCGTAGGAAATGCCGAGAAACAACCCGATGGCGGTGAGATGTTCGGCCTCGCCGCGAATGCCCGCAAGACGCAGCAAGGGCGAGAGCGCTTTCATCATCAGCGCCAGCAGGCGCGTCAGTCTGAGGATTTCAAGGCAAAGAGAAAGTGCCAAGAGGATCACGAACATCCAGACCATGGTTTCCCCGAGGCCGAGGAAGTAGGCGGACCATTCGGGCGTGGCGCTCATCGCAATCCAGGCAGGGTTGACCGGCGCGGAAAGCCACCCCGTCGCCTCCAGAACGTGATGCAACATGAAGGCATAGAGCAATCCGCCTCCAATTCGCAGGGCCGTGGTGACGATCATGCCGGGCCCCGCCTTTTCAATGATCTTCTGCTCGATGGGCAGGCCATGGGCGAACAGGATGAGCGCCGAAAAAACGGTGATATCCGCAACGGTCAGCGACGATGCGGGAACAAGCGTGAAGATGAGCGGTACGGCCCCCCATATGCCGACCAGCATTGCGGTCAGCCAGGCAAGACCGAGCTCCGGCGGCAGCCCCACGAGGTTCATGACCGGCGCAAAGGCAGGCGCCACCGCCTCGATCGCGCCCATCCTCGACAACAGCTCGGTCAGTATTGCGATCGGAACCGTAATCCGCACCAGCACCCAGTAGATTGCAAGCGTTTCCCGCGTTTTTTGCCAGATGGACTGAAGAACTGACATGTGAAGGCTCTCCTGAAGATTGTTCCCAATCACTACTGCCGGCCCATTCGCATTTGCGATCAAAGATTGCAGTTTTATGCAATTTTATTGCAAAGATATCGGTGGGCATTATGCTGCCGGCATGGACAGGATCGACCGGAAACTTCTGAACCTTTTGCAGAACGATGCCTCGCGCACCAATTTGGATATGGCCGACGAGGTGGGGCTGTCTCCATCCAGCTGCCTGCGCCGCCTGCAGCGGTTGCGCAAGTCCGGCGTGATCGACCGCATCGTGGCGATCCTCAACCCGGCAAAGGCGGGACGCGTCCTCAAGGCTCTGGTGACGGTTGAGCTGAAACTGCACGGTGAGCAGCAGATGCGTCGCTTTCTGGATATTGCCAGCGCCGAAGAGGCCGTGTCACAGGCTTATGCCGTCACAGGCGCAACAGATGTGGTGCTGATGTTGCGCCTGCGGGATATGGAAGAATTCGACGCCCTGTGTGACCGATTGTTCCGCGACCAGCACAATGTGGCGCGCTTTTTCACCATGGTCGTCATCAAGACGGCGAAAGAGGAGACGGCCATTCGGCTTTGATTGTTGTCCCGCTCGTCGATCTATGCGGCGTGATCTGCCCGCATGGGGCGCCAGACGGAAATATCGCGCGGGGCGTCGAGAAGCTCTGGCAGGGCGTCGTGCCATGCCTGGCGATAGGGCCGGTGGATCTGAACGTCGATGACGTCCTGATGGTCGCTCCAGGTCTCATGCAGCAGGAAGCGGTTCTCGTTCTCGCCATCCCGGTGCAGGGTTACGTTCACGAAGGTTTTCTCGTGTCGCATGGCGTCGAGCAGCGCGTTCAGCAATTCGAGAAAACGCTCGCGCTGGCCGGGGCGCACCTGAAAGCCGATAAGATAGGTGGTGTGCATGGGCCTTACTCCTTGGTGCTGGGCATCAGTGCTTCGCGGGTTGCCGCATCGGCGGGGTAGAAACATTCCAGCACCAGCTCGGACAGTGTCACGTCGGTGGCAGTGCCGAAAACCGTGGTGGTTGAAATGAAGCTCAGGATAGCGCCCGAGGACGGATCACGAAGCTGGAGAGGTATCGCCAGCGGATCGGCACCGGCGGTATAGGCAGAAAGCTTCGGTGCGGGATAGGCCGCAAGCTCTGCTTTCAGGCGGGAAAGTACGTCGTCTCCCGTTTCCTCCACCTGACGTTTCAGCCGTTCCAGCAGGTGGTGCCGCCATTCGGCAAGGTTGACGATGCGGGAACTCAAGCCATCGGGATGCAGGCTCAGCCGCAACGCATTGAGCGGCGACTGAAGCAGTTCGGCGGAAACGCCGGCGAGCAGCGATGTGATCGCATCATTGGCAAGAACCACGTTCCAGTGCCGGTCAACGGCAAGAGCGGGGAAGGGCATGTGCCCATGCACCACGGTTTCGGCGGCTTGCCGCGCTGCTGCCATGTCAGGTGCATCCAGCGATCGTTCGGAATGAACAGGCGCATAACCTGCCGCCAGCATCAGCCGGTTGGCGGCGCGGGCGGGCATTGAAAGCTGCTCCGCCAGCCTCACCAGCATGTCACGGCTGGGAGATGAGCGCCCGCTTTCCACAAAACTCAGATGGCGCGTGGATATGTCAGCCTCTACCGCCAGATCGAGCTGGCTCAATCTGCGGCGAGCTCGCCATTCTTTCAGCACCTGGCCGACATGTTCTCGATGATGTGTCATGCCCCGCAGCCTAGCAGAAGATATCGCCAATGCGATTACCTCGCAGGTAATTGTTCCGCTTCCCAGACCCCGGCATGTTTGGGCCGTCAACCCACAGGAGAACAATCATGACACAGCATCTCGCAATCGCCGAAACCTATCTCGCGGTCTGGAACGAGGAAGACGGCGAACGCCGCAAGCAGTTGGTAAACAAGGCATGGGCCGAAACCGCCCGTTATATCGATCCCCTGATGCAGGGCGAGGGCCAGAAGGGGATCGCCGCGATGATCGAGGCGGCGCGGCAGAAGTTTCCCGGATATCGCTTCGTGCTGACGGGAACCCCTGACGGACACGGCGATTTCACCCGTTTCTCATGGCGTCTGATTTCGCCTGACGGAGACGATGTTGCCGGCGGCACCGATGTTGTCAGCCGCGATGCCGACGGGCGGATCGATAATGTCGTCGGCTTTCTTGATGGCGCGGCGGGATAACACCGTGAGGGGGGCAGGATCATCTGCCCGCCTCCTTCACCTTGGGAAGCGTGATTCAGCCCGCAAATCCCACGCCGGCCTGACGCTGGCCAAGCGCATTGAACACGGTGGAAACGATGCCGGCCCGGTCGAGGCCGGCATTGGCATACATGGTCTCGGGCTTTGCCTGTTCCACCCACTGGTCGGGCAGGGTCAGTGTGCGAACCTTCGGGCCGTGGTCGAGCAAACCGGCACTGGCCATGAAATGCAGCACATGTGCGCCAAAACCGCCGACAGAGCCCTCCTCAATGGTCACCAGAACCTCGTGATGGCTGGCAAGCTGGCGGATGAGGTCGAGATCGAGCGGCTTGGCGAAGCGCGCATCGGCAACCGTGGTCGAAAGTCCGGCGGCATCCAGATCCTCGGCGGCGGCCAGGCATTCCGCAAGCCGGGTGCCGAAGGAGAGCAGCGCAACCTTGGAGCCTTCCTTGATGATGCGGCCCTTGCCGATCTGCAAAATCTCGCCGCGTACAGGCATTTCGACGCCCACACCTTCGCCGCGCGGATAACGGAAGGAAATCGGGCCTTCATCGTAAGCTGCAGCCGTGCGGACCATATGTTTCAGCTCCGCTTCGTCCGATGCAGCCATCACCACCATGCCGGGCAGGGTGGCAAGGAACGTCGTGTCGAAGGAGCCGGCATGGGTCGGTCCATCGGCGCCGACGAAACCGGCGCGGTCGATGGGGAAACGCACGGGCAGGCTCTGGATGGCCACATCATGCACCAGCTGGTCGTAACCGCGTTGCAGGAAGGTGGAATAAAGCGCGCAGAACGGCTTGTAACCATCTGCCGCAAGTCCCGCCGCGAAGGTGACGGCGTGCTGTTCGGCAATGCCGACATCGAAGGTGCGGGCCGGGAAAAGCTCGGCCATCTTGTCGAGACCGGTACCATTCGGCATGGCGGCCGTCACACCGATGATCTTGTCGTCGAGCGTCGCTTCCTGGATCAGGGCTTCGGCAAAGACGCTGGTATAGCTCGGCGCATTCGGCTTGGCTTTCGCCTGCGCGCCGGTAATGACGTCGAACTTGTTGACGCCGTGATATTTGTCCGCTGCCGCTTCCGCCGGCGCGTAACCCTTGCCCTTCTGGGTCACCACATGGATGAGGACGGGACCTTTCTGGTTGTCGCGCACATTGCGCAACACCGGCAAAAGGTGATCGAAGGAGTGACCGTCGATCGGGCCGATGTGATAAAAGCCAAGCTCCTCGAACAGCGTGCCGCCGGTTACGTAACCGCGCGCATGTGTCACTGCGCGGGTAATGGCGCGGTCGATGGTCTTGCCGAGATAGGCCGTCAGTTTCTTGCCGAAATCGCGAAAACCCATATAGGTGCGGCCGGAGGCCAGCCGCGCCAGATAGGCGCTCATGGCGCCGGTCGGCGGCGCAATAGACATATCGTTATCGTTGAGGATGACGATCAGCCGCGCATCGAGCGCGCCGGCATTGTTGAGCGCCTCAAACGCCATGCCCGCCGACATCGAGCCGTCGCCGATGACGGCGATCACCTTGCGGTCGCTGCCTTCAAGACCCGCCGCCACCGCCATGCCGAGACCGGCGGAAATGGAGGTGGAGGAATGGCCGGCGCCGAAATCGTCATAGTCGCTTTCCGCACGGCGGGTGAAGCCGGAAAGCCCGTTTTCCTGGCGCAGCGTGCGGATGCGGTCACGACGGCCGGTCAGGATCTTGTGCGGATAACATTGGTGGCCGACATCGAAGATCAGTCGGTCTTCCGGCGTGTTGAAGACCTTGTGAATGGCAATCGTCAGTTCCACCACACCGAGGCCGGCCCCCAGATGGCCACCGGTTTTCGACACGGCGTCAATCATCTCGTCGCGCAGTTCCCGCGCCAGTTCCGGCAGGTCGCGATCATCGATCTCCTTGAGATCGGAGGGGAAATTCACCCGGTCGAGCAATGGTGTCTGTGGCATTCCGGTCAATCGTTCGGCCTTTTCTTGTCGTCAGCAGGGCGCGCCAGAGCGGCTTTCATGGTGAAAGCCAACGGTTCGGCCTTGCATGTCGTACACTTCTATAGAATTTCAACCTTCCGGCAAAGGGACAAACTCTTCTTCGTCGCCGGGAACAATATCGAAGCGTCCGGTTCTCCACTCCTGTTTGGCCTGTTCTATGCGTTCTTTTGATGACGAAACGAAGTTCCACCAGATGTAACGGCGCTCATTCAGCGCCGCCCCGCCGAAGATCATGATGTGACAGCCATTGCTGCCGGCCTGAAGAGTGATGTCGTCGCCCGGCCGGAAAACGAGGAGCTGGTCGGCGGCGAAGATATCACCGGCCACATCCAGCGAGCCGGAGAGAATATAGATCGCCCGTTCTTCATGGTCGGCGGAAAAGGGAAACTTTACACCCGGTTCCAGAGTCAGGTCGACATAAAGCGTATCGGTAAAGGCCGAAACAGGGGAGGTGAGCCCCTCGAATTCACCGATCACCACCCGGCCGGACGCGCCCTTGATATCGATCAGCGGCATGTCTTCCTTGGCCGTATGGGCAAAGGCGGGTGCGATTTCTTCCATATGGTCTGGCAGGGCAAGCCATGTCTGCAGGCCGGACATGGACAGCGGATGGCCGCGCAGGTTTTCCGGCGTGCGTTCCGAATGCACGATGCCGCGCCCGGCCGTCATCAGGTTGATGTCGCCGGGGCGGATGACAAGCTCGGTGCCGAGACTGTCGCGATGCTTGATTTCGCCGTCGAACAGATAGGTGACGGTGGAAAGGCCGATATGCGGATGCGGCTTCACATCAAGCGCCTCACCGGCCTTCAGGATCGCCGGGCCCATGCGGTCAAAAAAGATGAACGGGCCGACAAGCCGCCGCTGCCGGGTCGGCAGCGCACGCCGCACCGCAAAGCCGCCAATATCGCTGGTGCGGGGAATGATGAGGTTCTCGATGGCGTCGCAGGCAAAAGCATCACCCGCGACGGGATCGTTACCGGGAAAGAAGGACATGGCTTGCTCCTCGTATCGTCTGGCGGGAGTTTAGCATAACGGATGGGGAGGGGGAGGGTCGGGATATCGAACGCTGCGTTAACTGCGGTTATGGAAACACCCCTGCCGTCATCCTCGGGCTTGACCCGAGGATCCACAACCCGTTGAAATCAATGGATCCTCGGGTCAAGCCTGAGGATGACGTCGAGTATGCTGATTGGGGACGTAGCAGCCTGTGGAATCACGTCCAAACGCTGCCGCCATGGCCGATCACTCCCCGTCCAGCGGCTCCACGCCCTGCGGCTTGCCCGCCCGGTCAAGACGGATTTTCTCGATCCGCTTCTCGGCGGCATTCAGCAGCGTCTCGCAATGTTTCTTCAGGGCTTCGCCGCGCTCGTAGATGGCGATGGATTCGTCCAGCGCCACGTCGCCGCGTTCCAGACGTGCGACAATGCTTTCCAGCTCGGCGACGGCTTTTTCGAAAGAATAACCGCTGACATCGGCTGTGTTGGCATTTTCCGTCATGTTCAACCCTTCATCATTCTCAAAATATGCATGGCTGCCGATTCCGCCAGCCCTTCCAGATCATAACCGCCTTCAAGCAGGCTGACGACCCGGTTCGAGGCGTATTTGTCGGCCATTTCCAGAAGTCGGCCCGTCGCCCAGTCGAAATCTTCGCCCACCAGATTGATCTGCGCCAGCGGATCGCGGTGATGCGCGTCGAAACCGGCGGAGATGAGGATGAGGTCTGGCGAAAAATCGGCAATCGCCGGCAGCACGCGCGACTTGAACGCTTCGCGAAAATGCTCGCTGCCGGTGTTGGGCGAAAGCGGCGCATTGACGATATTGTTCTTCACGCCGGTTTCGTTTTTATCGCCGCTCCACGGGTAAAGCGGCATCTGATGGGTGGAACAGAACAGCACTGACGTGTCGTTCCAGAAGATGTCCTGGGTGCCGTTGCCGTGGTGCACGTCCCAGTCGATGATGGCCACGCGCTCCGCGCCGTGCGCCTTCTGCGCGTGGCGGGCGGCAATCGCCACATTGTTGAAAAGACAGAAACCCATGGCCTTGGCTGTCTCGGCATGGTGGCCGGGCGGACGGGCCGCGACGAAGACATTGTCGGCCGAGCCGGTAAACACGTCATCCACGGCCGCCATGGCAGCGCCAATGCCGGTCAGCGCCGCCTGCAGGCTTTTTGGCGAGAGATAGGTGTCGGACTCGATCCGGTTGATCTCGCCATCCTCTTCGGGCACCTGCCGCATGACGGCAAGCAGATGCTCTTCCGGATGCGCCAGCAGCACCGCATCCTCATTGGCCTGCGGCGCTTCCTTCCGTTCCAGCCGCTCGAAATTCGGATGTTCAAGCGCGATGTTCAGCGACCGCAGCCGGTCCGGCCGCTCGGGGTGACCTTCGGGCGTGATATGTTCAAGGAAGATCGGATGTTCGTAAAGACGTGTCGCCATTCTATCCTCCAGGAGAAAACGTTCAGGCACGCTGCGGCAGAAGCGGATAACCCGCCATCACGGCGCGGCCGGCAAGGGCTGCGAGCACGGCCTTCAGCGCATCGCCCGGAATGAAGGCGAGCGAGCCCATGAAGGCCTTTTCGAAACCAAGCCCGACGACCAGCGCCAGATAGGTGATGCCGAAAGCATAAAGCACGACCACACCGCCGATCAGGCTGGCGACGAAGAAACCGATGCCCTGTGTGAGAGCGGACTGGCCGCGATTGACGAGTTTTTCCGAGAGCGTGCCGGTAACGAAGGCAGCTGCGATCCAGCCGATCAGGAAGCCCGTCGTCGGCGTGGTGAAGATCGAAAGGCCGCCGCGTCCGCCCGACAGGACAGGAAGACCGATGGCAGCGATGAGAATTGTCAGGAGAACCGCAAGCGTACCGCGCTTCGCGCCCAGCACGACACCCGCCAGCATGACGCCGAGCGACTGCGCGGTGATGGGCACGGGAATGAAACCGAGCGTGATCGGCGGTAGAAGCCCGAGTGCGATGATGATGGCGGAAAACAGCGAAATCAGCACGAGGTCGCGGGTTGTCATGGCTCGGAAACTCCGGATGGTTATCTGGCCGTCAGCTTTGGCCTCTGAAACCGCGCGCGTCAATGGCGTCGGCAATGGCGTCCGCATCCTTCAACGTCATAATCACCAGCGGCACGATGATGGTGGCCATCCGCACGGGCAGGCCGCGCGCCAGATGCGCATCACGCACCGCATGGTAACGATTGACGATCTCAGGCACGAACCGCACCACCAGCCCGACGGCAAGCCCGATATCGGCGGCCTTCACCAGCCCCAGCCTTTCAAGCGGCGCAGCGGCAAGGGTGATCTCGTCCATGAACTGCGAAATACTGACGGTGATGGTGACGGCGGTTGCAAGCAGCGCCAGCGCCGTCAGCCGCAGGAGATTGACGCTGGCGTCATGTGTGGTAAGCAGGAGATAACTGAAGGCGGCGACAAGGAAGATGGTCAGCATCACCGGCCGCAGCCGCAAAGCGACCTCGCGGAAGGGCAGCCGCGTAGCGCCCAGAATAAGGGCGGCCAGAACCGTCGCGCCTGCGAGAACCAGCAGATCGCGGGTGAGGAACAATGCGATGCTGAAACCCATGAGCGTCAGGAGCTTGAGGCGCGGCGAGACGCGGTAGAGCCAGCCGGTGCCTTCTACATGCAGCGATTTCATCGCGATACCACCTCCAGATAGCGCGCCACCGCTTCTTCTGGGGCGGCGTCGGCAACCAGTGCGCCTTCATGGAAAACCAGCACCCGGTCGAAACCCGCAACCAGCGGCAGATCGTGGGTGATGACAACAAGCGCCTGCGACAGCGCCGCCATGGTCATTTCCACGATGGCGCGGTTCTTGAGATCAAGCTGGTTGGTCGGCTCATCGAGAATGAGGATTTGCGGTTCGGTGACCAGCAGCGCAGCCAGCGCCGCCAGCTGCAATTCGCCGCCGGAAAGCTCATGCGCGCGCCGTTCTTCGAGATGAGAAATGCCGAGCCGGGCAAGAACGGCCTTCACCCGGTTTTCGATCTCGGCTCTGCCAAGCCCGAGCTGCTTCAGCCCGAAGGCGACGTCGTCGCGCACGATCGGCAGGATGATCTGGTTCTGCGGATTCTGGAAGATGAAGCCGACCGTCTGCAAGACCGCCCTGGCGTCCGTCACGGTATCGAGACCGTTCACCGAAACCGTGCCTTCGCTCGGTCTGTTCAGCCCGTTGATCAGCCGCGCAAAGGTAGTCTTGCCGGAACCATTAAGGCCGATCACGCCGACACGCCGTTCGGTCAAGGTCAAAGACAGCGGCCGCAAGGCCTGCCGGCCCTCGAAAGCGACACCGGCGGCGTTAAAACGGATTTCCAAGCTTACATCCTCACGCTCGTTTCCGGTTCTATACCCCGTCATCAACAGAAGTGAAACAAGGAACAAAAAAAGAACATTGCAATCCTGAAAAAGCCGTTCTACCTTCGCCACCATGGCGATCAAGGTTTCGAACGAAGCGGCAAGGCGGATTTTTCTGGCGCGGCAGGGGCTTTCCTCTCCGCCCGGCAAGGCGCTTTCCAAGAGCGACCTGCTGCAGCTCATCACCGATATCGGTTTTGTGCAGGTGGATAGCATCGGCACGGTGGAGCGCGCCCACCACCAGATTATTTTCTCCCGCAACCAGACCTACAGGCGCGGCCATCTGACCACGCTCTTGGAAAAGGACCGGGCGCTTTTCGAGCACTGGACGCATGACGCCTCCATCCTGCCGACGGAATTTTATCCCTATTGGAAACATCGCTTCCGCCGCCGCGAGCCGATCATTCAGGAACGCTGGCGCAAATGGCACGGCGAGGGTTTCGACGCGGCTTTCGGCGAAACGCTTCAGCGCATTGCCGCAACCGGTCCGGTTCTGGCGCGGGAGTTGAAGGAGGAGGGGCACCAGTCCGGCGGCTGGTGGAACTGGCATCCCTCCAAGACCGCGCTTGAATATCTCTGGCACACCGGCAAGCTTGCCATTTCCGGCCGCGTGAATTTCCAGAAGGTCTATGATCTGGCCGAACGGGTCATTCCCGGGGAGCATCACGAGACCGAGGTGGAGCACGCCGAATTCGTTGACTGGGCCTGCCGCGAGGCGCTGAAGCGGCTGGGTTTCGCCACCCATGGCGAAATCGCCGCCTTTTTCGATCTCGTCACCCCGCAGGAGGCGAGGGACTGGGTCAAGAGCAACCGCGACGAGCTATGCGAGGTGTCGCTTCTCGCCCGCGACGGCACGGCCCGCCCGTCCTATGCCTTTGCCGGTTTTACCGCTGACCTGACTGACGTGCCAGAACCCTCCGCCCGCGTTCGTGTGCTGAGCCCCTTCGATCCCCTGTTGCGAGACCGCAACCGTATGGAACGGTTGTTCGGATTTTATTACCGCATTGAGGTCTTTGTGCCGGAGCCGAAGCGGCAATACGGCTATTACGTTTTCCCGCTTCTGGAGGGTGACAGGCTTATCGGCCGCATCGACATGAAGGCGGATCGCAAGCGCAGCACGCTGGATGTACGCCGCCTGTGGCTGGAGCCGGGCGTGCGCGCCTCGGCTGGACGGCTGGAGAAGCTGGATGCGGAACTGGTGAGGCTGGCGCGGTTTACGGGGGTGGAGAGCGTGAATTATCTGGAGGGCTGGCGGGCGGAGAAATGAAGTCGGTCGATTGAGAATATTGTCAGACCAGTGCGTTTTCAAACGCAACGTATTCTCGCGCTTTGGGCAATATTGTAGCAAGGCGTTGCGGCATATTTCTTCTCCCCGCCGGGGAGAAGGTGGCCCGAAGGGTCGGATGAGGGGGCAACGCTAGCGATATGCGGAGAGCTCGCCCCCTCATCCCGCTGCCGCGGACTTCTCCCCGGCGGGGAGAAGAAACAAACGGAACACGCTCGCCTCACAATTGCGCTGTGAAGCTAGACTGAATCTTAAAATCAGCAGATATCCGTCGCCGAAATCTGGATGCCGAACCCTTCCAGCCCGACATAATGCCGCTCGCGCGTCGTCAGCAGCTTGATGGAGCTGATGCCAAGGTCTTTGAGAATCTGCGCGCCGAGGCCGATTTCCAGCCATTCGTTTTCGCGAGAACGGGCCTGTGCATGCGCTTCATCCGGGTCGCGCGCCTTGCGGCGTCCAGCTACCTGGCCGACGCCAACGGAGCCTTCGCGCAGATAAACGATGACACCGCGGCCTTCTTCGGCAATCTTCTGCATATAGTGCCGCACCGGCTGGCGGTCGCCGAAGACGTCATCGGCAACGTTTTCCGGATGCAGGCGCACGGGGATGTCGACGCCGTCGCGGATATCGCCAAAAATCACCGCCATATGCTGCATCGGGTCCCAGGGCAGCGAATAGGTCTGCGCTTTCGCCGGCCCGAAGGGCGTCTCGATGGTGAAGGAGGATTCCATCTCCACCAGCGTTTCCTTGCGCTGGCGATAGGCGATGAGATCGGCGACCGATACGTGCTTCATGCCGTGTTTTTCGGCAAAATCCAGAACCTGCGGGCCGCGCATCACGCTGCCATCGTCATTCACCAGCTCGCTGATGACGCCGATGGGCGGCAGGCCGGCGAGCCGGCAGAGATCGACGGCCGCTTCGGTATGGCCGGAGCGCATCAGCACGCCGCCTTCGCGGGAAATCAGCGGGAAGATGTGGCCTGGCCGCGTGAAATCCGACGCGCCGACATTCGGGTTGGCGAGATTGCGCACGGTCAGGGTACGGTCATCCGCTGAAATACCGGTCGTGGTGCCGTGCTTGAAATCGACGCTGACGGTGAAGGCCGTCGTATGCGCGCTGTCGTTTTCCGCCACCATGGCGTTGAGGTTCAGCCGCTTGGCCTCCTCGCGCGGCATGGGCGCGCAGACGATGCCGGAGGTGTGGCGCACGATCAGCGCCATTTTTTCCGGCGTGCAGTGAACCGCCGAAATGATCAGGTCGCCTTCGTTCTCACGGTCGTCATCATCGGTCACGACGACGATTTCGCCGGCTTCGAAAGCGCGGATGGCGTCGACAACGCGTTTCTGGTCATAGGCCATGGCGGTTCCCTCTATTTCAAGCGGCCGGTCTGGCCGCGGTCTCGCAGATAATGGTCGGCAACGGTGCAGGCGATCATCGCTTCACCGATCGGAACGGCGCGGATGCCGACGCAGGGGTCGTGGCGGCCCTTGGTGCGCACATCGACATTGTTGCCATCGGTATCGATGGACAGGCGCTCCGTCAGAATGGAGGAGGTGGGCTTGATGGCGAAGCGGGCGATGACAGGCTCGCCGGTCGCAATGCCGCCCAGAATGCCGCCGGCATGGTTGGACAGGAAGATCGGCTTGCCGTCATTGCCCATGCGCATCTCGTCGGCATTTTCCTCGCCGGAAAGCTCGGCCGACGCAAAACCTTCGCCGATCTCCACGCCCTTGACGGCGTTGATCGACATCAGGTTGGAGGCGATATCCTGATCGAGCTTGGCATAGATCGGCGCGCCGATGCCGGCCGGAACGCCTTCCGCCACCACCTCGATCACAGCCCCGATGGAAGAGCCAGCCTTGCGGATGCCATCGAGATATTCTTCCCAGACGGGCACCATCTCGACATCGGGGCAGAAGAATGGGTTCTGGTCGACCTGATCCCAATCCCAATTGTCGCGGTTGATCTTGTGCTTGCCGATCTGCACCAGCGCGCCGCGAACGTTGAGGCTGGGCACCACCTTGCGAGCGATTGCGCCGGCGGCAACACGCGCCGCCGTTTCGCGTGCGGAGGAGCGACCGCCGCCACGATAATCGCGAATGCCGTATTTCAGGTCATAGGTGAAATCCGCATGGCCGGGGCGGAAACGTTTGGCGATCTCGCCGTAATCCTTGGAGCGCTGGTCGGTATTTTCGATCAGCATGGAGATCGGCGTGCCTGTCGTCGTCATCGTCTCGCCGTCCTCATCCAGCATGACGCCGGACAGAACTTTCACGATGTCGTCCTCGCGGCGCTGGGTCACGAAACGGCTTTGGCCCGGTTTGCGTTTGTCCATCCAGTGCTGCAGCTCGGCAAGGGTAAAGCGGATGCCGGGCGGGCAACCATCCACCACACAGCCGAGCGACGGCCCGTGGCTTTCTCCCCAGGTGGTAACGCGAAAAAGGTGACCGAAACTGTTATGCGACATCGTTCTCAAGACCGGAAACAGGGCGCCTGTGGACGGCGCCGTTTAAAACAAGCGGATTTGTCTTAGTGGAAAATCCGGGCAAGGCAAAAGCCTTTCTTTCATCGCAAACGGGATATGGAGGTGACGTACCGTTCACGACTGGTGAAATGACGAAAAACGACACTCCCCGGGATGGGCGGCGCAAAGCGATTCGACGGTTTCAACGGATTTCCGAGATGACGAAATTGTAAAGGGACGGAGGTTTTCCACCTTAAACCGGAGTTTTCCAATATTGCCGGAAAATGCGGTGTAAAAACCACTAACGGCTTGAACAGGATTTGAAATCCGTTCATCAATTGGGCTGAAAATGTCATGGTTGCGGGCAATTTCCGCCACATTCGAAAGGCAATTCTTCATGCATGTAAGGTTTTCACGCAAATCCACGAAAGCTAGATCGATGCGTATGATGATTGCCGCCCTTCTGGCCACCGCCAACCTCCTGATGCCTATTAACGGCTACGCCCAGAGCGTCGATGTGGAAGGCACGATCAGCAAGATCGATGCCAATGGGCTGAGCATTACCTTGAACGACGGCAAGACCTACCGCGTGCCGGAGGAGTTCAATTTTGAAGGTTTGAAAGCGGGCGTGAAGGTCGTGGTTTTCTACACGGAAGTGGATGGAAAACGCGTGGTCGACGACCTTCAGGTCGTTGAGTAAGCTCCTGGCCTTATGCCAAACCTTCGTTGCGAGACGAGCGGGTGTCGCGTGTTTCTTCTCCCCGCCGGGGAGAAGTCCGCGGCAGCGGGATGAGGGGGCACGGCTAGAGGGATTCGGCGACGTCGCCCCCTCATCCGACCCTTCGGCCCACCTTCTCCCCGGCGGGGAGAAGAAACGAGCCGCGATGTCCTGCCAGTCTTAGCAAACCTTGACAGCCCTCAAGAAATCCACTCCGCACTATTACTGTCGATCTGAACCTTCAAGATCTGGTCCTGCGGGATCTGCGTTCTCGACGCCTCGTCCTTGTCCATGCCAGAAACCAGCCGGAAGATCGAGCGGATCACACCGCCGTGGCAGACGCAGACGGTTTGCCTCTCAACCGAAGAAAGCCATGCGCCGATGCGCCAGGAGAGGATTTCGTAACTTTCCGCGTCCTGACCGGGCGGAATGAAATCCCATTTATTGGCCTTGCGCGCCTTCACCCGGTCGGGAAATTCTTTTTTCAGCTCCGGCAGGGTCTGTCCCTCCCAGTCACCGAAAGAAACTTCGATCAGGCGATCGTCGGTGCGATAGGCCTTGGGATCGAGGCCCATCGCGCCGCGCATCAGTTCCATGGTCTCGCGCGTGCGCCCGAGCGGGCTCGCCACATAGTCGAAATCCGTGGCCTGTTCTCCCAGAAGCTGCGCGAGGAGCCTGCCGTTTCCGACCGCCTGCTGGCGGCCGAAATCGTTGAGCGGAATGTCTTTCTGGCCCTGAAGCCGGCGTATCGCATTCCAGTCCGTTTGTCCGTGCCGGATCACATAGACGAGCAAGGCGATACCCCGTTCTTACACTTTTCAGGCTTAGTCCTTCACCACCGAGATGTCAGGCGCATCCACGGCCTTCATGCCGATGGTGTGGTAACCGGAATCGACATGGTGGATTTCGCCGGTCACGCCGGTCGAAAGATCGGACAGCAGGTACAGCGCCGACTTGCCGACTTCCTCGATGGAAACGGTGCGCTTCAGCGGCGCATTGTATTCGTTCCACTTCAGAATATAGCGGAAGTCGCCGATGCCGGAAGCTGCAAGCGTCTTGATCGGGCCGGCGGAAACGGCGTTGACGCGGATGCCGCGATTGCCGAGGTCGACGGCGAGATAACGCACGCTGGCCTCGAGAGCAGCCTTGGCCACACCCATGACGTTGTAATTCGGCATGACCTTTTCGGCGCCGTAATAGGTCAGCGTGATGATCGAGCCGCCGTCATTCATGACCGGCTCGGCGCGCTTGGCAATGGCGGCCAGCGAGAACACGGAAATATCCATGGTGCGGTTGAAGTTGTCGCGGCTGGTGTCGAGGTAACGGCCGGTCAGCTCGTCCTTGTCGGAGAACGCAATAGCGTGCACGACGAAGTCGATCTTGCCCCAATGCTTTTCCAGCGAGGCAAAAACGGCGTCGATCGTCTCGAGATCGGTCACATCGCAATGACCGGCCATGAAGGCGCCGAGTTCCTGCGCCAGCGGCTCTACACGCTTCTTCAGCGCATCGCCCTGCCAGGTCAACGCAACTTCCGCGCCCGCGTCGGCACAGGCCTTGGCGATGCCCCAAGCGATGGAACGATTATTGGCGACACCCATGATGAGGCCGCGTTTGCCAGCCATGAGGCCGGATGCCTGAGCCATTTTGTGCTCCCTAGTACTTATGATCGGTCCTGCCTATGGCATAGGCTGCAATCCTGTTCAAGATTGCCAAAGATCATCAACTGTTAGGGAGCGTAACAAAGGGTGCGTTGTCCCGGCTATTCGCAAAACTTTCACAAATAAAGGCCTTCGCGCATGTGCCGCATCAGGTCGGTCACCTTTTCATCGGGCTTTTCCAAGAGGACGATGCGCAATTCGACGACGAGATCGCCGGAGCCGCCCTTGCCGTCGGCAAGGCCCTTGCCGGCAAGCCTCAGCACACGGTCTGAGCCGGACCAGGCCGGAATGGTGATGTTTTCTTCGCCGAGCGGTGTCTTGACTTTCGTTTCACACCCCAGAACCGCGTCGCTGAGCGATATCGGCAGGGTCGTGTGAATATCGAAGCCACGAAGGGAGAAAGCGTCCTCTCGGTCGGTCAGCAATGTCACGGCAAGATCGCTGCGCGCGATGTTGGGAAGCTTCAGCCCCTGTCCCTTCAGCCGCACCACATGTCCGTCGGTCATGCCGGGCTCGAGCTGAAACCGAACTTCCCGCTCATCGGCAAGAGAAACGGTAATCCATTTTTTCTCCAGCAGATCGGCGACCGTGACGGTGGCCTCAGCGGTGATGTCAGGCGCTTTTTCCGGAGTCGGCTGCGGCGCACGGAACCGCCGCACCAGCGCGCTGAAAAGATTGGCGGCAAGCGAGGCGGGTGACGTCTTGTCATCGCCGGTGGCGGTGGCTGCGGGTATATCGCCTTTTGCAGCGCTCGCGGCCGCCTTTGCGGCTTCCGCCGCCTGCTGCACCTTGGGATCGTTCTGGGCGTCGGCGCCAAAAATGCGCTCGACGATGTCTTCGGCGCTTTCCGGTTTGCTATCGGCTTTCTGGCCGGTCTGCGCCCGGTTGCGGGCGTCCGCACGGGCCAGTTCCTCCATCAGCTTTTCGGCGGCCTTGGCGCGCTCGGCAGCCTCGCGCGCGGCTTCTCGCTGCTGCATGATGGTTTCGCCGCGCTGTTTCTTTTCGGCCGCCTTGCGGGCTTGATCGTAGAGATCGCGCTTTTTCGGGTCTTTGAGAAGATCGTAAGCCTGCCCGATCTCGGCAAAGCGCGCCGAGGCGTCGGGATCGTCGCGATTGGCGTCTGGATGGACGGTTTTCGCCTTCGTGCGCCAGGCGGCCTTGATGTCCTCGTGGCGGGCGTCACGTTTCACGCCGAGGATGGAATATGGATCGCGCATGCGAAACACCAGTTACGTTGGCTCAGGCGCGTGCTGCCGCTCATGGCGCAATCCTGAAACTAACCCCTCCGAAAAGGGATGCCCGCGATCATTCGCCAGCACGCCCTCGGTTTAATCAACGTCGACTGTTGCAATAAGTTGCTAATCACTCCTTTACGGAGGAGACGTGCCGCACCCGGGCGGGCTCTATTCCATATTTAAGGGTAAACAGATTATTTCTGCTCGAAGCGCGTCAGCAGCCATTCGCCGGTTTCCGACAGGCAGGCCTGTCCCGAATAGCTCGCCACACCCTCGAAGGAATGGCGTGTCGTCCTGAAATTGCGGCAGACGAAGCCGCTGGACTTGTCTTCGTGAATGGCGGTGACGACGCCGGCGCTGCCGGTGGCGGCATTGGCCCAGGGCAGAGGCTGGTCGGCGAGCTTGGCGAGGTCGGCCGATGTGACCGCATTGCGGATCGTCGCATCGTCCGTCTGCGGCGCATTGTTCGGCTGGTTGGGAACGGAGGCCGTGGAAAGCGAGCGGTCAACCTTGTCTCCGCCGAACAGGTCGAGGCTGACGCAGCCGCTCAGCACCGCGAGCATTGACACGACGGCGGAAACTTCCGCTATCGACGAAAGGAGGCTCTTTGTTCGACTGTTCGACTTTGCTATGACGGTCACCATCTTTCACCGGAGATCATCTCTGGCGTCCAAATCAGCTCGGGAGCATTTTATTCAATATGTCGGAAATGGGGTTAACATCCAGTGACTTCACGGAAGAAAATGAACCGTTCACACTTTTTGCCGAATGGCTGAAGGACGCGACGGCTTCCGAAATCAACGATCCGAACGCGGTGGCGCTCGCCACCGTGGACGAAAATGGCCTGCCGAACGTGCGCATGGTGCTTCTGAAAGGCGTCGATGATCGCGGTTTCGTTTTCTATACGAATTTCGAAAGCCAGAAGGGTCAGGAGATCCTCGGCCAGAAAAAAGCGGCCATGTGCTTCCACTGGAAAAGCCTGCGGCGGCAGGTGCGTCTGCGCGGCGAGGTGGAGATCGTGAGCGACGAGGAGGCGGATATCTATTACGCCTCTCGCCCGCGCGGCAGCCGCATTGGCGCCTGGGCATCCAAGCAGTCTCGGCCGCTGGAAGGACGTTTTGCGCTGGAAAAAGCGGTAGCCGAATATACCGCCAGATATGCGATTGGCGATATTCCGCGCCCATCCCACTGGTCCGGCTTCCGCATCCGGCCACTCAGCATCGAATTCTGGCACGACCGCAAGTTCCGCCTGCATGATCGCATCGAATTCCGCCGCGACACCCCTGACGGTGCCTGGTCCAAGGTCCGTATGTATCCGTAACGCCATCCGGGCAGGCCGTCTCGGCCTGCCTATTTCAGCAACTGGTCAAACAGCGGCAGGCCGATGACGGCGGAAATCGCGATCAGGCCGTAGCAGATGCGCCGGAACGCCGCCTCATCGGCAAGCCCGTGCAGTCGCGCACCGGCATAAAGACCGAGCCCATAAAAGGGCAGGGCCAGCAGGAAAAACACGAAGACATCGACGGTAAACAGGCCGCCAAGAAAGTAGCTGGCGATGGAAAACACCGTTGAAACCGCGAAATAAAGAATGACATTGGCGCGCACGAAAGCGCCTTTCAGAGCGCCGCCCAGCCAATAGGCGACGACGGGCGGGCCACCCAGCTGCGCGGCCCCTGAAAACAGCCCGGCCAGCAGCCCTGTAAAAAGGGTGAGCGGCGTCTTTGGCCGGCCGCTGTAACGCCAGCCGGACACCAGAAATACCAGCAGCACCACGACCACGCCCGAGATGAGCCAGCGTAGCGTCAGTGGATCACCCTTGGAAAGCAGCATTGTGCCGACGGGCACGCCGACAAAGGCGCCGGCCGCCATGGTGAAGACTTCGCGCCGGTCCGCCATGCGAAAGGCGGGCGGTATCATGCCGAGCGTCAGCACGCTGTCCACCACCAGCAATACCGCCGAAGCGATACGCGGCCCGACGATGGCGCTGGCCAGGGGAACGAAGATGAGTGCCGCACCGAAGCCGGAAAATCCGCGCGCAAGGCCGGCAAGAAAGGCGGCACCCGCAAACATGGCGAGCAGCGCCGGGCTGTGCGCGGTGACGAGTGACGACAGGAAGTCGAGATGGGGCATGGGCGATGGCACGTTTGTTCGAATATCTTTTCTCTATCTCGCTTGCATGCGCATGTCTCGGAAATTTCCGTTTAGGGCTGCATGACGCACTGACGGGTCGACGCGGTCAGAGAATCATGATTAGAGTTGTGGCGCGTGAACAAAGGATGAACAAATGTTTGCTGACATGATGCGTCGGTTTGAAGAGGCGTCGCAAAAATATGCCGCTGAAAACGGAATATTCCGCGACCCGGACTGGTACATGCTGAAGCTTCAGGAAGAGGTTGGCGAGATGACGCAGGCCTGGAACCGGCTGACGGGACGGGCACGCGTTAAGGGCAGGAGCAAAGAGGAGATGAAGCGGGATCTGGCCGACGAAACCGCCGATCTCCTCGGCCATGTGCTGTTGCTGGCCCATTATAACGGTCTCGATATTGAAGGAGCGATCGAGCGTAAGTGGCGCTTTACGCCGTCAAAACCCTGAAGGCTCCAGCTTTTCCAACATGGCCGCCACGTCGTGAAGGTCGATTGCGACGGCGATGCATCTTTCCCGCATTTCCTCAGTCGGTGGCGCGACATCGGGCACCATGATCGTCATCATGCCCGCCGATGTCGCCGAGCGGACGCCGGAATAGGAATCCTCGAGCGCAAGGCAACGGCCCGGATCGAGAGAAAGCCGTCGTGCTGCGGTGAGATAGGGCATGGGCGCGGGCTTCGGCTCGGTATAGTCGCCGCGTGCGACGATGGTGTCGAAACGTCCGAGAAGATCGTAAGGACCGAGATGGCGCGTCACTGAATCGTGCCGCGACGAGGTGGCGATGGCGCGGCGGATATCGAGCCGGTCGAGAAGATCGAGGATTTCGATGACGCCGGGTTTCAGCGCCACTCCCTCCGCCATCATCAGGCCGAGATGCCGGAGCCAGGCATCACGGAAGGTCGCCATCGGAAAATCGGCACCATAATCGGCAAAGATGGTGCCGGTGATGACATCCCAGGGGCTGCCGCAGACCTTTTGATAGGTCTCGACCTTCATGCCATGGCCGCCTTCATCCGAGGCCGCCAGAAACGAATCGCGATAGAGCGCCTCGCTTTCGATCAGCAATCCGTCCATGTCGAAAACCACGGCGTGCGGCAGAAAAGGCAGCATGGTCGCTCAGCCGAACCGGAAGGGGCGCTCGCCAAGGCTTTCGAACGGGCGGATCAGATAGCCATCGGGATCTGCGACGATAAATTGCCGGTTGCCTACTTCGACCGTGCCGCGCCTGTACCATTTTTCCTCCAGCGGCATGACGAGGTCAATCGAGGATCGCTCCAGCCGGGAAAGAATGGGTTGCAGGGAAGGAACGGCGAGCTGCAGGTTCATGCCGCGGCCAAACGGCGTATCGAGCGAGGCATTGCCCGCCACGAAGGTCCGTGTTGCGCCGATCTGGTCGATCATCAGTTCTGCGTCGCCTAGCGCCAGATAGGTGAAACCCTCTTCGGGGCGCTCATAGACCACATGAAAACCGATCAGGTCACAATAAAAAGCGCGGCTTTTCTGCCAGTCGCTGACGGCAAGTTCAGGAACGAGGGCATTTCGTATGATGGTCATGGTCTCCTTTGCCGCGCAGGCCCGGGATGGGAGGAGGGGCCTGCCATAAGGGGTGATCTTAACGTCTTCCCGGCCGCACGCCAGAGGAAACCTCATCATGGCAGCCATGTGCGGGGTCATGGGCTGGGATGGCGACGCTATGGGTGAGGACTGTCGCGGCAGGTTCGATGTTTCCCGCAACCGACCATGCGCCGCGGAACTAGGCCTTGGTACCGCCGACGGTGATCTGATCCATGCGCAGATGCGGCTGACCGACGCCGACAGGCACCCATTGTCCGGCCTTGCCGCAATTGCCGATGCCGGTATCGAGCTTGGAATCGTTACCGATCATCGAGACGCGCTTCATCGCATCCGGCCCGTTGCCGATCAGCATCGCGCCCTTCACCGGCGCGCCGATCTTCCCGTTTTCAATGAGATAGGCCTCGGTGCAGCCGAACACGAATTTGCCGGAGGTGATATCCACCTGGCCGCCACCGAAGGAAACGGCGTAGATGCCCTTCTTGACGGAGGCGATGATCTCTTCCGGCGTTTTATCGCCCGAGAGCATGTAAGTATTTGTCATGCGCGGCATCGGCACATAGGCGTAACCCTGCCGACGGCCATTACCCGTGGGCGTCGCACCCATCAGCCGAGCGTTTTGCCGGTCCTGCATGTAACCGACCAGCCTGCCGTTCTCGATCAGCACGTTATAGCCGGAAGGCGTACCTTCATCGTCGATGGTCAGCGACCCACGCCGGCTGTCGATGGTGCCGTCATCGACGACGGTGACACCGGGTGCTGCGACCATTTCGCCCATCAGACCAGCGAAGGCAGAGGTCTTCTTGCGGTTGAAATCGCCTTCCAGACCGTGCCCCACAGCCTCATGCAGCATGACGCCCGGCCAGCCGGAGCCGAGCACCACATCCATGGTGCCAGCCGGCGCATCGATGGCGGTGAGGTTGACGAGCGCCTGGCGCAGCGCTTCATCCGCGCCGCGCTGCCAGTTTTCCGTGGTGATGAAATCGCCAAAGCCGACGCGGCCGCCGATGCCATAGGAGCCGCTTTCCTGCCGGTCGCCTTCACCCGCCACCACCGAAATGTTGATGCGCGTCATCGGCCTGACGTCGCTGACACGGTGGCCGTCGGCGCGCAGAATATCCACCACCTGCCAGCTTGCGGAAATCGTCGCCGTCACCTGCCGGACATTCGGATCCTTATCGCGCAGATAGGCGTCGATATCGGTGAGGAGCTTCACCTTCTCCTCGAAGCTTGGGCTGCCGATCGGATTCTCGTCGCCGTAAAGCTTCTTGTTGGTGCGCTGGGGTGCTGCGGCATAGGAGCCGGAATAACCCTTGGTCACCGCGCCCACCGCATCCGAAGCGCGCTTCAACGCGCCTTGCGAAAGCTCGCCCGCATGGGCGTAGCCCACCGTCTCCCCGGCAACGGCGCGCAGGCCGAAACCTTGGTCGGTATTGAAGGAGCCGCCCTTGAGCCGGCCATTGTCGAATGTCAGCGATTCGGCCTGGGCATGTTCGATGAAGAGCTCGCCATCGTCAGCGCCGGCGAGCGCCTCGCCGACGAGCTTGCGCAATTGCGTCTCGTCGCAATCGAAGAGTTTTACAAGATCGTCGGTCATGGGAGGCTCCAGTCATTATCGTTCAGTGACCGATTTAGGCACTAGAGCGGACGGACGCAAGGCTGTCCGGCAATGGCGGGCTTTAAGGAAGCGCGTCGTAGCCCTCGGCAAAGCCGGAAAGCTCGATCGGAATACCGACGCGATCCTGATCCACGGCTTCACGCAGCGCGAAAACCGCATTCTTGCCGGCGCGCAGAACCTTCAGCAGCTCGTCGTCAATATCCACTTCCACATAGCAGCCTTCGGAGAAGCAGCGGGTGAAATAGGCGCGGCCGATATTATTATTGTCGATATAAAGCTCCATGCCATCCTTCAAAAGCACGCCAAGCGGCGCGAGGATGCGCAGGATGCGCGACTTGCGGTCGGCCGTCTTCAGCACCACCACCGAAAGCCCCACTTCCGGGCGGTCGTCGGCGATCACGTTCTGCATCAGCGCGCATTGTTCTTCGGATGCGCCTGCCGGCTTGTCGCAGATGACCGACCATGCTCCGTGCGTCGACTTCGGCGTGCCGGGCGGCTGCTGTTGCGCCAGCGCCGCGGCAGCGGGAGCGATGATTGCAAGACCGGCGGCGGCAAGAAAAGTGCGCGCGAGCGGGGAAAGACGCATGGATACCTCTGGGATTCGAATCAGTGCGGCTATTTTGACGCCATAATCCGGAAAAAAAAGCCTCAGGGTTTCAATTCCAGCGGAGTTGGGCGGAAATAGGACCTGTTGGCGCTCATAGCCGTCTGATTTGTCCCGCGCGTCATTCGTTATCCGGCATTCAAACCGGCTGGAAGACGGGGCTTTGTCGCATTTGGGCTGCTCGAAATCGCGCTCAGTGGGTCAGCTCGGACACAGGGTGCGGGAAAGTCGGTCGTGGATTGATCAATGGCAAAATTGGGGCGCATCCGTGTCCCGACGCATATTGCGGCAGAGGGCAAACTGTGGTTTTAAGTTAGTACCATAAGCATGGATTCTGCGTCTGTGATTGATCTGGATCAGACGCGTGAGGGAGAGGGTACCGTGACGAATAGGATTTACGCAGCACTGGCGGGGATGACCTGTCTGCTCACGGCTGTCGGCGCCCGCGCCGATCAGCCGGTGCATTGGCAAATGGGCATGCAGGAGGCCGCCACGCCGATCATGCACGAAATACGCTGGTTTGAACAATATACGCTCTGGTTCATTGTTCCGGTTACGCTTTTCGTTCTCGCGCTGCTCATCGTCGTCGCCCTGAAATTCCGCGCCGCGAAAAATCCGGTGGCTTCCAAGACCAGCCACAACACGGCGATTGAGGTTGTCTGGACGCTGGCGCCGGTGCTCATTCTCCTGTTCCTCGCTTTCCCCTCGTTCAATCTTTTGAACGCGCAGCTGACGCAGCCGGAAAACCCTGACCTGACGCTGAAGGCGACCGCCACGCAATGGCTGTGGAGCTATGAATATGCCGCAGCCGAAGGCGCCGAACCGCTTTCCTTCGACAGCTATCTGCTGAAGGATCAGGATCGCGCTGCTGCCGGCAAGGAAGACAAGGCCCGCTATCCACGTCTTCTCGCGGTTGACAACGAAATGGTCGTCCCCGTCGGCAAGACCGTTCGCCTTCTGGTGACGGCGGCGCCGACGGATGTCATCCACGCTTTCGCCATGCCCGCTTTCGGCGTCAAGATCGACGCTGTTCCGGGCCGCCTCAACGAAACCTGGTTCAAGCCGGAAAAGGAAGGCCTTTATTACGGCCAATGTTCCGAGCTTTGCGGCAAGGACCACGCCTTCATGCCGATCGCCATTCGGGTGGTTTCCGAACAACAGTACAATGCCTGGCACGCCGCCGCCGCTTCCGATCTGAACGGCGCGAACCGGGCGCTGATGGCCTCCGTCGATGGCGCTCCGCGCACGGTTGACGTTGCCGCCAACGAAACCAACTGACTGGAGTGACGACAATGGCTGGACCTTCCGCACACGACGATCATCACTCGCATGGTCATTCCGCTCATGACGATCATTCGCATGATGCGCATCATTCCCATACACCGGGCTTCTTCGCCCGCTGGTTCCTGTCGACCAACCACAAGGACATCGGCACGCTTTACCTGATCTTCGCGATCATCGCCGGCATCGTCGGCGGCGGGCTTTCGGTTGTCATGCGCATGGAGCTGCAGGAGCCGGGCATCCAGATTTTCCACGGTCTGGCATCGATGGTTTACGGCTTCGAGGGCGACGCTGCCATCGACGGCGGCAAGCACATGTTCAACGTGTTCACCACGGCGCACGCGCTGATCATGATCTTCTTTATGGTCATGCCCGCGATGATCGGCGGTTTTGCCAACTGGATGATCCCGATCATGATCGGCGCGCCTGACATGGCTTTCCCGCGCCTCAACAATATTTCCTTCTGGCTGATCGTTCCCGCCTTCATCCTGCTGCTTCTGTCGCTCTTCGTCGAAGGCCCGGCGGGTGCTTATGGCGTGGGCGGCGGCTGGACCATGTATCCGCCGCTATCGACGAGCGGCATGCCTGGGCCGGCGGTCGATCTTGCGATCTTCTCGCTGCACGTCGCCGGTGCATCCTCGATCCTCGGCGCGATCAACTTCATCACCACGATCCTCAACATGCGCGCGCCGGGCATGACGCTGCACAAGATGCCGCTTTTTGCCTGGTCGGTTCTGGTCACCGCATTTCTGCTGCTGCTGTCCCTGCCAGTTCTGGCGGGTGGCATCACCATGCTTCTGACCGACCGTAACTTCGGCACGGCATTCTTCTCGCCGGAAGGCGGCGGTGACCCGATCCTCTACCAGCACCTGTTCTGGTTCTTCGGCCACCCGGAAGTGTACATCCTGATCCTGCCCGGTTTCGGCATCATCAGCCACATCGTGTCCACCTTCTCCAAGAAGCCGGTTTTCGGTTATCTCGGCATGGCCTACGCCATGGTCGCCATCGGCGCCGTCGGCTTCATCGTCTGGGCCCACCACATGTACACGGTCGGCCTTTCGCTCGAAGCGCAGCGCTACTTTGTTTTCGCCACCATGGTGATCGCGGTGCCGACGGGTATCAAGATCTTCTCGTGGATCGCGACGATGTGGGGCGGTTCGCTGACCTTCTCGACACCGATGGTGTGGGCAATCGGCTTCATCTTCCTGTTCACGGTCGGCGGTGTCACCGGCGTCCAGCTCGCCAATGCCGGTCTCGACCGTTCGCTGCACGACACCTATTACGTGGTGGCGCATTTCCATTACGTTCTGTCGCTCGGCGCCGTCTTTGCGATCTTCGCCGGCTGGTATTACTGGTTCCCGAAGATCACCGGCTATATGTACAGCGAGTTCGTCGGAAAGCTGCATTTCTGGGTCATGTTCGTCGGCGTGAACCTGATCTTCTTCCCGCAGCACTTCCTCGGTCTTGCCGGCATGCCGCGCCGCTACATCGATTATCCCGATGCCTATGCCGGCTGGAACATGGTATCGTCTTACGGTTCCTATATCTCGGCCGTTGCCGTGGGCATCTTCCTCTTCGGCGTCTGGGAAGCCTTCGCCAAGAAGCGGATTGCCGGTAACAACCCGTGGGGTGAAGGTGCGACGACGCTCGAATGGCAGCTGTCTTCGCCGCCGCCCTACCACCAGTGGGAACAGCTGCCGCGCATTCGCTGATGCGCGGGCCGGAAGGCGCGGGCAGGGTTCGCGAATTCCGGACGCTCAGAACAAGGAACGGTGCGGCCTTGGCCAGCGCCGTTTCCCTTGGAGCATTTCCAGGAAAAGTGGAATCCGGTTTTCCGTCCGGAAATGCCTCGAAACAAAGAGTTGGAGTGTTTTCGTGTTTCGAAGAAACGCGAAAAAGCTCTAGGCAGGCAATGCCCGCTGCCGCGTGACATTTTGTCCAAGCGAAGCATATCGTCCGACATGATACATGCCCGGACGTGATAAATGCCAAGTCTGGCCTTTATGTATGAGCAGCGCAGACGAATGGCGGGATGGGCGCGGTCACAGGCCGGGCAAATGAATGGTATCGGTTCTTCCGGATATCGCCCATGCCGGGACGTTCGGGCCAATGAATTGACGCATCGCGCATGCCGGAAATCACATTCGTTTTTCGGGCCGGTGCAGGGGATGTCGCGACAGGCGGCACCTGAAGGAAAACAGGACAGGAAATGAGCATTATCGACAATCGCGACATGCTGGGCGTGAAGGGCTCCGAACTTTCGGAAGCCGGCGCGCGCGATTATTTCGAATTGCTGAAGCCGCGCGTCATGTCGCTCGTCGTCTTCACGGCCTTTGCCGGCCTCGTGCTGGCGCCGGGTGAAATCAATCCCATCCTCGGCATCATCGCCATTCTCTGTATCGCCGTTGGCGCCGGTGCATCCGGCGCGCTCAACATGTGGTACGATGCCGATATCGATGCCGTGATGAGCCGCACCGCCAGACGGCCGATCCCGTCCGGCCGCATCGCGCCGCGCGAGGCGCTGGCCTTCGGACTGACGCTCTCGGCCTTTTCGGTGGTCATCCTCGGCCTTGCGGTCAACTGGTTCTCGGCAGGTCTGCTCGCCTTCACCATCTTCTTTTACGCCGTCGTCTATACGATGTGGCTGAAACGCTCGACGCCGCAGAACATCGTCATCGGCGGCGCCGCCGGCGCTTTCCCGCCCATGCTTGGCTGGGCCTGCGTCACCGGCGGCGTTTCGCTGGACAGCATCATCCTGTTCCTCATCATCTTCCTGTGGACACCGGCGCATTTCTGGGCGCTGGCGCTGTTCAAGATGCGCGATTACGGCGCCGTCGGTATTCCGATGATGCCGAACGTGGCCGGCGAACGCTCCACCAAGAACCAGATGATCGTTTATGCGGTGCTGACCGCGGCGGCGGCCGTCGCCCCCTATTTCACGGGTCTGGCGAGCGCCGGCTACGGCATTTTCGCCGCCGTCCTGAGCGCCATCTTCATTTACTGTTCGCTCGATGTCCGTCGCATGCCTGAAGGCGACGAGAAGATGCTGCCGGCCAAGAAGATGTTCGCCTATTCGGTGCTTTACCTTTTTGCGATTTTTTCCGGCCTTCTGGCCGATCATTTCGCGCCGGCCCTGAAGGCCGCCATGTCGGGAGTCCTGTGATGGAAACGGTGGAACTAAGCACGGCGCAGAAAAAATCGAGACGCGGGCGCAACATCGCTCTCGGCGTCCTGCTCGCCGGTCTGGTGGTGCTGTTCTATATCATCACCATCATCAAGATCGGCTCGCATTGATGCGCTGATTGAGGGGAGAGGAGGAGGACATGGCGAATATGGAAGCGCAGACAGCAGAAACCGGCAGACAGAAGGTGAGCAATCGCTCTATCCTCGTGCTTTGTCTCGTGTTCTTCTGCGCCATGATCGGCATGGCCTATGCCGCCGTGCCGCTTTATACGCTGTTTTGCCGTGTCACCGGCTATAACGGCACCACCCAGCGCGTCGAGCAATATTCCGACGTCATCCTTGACAAGACCATCAACGTGACCTTCGACGCCAACACCTCGAACGGCCTCAATTGGGATTTCCAGCCGATCGACAGGAAGGTCTCGCCGAAGATCGGTGAAACGGTGCAGGTCATGTTCAAGGCGACGAACCGCTCATCCGTGGCGACCACGGGCACGGCCGTCTTCAATGTCACACCGATGGAAGCGGGCGCCTATTTCAACAAGGTGGAGTGCTTCTGCTTCACCGAAACGACGCTGCAGCCGGGTGAAACGCTGGAGATGCCGGTGGTTTTCTTCGTCGATCCTGACATCGCCACGGCGCGCGAAACCAAGAGCATTCATACTTTAACGCTGTCCTATACGTTTTATCCGGCGAAAACCGAAAAACCGGTTGCGTCCTTGCCGGTAAAGACTTCATCTGGCGAAAGTAAATTGTGAGAGGAGATCTGGCCTTTTATCCGAGGCCGGATCAGGGAAGAGACATTCGGGGATTGTCGCAATGGCAGATACGCATCAGAAGAACCACGACTACCACATTATCGATCCAAGCCCCTGGCCGCTTCTGGCCTCGATCGGCGCCTTCATCCTGACATTCGGTGGCGTCTGTTACATGCGTTACCTGTCGGGCGGCTCTTTCAAGCTGTTCGGCGCGGAACTGGCCAATCCCTGGCTGTTCTATATCGGCCTCGTCATCGTGCTTTACACCATGTACGCATGGTGGTCCGACACGATCAAGGAAGCCCATGAGGGCAGCCACACCCGCGTCGTCTCGCTTCACCTGCGTTACGGCATGATCATGTTCATCGCCTCGGAGGTGATGTTCTTCGTGGCGTGGTTCTGGGCCTATTTCGATGCCAGCCTCTTCCCGCACGAGGCCATTCAGGCGTCGCGCCTCGAATATACCGGAGGGCAATGGCCGCCCAAGGGCATCGAGGTGATCGATCCCTGGCACCTGCCGCTCTACAATACCGTCATCCTGCTTTTGTCGGGCACCTGCGTCACCTGGGCGCACCATGCCCTGCTGCACAATGACCGCAAGGGCCTGATCAGCGGTCTGCTGCTCACCGTCGCGCTCGGCGTCCTGTTCTCCACCGTGCAGGTTTATGAATACATGCACGCGCCGTTCGACTTCAAGAATTCGATCTATGGCGCGACCTTCTTCATGGCCACCGGTTTCCACGGTTTCCACGTCTTTGTCGGCACGGTTTTCCTGCTGGTCTGCCTGTTCCGCGCCATTGGCGGCGGTTTCACACCCAAGCAGCATTTCGGCTTCGAAGCGGCTGCCTGGTACTGGCACTTCGTTGACGTCGTCTGGCTGTTCCTGTTCTTCGCCATCTATATCTGGGGTGGGTGGGGCGCGCCGCTGCACGGCTGATTGGATCGGATAGAGCCTCGACCCAGGCAGGGCATGGCTTGTCGAGCGAGCGGGTCTCACTTGTTTCTTCTCCCCGCCGGGGAGAAGTCCGCAGCAGCGGGACGAGGGGGGCAAGGGTAGAGATTGACCGATAGCTAGCCCCCTCATCCGACCCTTCGGGCCACCTTCTCCCCGGCGGGGAGAAGAAATACGAGGCGCCGTCGAGCAACAAACAAGTGCCCGGGTTTTGAGGCAAGCTTCCAAGAGACTCGACGTCACCCTCGGGCTTTGGCCAGCTTCGCAGGAGGTCATCATGTCTGAACCATCAAACGGCAACTTCGCGCCGGTGGACCCTATCAAGGTGGGCTTGAAGGGTTGCTGCCCGCGTTGCGGAAACGGCCGGCTGTTCGATGGCTTTCTGACCCTAAAACCCGCCTGCAGCGCCTGCGGACTGGATTACGGTTTTGCCGATGCGGGCGATGGCCCGGCGGTTTTCGTCATGCTGATCGTCGGTTTTCTGGTCGTTGGGCTGGCGCTCTGGTTCGATCAGCGTTTTTCGCCCCCCGTTTGGGTGCATATCCTGCTGTGGTTGCCGTTTACGGTGATTGTCTCCCTGGTGCTGCTGCGCAAACTCAAGGGCATCATGATCGCGCTGCAATACCGTAACAATGCAAGCGAAGGCAGGCTTGATCGTGAATGACGTTTCCCACATGAAGGCGGCGGAAAGGCGGGTCTGGTTCGCTGCGCCGCTGGTGCTGCTGGCGCTTGCCATTCTTCTCGGGCTCGGCACGTGGCAGGTGAAGCGTCTCTACTGGAAAGAGGCGCTGATTGCCGATATCGAGGAGCGGCGGAGCGCGAGCCCGGTGCCGCTCTCCGACATAGAGGCGATCGCGAAAAGCGGCGGCGATATCGAATACCGCACGGTCAGACTTTCCGGCACCTTCGATCACGCCCGCGAGCGACATTTCTTCGCCACCCATCAGGGGCGAACCGGCTATTACATCTATACGCCGCTGACGCTTGCCGATGGCCGCATTCTCTTTGTCAATCGCGGCTTCGTGCCCTTTGAGATGAAGGAACCGTCAAAACGGCCCGACGGGCAGGTTGCCGGTGAGGTGACGATCACCGGGCTTGCGCGCGCGCCGCTGGTCGCAAAACCGTCCTCGATGCTGCCTGATAACGATATCGCCAAGAACATTTTCTATTGGAAGGATCTGGCGGCCATGGCCTCCAGCGCCGATATCCCGCCCGAGCGGCTGGTCAACCTCTTCGTGGATGCTGACAGCGCGCCTAATCCGGGCGGTTGGCCGCAGGGCGGCGTGACGCTGATAGATTTGCCCAACAATCACCTGCAATATGCGATAACGTGGTATGGGTTGGCGGCGGCCCTTGTCATCGTCGCCGGTTTTGCCTATTTCCGGAACGGCAAGGCGCAGGGTGAATAAAGCGCAGCCCGCCCGGTAAGGCAGCTTGTCGGGCAAGGCCATGACGTACGGCCCAAGGAACAGGCCAAGGAGCTGGAATGAACATCGCCGTTTCCAAACCCCCTTTGACGATAAGGCTGTGCGGACCGCGCGGCTTTTGCGCGGGCGTGGACCGGGCGATCCAGATCGTCGTGCTGGCCCTGAAGGCCTATGGCGCGCCGGTCTATGTTCGCCACGAAATCGTGCATAACCGCTATGTGGTGGAAGGGCTGGAAGCCAAGGGCGCGGTTTTCGTCGAGGAACTGCATGAAATTCCCGCCGAGCATCGCGAGCAGCCGGTGGTTTTCTCTGCCCATGGCGTGCCGAAATCCGTGCCGGAAGATGCGCAGGCGCGCAACCTGTTTTATCTCGATGCGACATGCCCGCTGGTCTCCAAGGTCCACAAGCAGGCCATGCGCCACCAGCGACTTGGCCGCCATGTGGTGCTGATCGGCCATGCCGGCCACCCCGAGGTCATCGGCACCATGGGCCAGCTTCCCGAAGGCGCTGTCTCGCTCATCGAGACGGTGGAAGATGCGGACCGCTACGAGCCACTGGACCGCGAAAATCTCGGCTTCGTCACCCAAACGACACTTTCGGTCGATGACACGGCCGGCGTCATCGCCAGGCTGCAGGAACGTTTCCCGGCCATGCAGGCACCCGCCGCCGACAGCATCTGTTACGCAACCACCAACCGTCAGGACGCGGTGAAACAGGCGGCCCCCGGCTGCGATCTCTTCATCGTCGTCGGCGCGCCCAATTCCTCCAATTCAAAGCGGCTTGTGGAAGTGGCGCTGCGGGCCGGTGCCAAGCGTTCCGTGCTGGTGCAGCGGGCTTCGGAAATCGACTGGAATGAAATCGGCGATATCCGCACCGTCGGCCTTTCGGCCGGCGCATCCGCACCGGAGGTCATCGTCGATGAGATCATCGAAGCCTTCAAGGCGCGCTTCGATACGACGCTCGATCTCGCCGTGACGGTTGAGGAAACGGAACATTTCCTCGTCAATCGCGAGCTGCGCAGCATCGAGCTGACGACGGACGACATGGCTTTCGTGAACGGCAACGCCAATGATGCGCTGCCGCCGAAAACCGCCGCCAGTATCTGAAGCGGGATGGCGCGGAATGCGGGCGGTTTCCGTCTCTCCTGCGTCACCTCCTCTCGAGATTTCCACTCCATCCTTCATCAAGAGATTTGAAATTGGCAGTTTATACGGACATCACCGAAGATGATCTGAGGAATTTCCTCACGCAATATGACGTCGGCAGCCTCACCTCCTATAAGGGCATTGCCGAAGGCGTCGAAAACTCCAATTTCCTGCTGCATACCACCAAGGACCCGCTGATTCTCACGCTTTATGAAAAGCGCGTGGAGAAATCCGATTTGCCCTTCTTCCTTGGCCTCATGCAGCATCTGGCCGCCAAGGGCCTGTCCTGCCCCCTGCCGCTGCCGCGCAAGGATGGCGAGTTGCTGGGAGAATTGTCGGGCCGGCCGGCGGCGCTCATCTCCTTTCTCGAGGGCATGTGGCTGAGAAAGCCGGAAGCGAAACATTGCCGCGAAGTCGGCAAGGCGCTGGCCGCCATGCATCTGGCCGGCGAGGGGTTCGAGATCAAGCGGCCGAACGCGCTCTCCGTCGAAGGCTGGAAGGTGCTGTGGGACAAGTCCGAAGCGCGCGCCGACGAGGTGGAGAAGGGCCTGAAGGATGAGATCCGTCCTGAGATCGATTATCTCGCGGCCCATTGGCCGAAAGATTTGCCGGCTGGCGTCATCCATGCGGATCTGTTCCAGGACAATGTGTTTTTCCTCGGTGACGAACTCTCCGGCCTGATCGACTTTTATTTCGCCTGCAACGACCTGCTCGCTTATGATGTGTCGATCTGCCTCAACGCCTGGTGCTTCGAAAAGGATGGCGCTTACAACGTCACCAAAGGCAAGGCGTTGCTGGAAGGTTACCGGTCGGTGCGGCCGCTCAGCGAAGCAGAGCTGGAGGCGCTGCCGCTTCTGGCGCGCGGTTCGGCGCTGCGTTTCTTCCTCACCCGCCTTTATGACTGGCTGACGACGCCGGAGGGCGCGCTGGTGGTCAAGAAGGACCCGCTGGAATATCTGCGCAAGCTGCGGTTCCACCGTTCCATCGCCACTGTCGCCGAATATGGGCTGGCGGGCGAATGAAGCACGTCGATATTTTCACCGATGGCGCCTGCTCCGGCAATCCCGGTCCGGGCGGCTGGGGTGCGGTGCTGCGCTACGGCGAGGTAGAGAAGGAACTCTCTGGCGGCGAGGCGGAAACCACCAACAACCGCATGGAGCTGATGGCGGCGATTTCGGCGCTCAATGCGCTGAAAAGCCCCTGCGAGGTCGATCTTTATACCGACAGTGCCTATGTGAAAGATGGCATCACCAAGTGGATTTTCGGCTGGAAAAAAAAGGGCTGGAAAACCGCCGATAACAAGCCGGTCAAGAATGTCGAGCTATGGCAGGCGCTGGAGGCGGCGCAGGAACGTCACAAGGTCACCCTGCATTGGGTAAAGGGCCATGCCGGCCACCCGGAAAACGAGCGCGCCGACGAGTTGGCGCGAAAGGGCATGGAGCCCTTCAAACGCCGGTAACGCAGGCCTGCTCTATTTCGGGCCGGGTAAATCCGCGCCAGCGGCCCTTTTCTCGGGGGTTGTGAAAACCGAAACCCGACCTATCTTGTCGTCAAGGGGCGCTCCGTTAGCGCCAAACGGAGGAGAGAAATCCGGATGATCCTGCATTGTGTATTTCTACGCTTCAAGGCTGCAACGGCCTCTTCTGAGAAACAGGCGATATTCGAGGCGATTGCCGCCCTGAAGGATGTGATACCCGGCATCATCGATGTGAAATACGGCCAGAATGTCTCGCCCGAAGGCTTGAATGGCGGTTTCGTCGATGGCTTTATCGTCACCCTGGAAAGCCCCGAGGCCCGCGACGACTATCTCGCCCATCCGCAGCATCTCGAAGTGGGGGAACGTTTGGTGTCGCTGACCGATGGAGGCCTTGCCGGGCTTCTGGTGTTCGACATGAATGTCTAAAGGCAAGCGGCCCGTCAGAAAGTGATTTTCCAACCGGTGCGAACCCACAGGTCTGGATCGCCGCCCTCGCTGGTGACGTTGAGGTTCAGCTACGCTGTGCCGCCCGCCACATCGAATTCCGCGCCAATGCCGCCGCGTAACCAGAAGCGGTCGATATCTTGTCCGGAAAAGGAAAACCCCATCAGCCCGTCAATGGCGCCCGTGGTCGTTGCCGTCTTCTTTTCCAGCCGATAGACCGCCTCGGCGCGTGCCATGATGCGGATTGAGTCGCTGAGATCAGTTACCCCATCGAGACCGGCGCGAATGATGGTGGATTGCTCGCCGCTTGCATCAAAAAGCGCTGGGAACGCGCCACCGGTTTCCGCATAGGCGCCCATCTCGGCTTTGGCATAGGTCGCCCCTGCATAAGGCGTCAGCTTCCATCCGCCGATTGAGAACGCATCCAGCCAGTCGAAGCGTAGTTTCGCCGCCCAGACATTGAGATCGGTTTCGCCCCGCGAATAATCCATCGCGCCGCCATTGAGGTAGCCGCGTTCGATCGACATCCTGCCGGGTGCATAATAGCCGCCAACGGTGGCGTAGAGGCCGCCAGCGAGCGGCATGCTGATTTCGGGTGCGATGTAGAAGCCCCTGTGAATGAAGTCACCGCCGGTGTTTATATCACGCTGGTCGTAGAGGCCGCCGAAGGCGATGCGCGCGGTTGCATCACCTTCAAGCCCGATGCCATAGCCGATATCGGCAACACCGAAACCGCCAGCCGTGTCGCGACCGTCGTTGTGCCCAACATCGCTGACGATGGAAAAAGATTGCCGGCCCGGTTCCAGAAGACTGCGCATCGGCGCGCCATGAGCACCGTCAAGAACGGTATTGGCAATGTCGAGGCCAATACCGGCATTCGGCCTGGCTGCCAGCGTCCGGGCATATTGATCGAGATCGATGATACCGGAACGCGCGGGAAGGACGGAATGGCCAGTCTTGGCGGCGGAATCGGGTGGGGAAACAGAAGATGCAGAAGGTGCAGAAGGTGCAGCAGATGCAGCAGATGCAATAGATGCAGTAGATGCTGGCGCTGCCAAAGATGTCGCGGTTGTGGGAGATGTGGACGCATTGGAAGAGCCGGAGGGCTGGGCGGACGTTGACGACGTAGATGGCGTAGATGGCGTTGACGACGTAGGTGACGTAGATGACGTAGACGACGTAGACGATGGAGAGGAGGCGCCGGACGATGTCGAAGGAGTAGTCGAGGTGCCCGACCCGCCGGTGAGATTGATTCCCCGCGGTTGTCTGCCGCTACTCCCTGAATCTGTCGATGTTACCGTATCCACGTCACTCAGATTGGTGCGCGGTTCCATCGTGCCGGTGTCCGCAAGCACGATACGGGCGATGTAAGGCGTGTTGTTTTTCGTCTGGCCGACAATGATATTGCCGTCGGCACTGACGCCGGTGGCATTGTGGGTGAAATCGGCAACGACGGTGACGCCGTTGCCGCGCAGCCAGTCCTCGACGGAAACCATGCCTGTCGCCTCCGTCCAGCGGAAGCCGCGCTGCCGGCTGCCGGCCTGCGAAGCGCCGACGATGACGGAGCCGTCGGCGTTCATGGCATAGGGGCTGGAACCGCCGCGGCCGCCAATCGCGCCGAGGGGCTGCATGACGCCGGTGGTTGCGTTCCAGCGGAAGCCGCGCCATTCGTCGACGGAAATTATATCGCTTCCGAACGAAAAATCGTCCCGGGAAAATGGGAAAGACGATGAGGTATAGCCGTCGCTCATCCTGTCTTCCAATTCATCGAAAGGGGTATCAACGACGAATCGCGACTCTCCTGCGACAAGAGAACCATCGGCGCTGACGGCGACGGCACGGGCGTCGAATGAGCCAGGCAGGGTTCCCATGTCGTGTGCGACGCCGGTTGCCGCAGTCCAGCGGAAAGCATGGGTGCCGATCGCCGTATAATACTGGCCGACGATGACTGAACCGTCAGCATTGACGGCATGGGCAACGGATGAAACCGTATAAGGGGGCATGTCGAGCGCGGTCATGGCGCCTGTCGCCGCCGACCAGCGAAACGCTTTCTGCGTCTCGTTTGCCCCCGACCCGCCGACAACAACGGAACCATCGTCACTGACGTCCCTTGCGGTGGATTGGCGGTCCCCACCGAGTGCGCCGAGGTTCCACGCTCCCGTTGACGCGCTCCAGCGAAAAGCCTGGCCGCTGCTCAGGGTGCCGATAAAGACCGAACCATCGGCATTCACCTTCTCGGCGCGGCCTCGGCTTGTCCCGATCATGTCGTTGACATAGAACAGGCCGCCGCTCGCGGTATCCCAGCGGAAAGAGCGTGGTCCGCTGCTGGTACTGGAGTATCCAACCGCGATAGACCCATTGGCGCTGATGTCGCTGACCGTGAAACTTCCAGTTTCACTCAGCCGGCGCACATAGGGATAATCCTCGGGATCGCCGGCATTTGCCGTCTGGCTCCATCCGGCTGCGATCAGTATTGCGATCATACCGGAAAGATATCGCGAAAGATCGATTTCGCTGGTCGGACAGGATCGAGCCCCACTTTGTGCAAATGCCCTCCAGTGGGCAGCAAAGCGACCGCGATTTTTGCGCGCAAATATGCGTCGATGTGCAGAAAAACGATTTTTCCGGGTCAGATCGCCAAGTCTACGGCTGAAAGAAGGGGCCGATCCGGGGCGTTTCTCAGACATGGTTGCTCCGCGCCACCGGTGCTGTAATCCGTCGCATCAATACCCCTGAAGATTTTTATCTACGTGATGCGGGTGGATATTAAAGTAAGTATAATGCGCATCAGTTCAGATATATGAATATAATAAAAGCAAAATATTCTTATTAACTAAAATTCAACATGTAAATATTTGCTTTTTTCCAAGTATAATTTTCATTATTGGCACATGATTCGTCAAGGCCCGCGAAAGATAAGTTCGCGGGCCTGCTTAATATTTGATGTATGAATTTGTGTATTTAAGAATAAGCTTCTTAAAGCTGCTCGATCATTGCAGCGGCGGCCGATACAGTCGCCTGGCCGGGGTTTTCTTCGACGTTCAGCGACTTCACCACGCCGTCGTCTACGAGCATGGAATATCGCTTGGAGCGAACGCCGAGACCGCCGCCGGAAAGGTCGGCATCGAGGCCGAGCGCCTTGGTGAAGGAAGCGTCCCAGTCGGCGAGGAAGTGGATCTTGCCCTGGCCGCCCGACGCTTGCGCCCAGGCGCCCATGACGTGCCAGTCATTGACGGCGACGACGGCGATATCGTCCACGCCCTTGGAGAGAATGGCGTCGCGGTTTTCGAGATAACCCGGCAGATGGTTCAGCGAGCAGGTGGGGGTGAAAGCGCCGGGAACGGCAAAGAGTACCACCTTCTTGCCGCCAAAAAGCGCGTCAGTGGTGGTTTCCACCGGGCCATCGGCCGTCTTTTCCTTGAAGGTTGCGGAAGGCAGTTTATCGCCGATCTTGATCGTCATGTCCGTGCTCCTGTGGCCGTTCGGTTTGCGCGACTATAGAGCAGGGACATGAAATCTGTCATGCGGTTTTCAATTGAAATGTCGACTGTCGGACATCCGCTCAGGGCTTGGGAAAATTCAGTATCGTTTCCATTGCCCGGTCGCCGGATTTGACCAGGATTGGCCAGCTGTTGCCCGGCACCTGATAGGTTTTCGGCAGGCCCTTTATGTTCATGTAGAAAGAGAGCTTGCGCTTGTCGCGCACTAGGTTCTGCGGCTCGTAATAGGCAAAACCGGAAGGGCCGGCGATGAAAATCTCGGTCTCCTTGGGTGCATTTTCCGGGAGCTGCAGCTGCACACCGAGCATGGTCTTGTCGGGCGTGATGTGAAAATCAATGACCTTAAAATCGTCGGAGGCCGCTTCGGGCAGGGTCTCGCGTGCCTCTTCGAGAAGACGACGTTCCTCGCTGTCATCATCAGCAGAAGCATTGCCGCGGTTGATTGAAAATTTCGCCTCGAACGGAATACAGATATTCTGACACACGCCGATGAAGGCGGTCAGGTTGATCGTTCCGCTCGCCGCCGGGTCCGTGGCCTTCAGCTGAAAGGGCAGGCTGACCGCGTGGTCATAACCGATATCGGTGATACCGCCGTTTTCGATCAGTTTCGGGACAGGATAGGCCATCGTTGTCAAGCTGACGCCGCTTGCCGGGTCGGGCGTGATCTGCGGCGGTATGCCGGCTTCGCCCGGTTCGCGCCAATAGGTAATCCAGCCGTCCTTCGGCTCGATTTGCAGCACGCCGCGCACCACGCCGTCCGCATCCATGGCAAGGCTTGCCACGCGCATCTGGCCGCCCTCGCTTCGCGCCCAGTCGGTAATTTCGGCCCGGGCGGCTTGCGCGCCGCCGAGGAAGGCGGCGAATGCGGCCGCAATGCGAAGATGTGAAAATCGAAAGAATAGGCTGAGGCTCATGCTTCCCGTCTAACCCAACATGGCACTCCGGACCAGTTACGAATTCGTGCGGTTCATCATTTTCGGTTGATTGATCGGATACTATGTCGCATCCTATCCCTTGTCGAAGTGCGAATACCGTTTTTCGTTCAATGACGAAATGCGGTCTGCTGGAGGCACCTGTGAGCTTTTCTACCCTGATGGACAAACGCGAACGTGGCTTTCTCGATGGTCAGTTCCTCATGGCGATGCCGGGACTGGAGGACGGCAATTTTGCCCGTTCGGTGATCTATATCTGCGCCCATTCGGATGCCGGCGCCATGGGTTTCATCATCAATCGCCCGCAGCAGATCACCTTCACGGATATCCTGCTGCATCTGAAGCTGGTTGACAGCAACGATGCCATCATGCTGCCCAACCGCACCCGCGAATTTCCGATCCAGTGCGGCGGCCCGGTCGAATCCGGTCGGGGTTTCGTGCTGCATTCGGACGATTACTTAAGCGAATCGTCCATTCCGGTCAGCGATGATATTTCGCTGACGGCGACGCTCGATATCGTCCGTGCCATCTCCAACGGCCGCGGCCCGCAAAAGGCGACCATGATGCTCGGTTATGCCGGCTGGGGGCCGGGCCAGCTGGAAAACGAGATCGCCAATAATGGCTGGCTGAATTGCCCCGCTGCGGAAGAGCTGATCTTCGACCGCGGCCTGGACGATAAATACGAACGGGCGCTGGCGCTCATGGGCGTCGATCCACGTATGCTTTCCACGGATGCCGGGCACGCCTGAGCCCACTTTGTTCTCGATAGTTTTTTACTGGAACCAAATCCTGATCCCCCACGTTACTCACCCGAAAAGCCGAACAGAAAGTACGGCCTAACTAGGGAGAAGTAATATGGGTAGCACATCTGATAAGATCGCCGGTAAAGCCAATGAAGTTGCTGGCAAGGTGAAGAAGAGCGTCGGCGAAGCCACGGGCAACGATGAATTGCGTGCCAAGGGTGCCGCCCAGGAAACCAAGGGCAAGGTTCAGTCCTCCGTTGGCAAGGCGAAAGACGCTGTCAAGGGCGCCGTCGACCGCATGTAATATTGCATGAAATGATGCGCCCCTCCCACAACCGGGCGCGTGGAGCGCATGTGTTTCCGCACATGCGCTCTTGTCGTGCGTGGGCCAAGGCTGACTCGTTCGTCACGCCGGTATTTATGTCTGCCTTCCTCCTCCGACCATAGCAAGGGTGTCACCCGTGAAGCTTTTCTCCTGCGCGTCCTGCGGCCAGCCTGTTCATTTCGACAATCGCTTCTGTGTCGCCTGCGGCCATCGTCTGGCTTTTGTGCCGGAACGGCTGTCCATGGAGGCGCTCGCACCTGCGGGTGAACCGAACTGGCAGATAATTGCGGAGCCACAAAAGCTGGTGCGGTTCTGCGCCAATGAGGTGAACGATATCTGCAACTGGTCGGTGCCGGCGGAAAGCGCCAGCGCCTTTTGCCCGGCCTGTAGCCATAATCGCCTGGTGCCAGACATTGCCACGGAAGAGGGGGTCGAGCAGTGGCGCGGTCTCAGCCAGGCCCAGCGGCATCTGTTTTATTCGATCCTGAAACTTGGCCTGCCACATCCCAACCGCGATGCTGATCCCGCCGGCGGTCTCGTTTTCGACTTTCTGGTGGATGAGGTGGCGCCCGATGGCTCCATCATTCCCGCCATGACCGGTCACGACGAAGGCCTGATCGCCATCCGCGCCGCAGAAGCGGATGATGCGACGCGCGAACAGGTGCGCGCCAATATGAATGAGCCCTATCGCACCATGCTCGGCCATTTCCGTCACGAGGTCGGGCATTTCATCTGGAACAAGCTGGTGCGCGACGCAAACCGGCTGGAAGCCTGCCGCGCAGTTTTCGGTGACGACCGCGAGGATTACGCCGCCGCCCTGCAACGCAATTACGAACAGGGACCGCGTCCCGACTGGCGGGAGAATTTCATCAGCTCCTATGCCTCGGTCCATCCGTGGGAAGATTTCGCCGAATGTTTTGCCCATTATCTGCATATCGTCGATACGCTGGAGACCGCACGCGCCTTCGGTGTGGCGATAGACCCCGACGGACACGAGGAAATGGCGGCGGAGGTCACCTTCGATCCCTACAATGCCCGCAATGCCTCGCAGCTAGTCAAGGCCTGGATACCGCTCAGCGTTGCCATCAATTCCATCCAGCGCAGCATGGGGGAGGCGGACCTCTATCCCTTCGTGCTGACACCGCCTGTGGTGGCGAAGATGGAGTTCGTTCATGACCTGCTGCACGGGAACGTGGCGGTTGATGCGCCGCAGATGGCGATGGGTCAGTGACCGTTTGGCGTGAGATCCAAGACTTTTGAAGAGAAGGAATAATCTCTCCAATGGTCATTTTAGGATGCGTGATTAGATCCTCGGGACGAGCCCGAGGATGACGTCGCACTCGTCCAGGGTAGACACATCACCGCCCCCCTTCGCTCAGGAAGCCCGCTTCGTCGGCTGGAACCGCTCGCGCAGCAACTTCAGCGCCGCATCGCCCGAAACCGGGGTGCCGAACAGGAAGCTCTGGCCGAAATGACAGTTCATGCGTGCCAGTTCGGCCGCATCTTCAGGTGTTTCGATGCCTTCCGCCACGACCTGCATGTCGAGCGCCCGCGCCATGGCGATGACGGAGCGCAAGAGAACGTTGCGCTTGTCGCTGGTATTGGCGACCAGCGCCTTGTCGAGCTTGATCGTGTCGAAGGGGAAGCGGGTGAGATAGGCGAGCGACGAATAGCCGGTGCCGAAATCGTCCATGGCGAGGCTGATGCCCGTTTCCTTGAGCTTGGAGAGCACCAACCGCGCCTGCTCCGGGTTCTCCATCACGACGGATTCGGTCAGTTCCAGCTTCAGCTGTTGCGGATTGCAGCGCGTGCGGGTCAGCATGCCGCGGACGTCGTTATAGAGTTCGTTGTTCAGCAACTGCGCACTGGAAATATTGACGGAAATGAAGATCGGCATCTTGTCGATGGCATGCTGCCAGTCCATCAGGTCGGTCGCGGCGCGCTCCAGCGCAAACATGCCGAGCGGTTCGATCAGTCCGGACGCCTCGGCAATCGGAATGAACTCGCTTGGCGGAATATTGCCGCGCTTGGGATGCTCCCAGCGCATCAACGCCTCGAAACCGGCCAGTTCGCCATCGTCAAGCTTGACGATCGGCTGATAGGCGAGCGACAGTTCCTTGCGTTCAATAGCCCGGCGAAGGTCGCTTTCCATCTGCAGGCGGTCGGTGCCGGACGTGCGGAAAGCGGGGCGGAACGGCTCGACGCGGTTGCCGCCGGCGCGCTTGGCGCGATACATGGCGAGTTCCGCATCGCTGAGCAATCCGGCCGCACTTTCCTGCTGGTCGATCCACGAGACGAGACCGATGGAGGCGGTGAGGATGATTTCGCGGTTGGCGAAGTTGATCGGCACCATGATCGCCTTGTTCACCGCATCGGCAAAATCCGCGACACGCTGCGGATCACGCTCCGAGGTCAGGATCAGGCCGAATTCATCGCCGCCGAGACGCGCCAGCGTATCCTGCGGTTTCAGCAGGCGGCGCAAGCGCCGGGTGAGCGCGATGAGGATATTGTCACCGGCGGCGATGCCCAGCGTATCGTTGACCAGCTTGTAGCGGTCGATATCGATCGCCATCACGGTCGGGCGCACGCCCTCGCTATCGGGGGAGAGGTTGAGGATAGATTGCAGCCGGTCGAGAAAGACCTGCCGGTTCGGAAGCCCGGTCAGATTGTCGTTCATCGCATCCTGCAACAGCCGCTCGACCGAGTTCTTCTGCTCGGTAATGTCGGTAATGGTGCCGACGCAGCGGATGATCTCGCCGTTGGAGCCAAGAACCGGACGGGCGCGGATTTGCAGCCAGTGGAAATGCCCGTCTTCGGCGCGAATGCGGAATTCGTGGTTCAGACGGCCCTTGCGATGGTCGAGCAGCACGTCGAGCGTCGCCTTGAACCGGTCGCGGTCATCAGGGTGCAGACGCGGCAGCCAGTTGCGCGCGGCACCGTGCATGGTGCCCGGCTCCAGCCCAAGCCGGTTGGAAATGTCAGGTGTAGTGACGATGCGGTCGCGCGTCACATCCCAGTCCCAGACCGTGTCGCCGCTGCCCGTCAGCGCCAGTGACTGGCGTTCGAGATCGGAGAACAGCCCCTGCTGATAGGCGCTGCCGGCAAAGGCGTGCTGAATGACGGTGAAGCCGATGAGAAGCACGATCAGCACCAGCCCGCCGCCAAGCGCCGGCTGCACGATGTCATTGTCGAGCTGCCCGGTCACCGTCAGCCAGCTGCCGAACAGCCAGACGAGGATCAACGCCCAGGATGGAACGAGCAGGATCGCCCGATCATATTTGTTGAAGCCGAGATAGATGATGAGCGCGATGCCCGCAGTTGCCGTCAGCGCGAAGGAAACGCGCGCAATACCCGACGCAACCGATGGATCGTAGATCGCCACGCCGAACAGCAGCGCCAGTCCCACCACCCAGGCAAAGGTCGCATAACCCAGATGCGCGTGCCATCGGTTGAGGTTGAGGTAGGTAAAGAGGAAGACGACGAAGCTGGAGGCGAGCGCCACTTCGGCGCCCGCCCTCCATATTCGCTGATCGCTTGAGGTGACCGTGATGAGCTTTTCGAGAAAGCCGAAATCGACGCAGATATAGGCCAGAACCGCCCAGGCGAGCGCTGCCGAGGCTGGCAGAACCGAAGTACCCTTGACCACGAACAGGATGGTCAGAAGCACGGCCAGTAGACCGGCGATGCCGAGCACGATGCCGCGATAGAGCGTAAACGCGTTGATCGTGTCCTTGTAGGCTTCCGGTTCCCAAAGATAAATCTGCGGCAACTGCGGCGTCGAAAGCTCGGCGACGAAGGTGATGACGGAGCCGGGATTGAGCGTGATGCGGAACACGTCGGCATCCGGGCTGGGCTGCCGGTCGAGCGCAAAGCCCTCGCTCGGCGTGATCGCGATGATGCGCTGCGAGCCGAGATCGGGCCAGAACAGCTTGGAATTGACAAGGCGGAAATGCGGCGCGACGATCACGCGCTCCAGCTGCTCTTCGGAGACATTGGCAAGCGCAAAGACCGCCCAGTCACCCTGATGGTCTTCGGAGCTGGCGCGCACTTCGATACGGCGGCGGATACCGTCAGGGCCGGGTGCGGTCGAGACCTGAAAGGCTTCGCCCTGATTGGCATAGATATCGGTCGTTGCGGTAAGATCGAGCGCCGTGTCGTCACGGGAAATCTTCACCGGTTCGAAGGCGTAGGAATAGGAAGAGAAAAGCAGGAAAAGCAGGAAAATCGGCGCAGCCAGCACGATTGCCGCCAGACGTTTCGCAAGGCGAGGCGCAGTGTGATTGTAGGTCATGTATCGTACTTCGTTCCGCCGGAGCTTTGCTTGTCGGCAAGAAGGGAAAACATCATATGATCCCGCCATTGGCCATTGATTTTCAGATATTCCCGCAAGAGGCCTTCCCGCTGGAACCCGGCGTTTTCGAGAAGCCGGATGCTTTTGAAGTTTTCCGGAATACAGGCTGCCTCGATACGGTGCAACTGAAGTCCGTTAAAGATGTATGGTATTACCAATTTTAATGCGGCAGACATATGGCCTTGGGCGGCGTGCCGCTCGCCGATCCAGTATCCGATCATGCAGCTTTGCGCCGCACCCCGGCGGATGTAACCGATGGTGATGCCGCCGACGAGCAGCGTCTCTTTCTCGAACAGCAAAAAGGAAACGGCGGTGCCGGAGGAAAATTCCTGGCCGTTGCGCACCACGCGCGTGCGGAAAGCGCTTTCCGTCAGCTCGTCCGGCCGCCAGGTCGGCTCCCATGGCTGCAGAAAGTGGCGGCTTTCCGAGCGCAGCACATGCCACTGCTTGAAATCGCCATAACGCGGCAGTCTGAGAAGGTGATTGGCGCTGCGCAGTTCGGGCGTGTCGCTATGTCGGGAAAGAAAACGCAGCATTCACGATCCCTGTTCGGCAGATTTCGCCACCCGCGGGCGGGGTGGCGAATGATGTGAGCGGTCTCCGCCTTTAAGTCCCGCTCTCATAGTGGTTTATCCGTTCGCCTTTATCCTTGCAGGCTGCTGCGCGGAAAGCGCGGCAGTCATGTCTGAGAGAGGCGGCAGATGTTCGAGCGGACCAATGGCGGAGAGTGTCGGTACTGTCTCGAAAAACAGCCGTCCTGCAAGATCGGTCAGGCGTTCACGGGTAATGTCCTCCAGGCGCGTCATCATCTCCTCATTGGGGATGGGGCGGCCATAAAGCATCATCTGCCGGGCAATCTGGCCGGCGCGGGCTGCCGGGCTTTCCTGTCCCATCAGCAACTGTGCCCGAATCTGCGCGCGGGCACGGTTGATTTCGTCCTGATGGATGATCTCCGACGACTTGCGCAATTCGTCGATGATGACGGGCATCAGTTCCGGCAGGTCGTTGCCTCCGGTCGCCGCATGAACGCCGAAGACACCGGTATCGGAAAATCCCCAATGGAAGGCGTAAACGGAGTAACACAGGCCACGGGACTCGCGCACTTCCTGGAACAGGCGCGATGACATGCCGCCGCCGAGAATATTGGCGAGGATTTGCGAACAGTAGAAGTCGCGGGCGTGATAGGCCTTGCCCTCGAAACCCAGCAGCACCTGCGCATCCATGAGATCGCGCGTCTCGCGGATTTCGCCGCCGGTATAGATCGCCTTTTCCATGACAGGCGTTGCCGCTGGCACGAGCGGCAGCGAGGCGAAACGCTCTTCGACCTGCTTCACGAAGCTTTCGTGATCGACTGCGCCGGCCGCCACGACGAAGATGCGGTCCGTCGTGTAGTTGCGGGCGAGATAGTGCCTGATCTGGCCGGTGGTGAAGGATTGGACGGTGTCCGGCGTGCCGAGGATCGGGCGGCCGATGGTCTGGTCGCGATAGGCGATACCGGAGAAATTGTCGAAGATCACGTCGTCGGGCGTATCGGTGGCGGCACCGATTTCCTGCAGAATGACGTTTTTTTCCCGCTCCAACTCGTCTTCGTCGAACAGCGATTCCGTCAGAATGTCGGCAAGGATATCGACGGCGAGGGGGACGTGGTCTTTCAGGACGCGGGCGTAGTAGGAGGTCGTTTCCGTCGATGTCGCGGCGTTGACTTCGCCGCCGACATTTTCGATCTCTTCGGCGATCTGCCGGGCGGTGCGGCGGGCGGTGCCCTTGAACGCCATATGTTCGAGAAGATGGGCGATGCCGTGTTCGGCAGTCGTCTCGTTGCGGGACCCGGATTTGATCCACACCCCAAGAGCAACGCTTTCGAGATGTGGCATTCTTTCCGTAACAACGGTCAACCCGGACGAAAGCCGGGTCACATTAACTTTCATACTCAACGTCTTTCCGCGTCTCTATTTGCCGGCGCGTGCATGTTGGCCGATGAAGGTTTCCACGGCTTTCAGCTCTGCGTCCAGAATGTCGAAACGCTCCTCCCGGTTCATAATATCGGCTAGCCATACTGGAAGCGCAGGCTCGATTGCGCAAGCGGATTTTACAGCGGCCGGGAATTTTGCCGGGTGGGCGGTAGACAGAACCACCATCGGGCTTCCCGCTTTTTCGTGCTTTTCGGCCACGAAAACGCCTGTCGCCGTATGCGGATCGATCAGGTAGCCGGTCTTTGCAAGCGTGTCGCGAATGGTCGCCGCCACCTGCTTTTCGGTCGCGCGGCCGGCGCGGAAATCCTTTTTGATGAACTTCAGCGCATGCGGCGGAATTTCAAAGGCTCCCGACTGCTTAAGGCCGTCCATCGACGCCTTTACCGCAGCGGAATCACGGCCGTAGGCTTCAAACAGCAGACGCTCGAAGTTGGACGAAATCTGGATGTCCATGGAGGGCGAGGTGGTCGGCTTGACGCCGCGCATCTCGTATCGGCCGGTCTTCAGCGTGCGCGCCAGAATATCGTTGTCATTGGTGGCGATGACAAGCTTGTCGATCGGCAGACCCATCTTCTTGGCGACGTAACCGGCGAAGATATCGCCGAAATTGCCTGTTGGAACCGTGAAGGAAATCTTCCGGTCGGGACCGCCGAGCGAGAGAGACGCGGTGAAATAATAGACCACCTGCGCCATGATGCGCGCCCAGTTGATGGAGTTGACGCCGGAAAGCTTCACGCCGTCGCGGAACTTCACGTCGTTGAACATCTCCTTCACCAGCGTCTGGCAATCGTCGAAATTGCCGTTGATCGCCAGCGCGTGCACGTTCGACGCGGTCGACGTGGTCATCTGGCGCTGCTGCACCGGAGAGACCTTGCCATTGGGGAAAAGGATGAAGATATCGGTGCGCTCGCGCCCGGCAAAGGCGTCGATCGCCGCACCGCCCGTGTCGCCCGAGGTGGCGCCGACGATGGTGGCGCGCTCGCCGCGCTCAGCCAGCGTGTAATCCATCAGACGGGCAAGAAGCTGCATCGCCACATCCTTGAAGGCGAGCGTGGTGCCGTGGAAAAGCTCCAGCACGAAGGTGTTCGGCCCGGTCTGCGTCAGGGGTGCTACGGCCGGATGGCGGAACGTCGCATAGGCGTCGGCGATCATTGCCTTGAACTTGTCGGCCGGAATTTCGCCGCCGGTGAAACGGTAGAGAACCTCGAAGGCGACGTCCTGATAGGATTTTCCGCGCAGGTTGCGGATTTCCTTTTTCGACATGGAGGGCCATTCGCGCGGCACGTAAAGCCCGCCATCACGGCCAAGGCCTGCCAGCAGCGCGTCGCAGAAACCAAGCGAAGGGGCCGCACCCCTGGTCGATACATATTTCACGAGATAGTCCCTTGTCGTTTACCGGTCTGTCCGTGCCGTTGCCGGCTCTTTATCAGCAGCATCCCGCCGGAATGAGGCGATTGGCGAGGTAATGAAGGGCTTTTTTGAAAATTCAAGCAAAACCGAACATGCCAATCGATTTTTTCCGGCGTCGCTGCTATAGACCATCGCCAACCTGCGTGAAAGGTCAATAAACAGCGTCTCCGGTTCGGTTCCGGGACAATGGAGAGGGAATTAGAAGAGTGTCAGGGAATTTCTTGCGTTTGTCCGCCGCGATGTCGCTTCTGGCCGTCGTTGCAGGATGCAATTCATCCAACCCGTCGGACTCGCTTGCCGTCAATCCTCCAGCCGCGCAGGCCAATGCCGTGACCCCGGTTGTGCAGGCAAACTGCCCGACGGTGACGGTTCTCGACGCCAATGCCGTCCATCGCGTTTACGCCGGTGGCGCCAAGGACGATCCGCAGAAACTCGCCTATCAGGTCTCGCTGTCAGACACGACACGCTCCTGCACCGCCAATGAATCGACACTGACTGTGAACGTCTTGGCGCAGGGCCGCCTCGTTCCCGGCCCGATGGGCAAGCCCGGCCGCGTGACCGTGCCGATCCGCGTGACGGTGAAGGACGGCGACGGCGAGATTTTCGGCGAAACGACCAACTTCGCCATCGATCTCCCCGCAGGCGGTGCTGGCACGCAGTTCATCTTCAACAACGACCACGTCGCCATCCCCAACGGACCGGGCGGCGCGCCGCGGTCTGTCAGCGTCTATATCGGATTTGCCGAGCAGGGTGCGAAGGCCAAGACCAAACGCCGGTGATTTGACGGGCTAGATGTGAAAAACCGGGGCTGCTTTTGCGGGCTCCGGTTTCTTTTTGAATGGCAACGAATTTAAATGCCTGCTGCCTTTCGCAAGGCCTCGTTGATGCGGCTCTGCCATCCTTTGCCACCTTCGCGAAAACGCTCCACCACGTCTTCATCGAGGCGTAACGTCACCTGTTTCTTCGGCTTATCCACCGGCGGGCGGCCACGCGTCTTTCTATATTTATCAATTGCTTCGAAGAAAGCAGGAGGCAAAACGTCTCGGGCGGGGCGTGCATTTGCCAGTTCCTGATCCGTCATTTCCGGGAAGTCGACGGCGTCCCAGTCCGCTTCGGTATAGCCGCGTCCGGGTTTGAATTCTTTTAGTTTTGCAACTTTGGCCATGGCAACCTCCTTCTTTCCCTGGAACTCGCCCGTCGGAAGCTGATGATGGATATTGCTTCTGTCCCGACAGTCGCAAAAACAACGGCCATAGTCCCGTCCCGGAAATATCCGATCGCTTTGAAGCGCGAACTTCCCGGTTCGGTCAGGCTTTCCTCGATGATGGCATTCTCCCAATCAAACCCATCGATATCTTCAAAATCGAAGCCGTGCTTCTCGATATTGGCGAGCCGCTTGTGCTCATCCCATATGATTTTCATGAATTAATGTAGCTACATTTATTAAAATATCAATGCTGCCACTCAGATCACGAAAGAAGCCCCTTCACAACTAAAAAGCGCCTTCCCACTCCGCCATCGCCGCAATCACGGCCGGCAGGTCCTGCATGCGCGAAATCACCGTTTCCGCACCCGCATCCGTCAGCCGGTCGGCGTGGCTCGGATAGGTGTGGGATGCGCCGGTAAAGCCGATGACGCGCATGCCGGCGGCCTTAGCGCCGTGGATGCCGTGCACGGAATCCTCGACCACGACGACCTGATCGGGAGAAACGCCGAATTGCGCCGCACCGTGCAGGAAGATGTCAGGCTTGGGCTTCACGCGGTCGGCCCCAAGGTCCTTGGCGGAATAGATATGCGGCGCGAAATAGGGCTTCAGACCCACCTTCGTCAGCATCATGTCGAGGCGGTGGCTCGATGAGTTCGAGCAGATGCAGCGCGGCGTCGTCAGGCGCGATAGCGCGAACTTCACACCGTCGATGATCTTCACGTCGCGTTCCAGCCGCATGTCGAGCAGCTTTTCCGACTTGTCGAGCAGCGATGCCGACAGCGGAATGCTGGCTTCGCTTTCCACCTGCAGGAGAATATTCTTCCAGGTCATGCCGGCGAAACGCTCGCCCATTTCCTCGACGGAGATCGGATATCCGGCTTCGGTCAGGAGACGCGATTCCACCTGCGCCGCGATGATTTCGGAATCGACCAGAACGCCGTCACAGTCGAAAATAATGAGGTCGAAGCCGCTCATGGGCGCTCCCTGTATCGGATTTGGCTGGAAGAAGATGATGCCGGGCTTTTAGACCATGTCCGCGCCAAGCTCAACCGGCTCGCCCGCAGAGGTCGGTCCCATCAGGCTCATAGCTCGGTCGGCCTGTGTAAGCGACTGCGTCGCCTCGAATATTTGGTTTGGCGTTCCTCTTTCGCGCAAAAACCGCTACACACGGTCGCGCCATATGCGTTATGGGATGTTATGCCCAAGACAGTGAAGAATACGCCTGAAGACACCATTGCCGCGCGCATCAGCCGCACGCTTGCCGAGCGTATCGTTCGCGGTGAGCTGTCACCGGGCGAAAGGTTGCGGCAGGACCACATTGCCGCCGAATTCGGCGCCTCGCATGTGCCGGTGCGCGAGGCATTCCGGCGGCTGGAAGCGCAGGGACTGGCGGCCAGCATTCCGCGCCGGGGTGTCCGGGTGGCGGATTTCGGCCTTGACGATGTGCGCGAGGTGGCGGAAATGCGCGCCGCCCTTGAAGTTCTGGCGCTTCGCCACGCCATTCCCAACATGACTTCAGCCATTCTCGACCAGGCGGAGGCCGCAACGCTCGAAGGCGACAGCGCCGTCGATGTGCAGCATTGGGAGGAGGCCAATCGTCGTTTCCATCGCCTCATCACCGCGCCCTGCAACATGCCACGTTTGATGGAGGCGATCGACGGATTGCATGCGGCGAGCGCCCGCTTCCTGTTTTCCGCTTGGCGCGCCGGCTGGGAGCGTCGTACCGATACCGATCACCGCGCGATCATCGACGCGCTGCGCGGCGGCCGCGCCGAAGAGGCGGTGCGTATCCTCGACGGGCATGTGCAATGGATCGGCCGCAAGGCGATCCGCACCTCGTCCGGCTCGGTGCGCGACGCCTTCGCCATCGTCGGATAGGACGGGCCCGTGACCGTCCGTCTCCGCCCCCACCATCTTCTCTGTATGCTGACCTATGTGGGCAAGGGATATACGTCCGGCTTCGTCGAGAATTATGACCGTGTCGCCGCCCGGCTGAATGCGGGCGAGGATATCGAACTGGTGGAAGGGGCGGACGATATCTGCGAAGGTCTGCTCTGCGAAAGCCACGCCCACTGTTTCAACGACGGTATTGTGCAGCGGGACGAGACGGCCCGTCTGTCGGTGTCGGCGCTTCTGGGCGAAACATTGATCGCCGGTAAAAGGCTGCGGGTGACGCCGGATTTTCTGGCAAAGATGCGCGCGGCTTTTGCCGCGGGAGACATCCGGCAGGCCTGTCGCGGCTGCCAGTGGACCAGGCTGTGCGACCGCATCGCGGCCTCAGGATTTGCCGGCGTGAAAATCGGCGCGCCGTTGCAGGTGGTGCCGAAGGATGCGGCGCGTCTTTCCAGCCATCCGATGCTCAGGCCCAAATATGGGCCGTCCGGCCGGAAATCGTGATGTTCTAAATTCCGCCGGCCCTCATCCCTGTGCTTGTCACAGGGATGAGGTGAGAGAGAGCAGGGAACAACCGCCCCGCCGCAATTACTCCGCCACCGTCGTCTCGGTCCGCTCCGCCGCCTTGACCGTCGCCGTGATCTCCTTCGGGTCGCGACCGGATTTCTTGTCGTAGCTTACCTTCACCGAATAATCGCCCGGATGCAGGGTTTCCTGATGTTTCGTGCCGTAACGACCGGAAATCTCCTTCTGCGTGCCCTGAAGATCCTTGGTCGTTTCGACGATATCGATCCGTTCAGCACCAGGGGCGGTGATGGCGAGAACGCCCGCATCGAGATTGACGGTGATTTCCGTGCGTTGTCCGGCAGTCATGGTGAAGGGCTGTTCCACCGTCACCTTGCCGAGACGGGCGCGCATGACGAAATCCCCGGCCGGCATTTCCATCATCTTGCCGGTGCCGTAAGTGCCGTTGATGGTCTGGCGCGTGCCATCGAGTGTTTCCTTGGCCGACATGGCCTCGAAGCGGATATCATCCGTTTCGACGGCCCTGCCGCCTTCCGCATAAACCGCCTTGGCAACGACAACGCCGCTTGGAATCACCAGCTCGTGGCTGATCTTATCGCCGGCCTTGATGGCAAGCGTCTCCTCAGCCCGCGCCGGGCCGATGCTGCCGGTGAGGGTGATTTCGCCGGCCGGCACGAAGACAGTATTCTGCCCATAGACACTGTCCTTGAAGTCGCCCTTGGTGATTTCGGTTTTCGCCTGCGTCTCCACATCGCCGCCGGCGCTGCGCTTCGGCACGACGGTTAATTCGGCCGCATCGAAATTTACTTTCGGCCTCGCGACGCTTCCGTCCTTGACCTCGAACGACACTTCGCGGGTCACATTGCCGAGCGCCGCGACACCGACATATTTGCCCGCCGGCAGTTTCGCCTCGAAGGTGGCGTCATAGGACCCGCCGGCATTGTCGTCGGTGCGGCCGCCGGAGCGGTCTGCCTTGTAGAAATCCCAACGCACCCTGTCGCTGTTGCCGAGCGAGGGGCCGCCATCGAACAGGACCGCATCGGTGACGACGTTATATTGCGGGGCCGGTTGCTGCGCCTGCGAGGCCGCCGGCAGCGCCGTTGCGAAAAGTGCAGCGCAGGCGACACTCATGGAAAAAGAAGCCATTTTCATCACGGACCCCATTGCGGATTACCCCCTGCCATCATGGCTCCTCCCGCCGCGCCGATATGCGGGGACAGGAGAACCCATTGTGCACAACGTTTTTGCCCGGCTTCGGGTTCCCCGCCGGCCGCCGCAAATCGCGCCTGCGTGCCGCGACAGCGATTTATTTCGCATTTTCCGTGACTTGTTCAGGCTTTGATAACCATCTTCGGTAACCATAAGCATCAGTAGAGAGTAAGCGTATGGAGCGAGTACCAATGGCAGCAGTTTTTCCGCTGGCCGATTTTCGGCGTGCCGGTTTTGATCGTGCGGGTGAGAGTGACGCCTGGAAAGACAGCATCATCAAAGGTGATTGTGTCGCTGCCTTGGATGCCCTACCGAGCCAGTCGGTGGATGCGATTTTCGCCGATCCGCCCTATAATCTGCAGCTTGGCGGCACGCTGCACCGTCCCGACCAGTCGCTGGTCGACGCCGTCGATGACGAATGGGACCAGTTCGCCTCCTTCGAGGCCTATGACGCCTTCACCCGCGCCTGGCTGCTCGCCTGCCGCCGTGTGCTGAAGCCCAATGGCACCATCTGGGTCATCGGCTCCTATCACAATATTTTCCGCGTTGGCGCCATGCTCCAGAACCTCGATTTCTGGATCCTCAACGATATCGTCTGGCGCAAGACCAACCCCATGCCCAATTTCAAGGGCCGCCGTTTCCAGAACGCCCATGAGACGATGATCTGGGCGAGCCGCGATCCGAAAGCCAAGAGCTATACCTTTAATTACGATGCGCTGAAGGCTTCCAACGACGATGTGCAGATGCGCTCGGACTGGCTGTTCCCGATCTGCAGCGGCAATGAGCGGCTGAAGGGCGAGGACGGCAAGAAGGTGCATCCCACCCAGAAGCCGGAAGCTTTGCTGGCGCGCATCATCATGGCGTCCACCAAGCCGGGCGATGTCGTGCTCGATCCGTTCTTCGGCTCCGGCACCACGGGTGCTGTTGCAAAACGTCTCGGCCGTCACTTTGTCGGCATTGAGCGCGAGCAGGATTATATCGACGCGGCGTCCGCCCGCATCGCCGCCGTCGAGCCGCTCGGCAAGGCGGAACTGACCGTCATGACCGGCAAGAAGGCCGAGCCCCGCGTTGCCTTCAACACCTTGCTGGAAAGCGGCCTCGTCCGCCCCGGCCAGGTGCTGACGGATGCGAAGCGCCGTTATAGCGCCATTATTCGTGCGGATGGTACGCTTGCATCCGCCGGAACCGCCGGCTCCATCCACCGCCTCGGCGCGAAGGTGCAGGGTCTCGACGCATGCAACGGATGGACGTTCTGGCACTTCGAAGACGGCGACGACCTGAAGCCGATCGACGATCTCAGAGCCATCATCCGCAGTGAAATGGCAAAGGCCGAATAGTCGAAAGCCCAAAAGGCTGAAGACGGACGATCCACCGCCCGCCCTTGCCAGCATACGTCTCCGTCCGGTTTAGTACCTTCAGTCCCGGATGGAGAACGACCAACGCCCGGCACCTCGGTGTCGGGCGTTGGTATTTTCGAATATATTATTTTAGTCAGGCAAGTTTCGCGCAAGAGACGAACAATACTGTCTCAAATCAGAGCAATGGTTGTGAAAATCCGATCCGGAAAGCTCACAAAAACATTGCGTCCGATGCCGCTTGCGGCAGGACTGGCGCAGGCCGGAGACCGCCATTTCCGCCTGCGCCAATTTCTTTTCCTGATCTGTGGATGATTAAACTTCCACCCCAAAAGCATGCAAATCCTGCTTCAGTTTCTCGGCGCCGGTAAAATGAACCGCCTGCCAGCCGGCTTCTTTTGCGCCTTCGACATTTGCGAGCGTATCGTCAATGAAGATGCTAGCGGCGGGGTTAAGGCCGAATTCCCTGGCGTGCAGCTCATAGATCGCCACGTCAGGCTTCAGCAGCTTCACATCGCCAGAGACGGTGACGCCGCGCGGCAAGGTGAGGAAGGGAAACATCTTCTGCGCCTCGCGAAAAGTGTCGGAGGCGAAGTTGGTGAGCATCGTCACGTCATGGCCGCTGTTGATCAGCCCGACCATGATTGCGACGCTGTCGTCGTAGGAATGCGAGACCATCTCATGCCAGAACTTGCGGAAGGAGCGGATGTGCTCTTCCCGGTCCGGGAATTTCTCAACCAACAAGGCCTCGGCGTCCTCCCAGCGGCGGCCGCGATCCTGCTCGAGGTTCCAGTCATGGGTGCAGACATTGTCGAAGAACCATTGGCGCTCGTCGGCATCGGGGATGAGGCGGCTATAGGGAATATGCGGATCGTAGTGGATCAGCACCTTGCCGATGTCGAATACGATATGCTCAATCTTGGTCATCGAAATTTCCTGCTTTCATCGGACATTAGAGCGTCTGAAAGACGCTCTAAAACTTTGAGTTGCGCATCGTTCCTGTCGAAAATCGATTCCGATTTTCGGGCCGATGCGTGGATGGAATAGCCTGCGCGATGACTTTCTTCATCACCGTTGGCAGCGCCTGCGCGTCAAGATTTGTAACCGGCTCCCACCATCCGTCATCCGGTCCGGTTTGAAGGCCATCCGGAACCTGTGCGCGATAGACGGTGAGCCGCAGTTCGAAATGGGTGAAGACATGCACGATCACGCCCGCCGCCTGCCAGTCCGCTGAAAAAGGCGCGTGGCTCACCTCAGTGCCGCCATCCAGACGGGCGGTCCATGCCGTTGTCGGCACCTCGGTCATGCCGCCCAGAAGCCCGCTGTCGATGCGCCGCCGCAGCAGAATTTCGCCCTCTGTATTCACTGCGACGAAAGCAGCCCCGAGCCGCACCGGTTTTGCCTTTTTCGCGGCTTTCGCCGGAAACCGTTCCGGCTCGTCTTCCGCAAGCGCCAGACAGACGCCATTGAACGGACAGAGCGCGCAGGCCGGCCGCTTCGGCGTGCAGATCGTTGCGCCGAGGTCCATCATCGCCTGGGCAAAATCGCCGGGTCGGTCTGCGGGCGTCAGTGCGGCGACCTTCATTTTCATCGCTGGCTTGGAGCCGGGCAGGGGCGCATCGATGACAAAGAGGCGCGAGATGACGCGCTCCACATTGCCGTCCATGACAGCAGCCTGCCGGTTAAAGGCGATGGCCGCCACCGCGGCGGACGTATAATCGCCGATGCCGGGCAACTGCTTCAGGCCCTCTTCCGTATCCGGAAAGACGCCGCCATGTTCGCGCGCGACGGCTTCCGCGCATTTCTTCAGGTTGCGGGCGCGGGCGTAATAACCGAGCCCCGCCCATGCGGCCATGACATCCTCGACCGGTGCCGCCGCGAGATCGTCAACACGCGGCCAGGCGGCGAGAAACTTCAGGAAATAGGGTTTGACCGCCTGCACCGTCGTCTGCTGTAGCATCACTTCGGAAAGCCAGACGTGATAGGGATCGGCACGTTTTCCCTGCGCCGCCATGGCCGGGGAGGTGCGCCAGGGCAATTCGCGATGATGCCGGTCGTACCATGCGAGCAGCATCTGCGCATAAGACGACGAGGCGGTTTTTTGAAGCATGGTTTGCCGTTTCTGTTCGATTTGGCCTATAGTTGGGACATAAGAAGCGGGCGATCAAGAACATGCGGATTCGCCGGCTCCCAAATCGCGAGTGAAACATGCGTTATCCCCAGAGCGGTGCCGGTAAGAAAAAGGGCGTTGTCCAGATCGCCGAAGTCGCCAATGGCATCATGGACCCCGTGCTGTCGAAGCGGGCGGGCATCAATACCGCGCTGCTCGGCTCCTGGGACGAGATTGCCGGCGACGATTTTGCCGATTGCACGCGGCCCGAAAAGATCACCTGGCCGCGCCGCGACGAAGGGCCGGATCGCGGCGGTTATCAGCCCGGCGTGCTGACGATCGCCTGCGAAGGCGCGCGCGCCCTGTTTCTCACCCATGCGCAGGGCGAACTGATTGCCCGCATCAACGGCTTTTTCGGCTTTCCGGCGGTGCGCCAGATCAGGATCGTGCAGAAGCCGGTGTCGCAGGCCATCACCCGCCGGCGCAAACCGCAGCCCCTGCGCGGCGATGCGGCAAAACGTCTCGATGACATGATGGAAGGCATCGAGAGCGAGGCATTGCGCAAGGCGGTGGAACGGCTCGGCACGGCGGTCTTGCAGAAGAAGCCGCGCTAAATAAGAAGCATTTTTATTCGTCGTTGAAATAAATTGAAATTATAATTCAACAGAATATATTGAGTTATGGTGTTGTTATTTTTTAAAAATGAATATTATTAATGGTAAAGAGCATAAAAATATTATTGTCGTATGTTGTGGTAATGTCGGCTTGCCTGTTCGCTATATTTTTTCTTGAGCCGGATCCGCATGGAAAAGAAGCGTTATTAGTCGATTTGTTTGGCGTTGCGGCTGTGAAGTGGTTTTTTCGCGTGGTGGCGCTCGCCGTTCTTGTCTTCGCCATCTGTACCATATTTTGCGGCAAGAAGGTCGATCGGATGCTTGACCACTCGGTAGCACAGCGACATTCCATAGACAAAGCCATTCGCTATGAGGATAAATCCCGCGGTTCAGATGAAGTGAGGCGGCGCGATTAAGGTGTATCGCCCAGTATAGCTGCCATCGCGATGTCACGATTGTTTGACAAGGAAGTTTCAGACCCCGCTTGTCGCGCTGCCGGTCCTGATGATATCGGGTTAGCGAATTGCGCATCAGGCAGTTTCAAATCAACACGGGTGTTTCCATGCCGATTTCCGAATTGAATTTTACCAGACGCAGCCTTCTCGGCGGTGTTGCCCTTGCCGCCATTGCCACGGCTCTGCCGTTTGCCTTCACGCCCGGTATTGCCGAGGCGCAGGAATTGCCTGAATCCACCGGTGATGTGGATATGGCTGCTGTCATGAAGCCCGGCCCGCTGCCGGAAGCAGCGCTCGGTGATGCCAACGCACCCGTCAAGATCGTCGAATATATGTCGATGACCTGCCCGCACTGCGCTAACTTCCACAACAAGACCTTCGAAGAAATCAAGAAGAAGTACATCGATACCGGCAAGGTCTATTTCGTGCTGCGCGAATTCCCGTTCGATCCGCGCGCCGCTGCCGCCTTCATGCTGGCGCGCTGCGCACCGGAAGGTCAGTATTTCCCCTTCGTTTCCATGCTGTTCAAGCAGCAGCAGAGCTGGGCAACCGCCCAGGATGCACGTGCCGCCCTGCTGCAAATGTCGAAAATGGCCGGTTTCTCACAGGAGTCTTTCGAGGCCTGCTTGACGAACCAGAAACTTCTGGATGATGTGAACGCAACCATGCAACGCGGTGCGACGGAATTCGGCGTCAACTCCACGCCGACTTTCATCATCAACGGCAAAAAATACGCAGGAGACATGTCGGTTGAAACCATGTCGGCTGTCATCGACAAGCTGCTCTGATCACCGAAGCCTGAAAGAGACGGGCGGCGGAAATTTCCGCACGCCCGTTTTTTATTGCCGTTTTTATATCCGGAGCATGGCGGCATGAAGTTCAACAAGCTCCGCGTCGTCGGTTTCAAGTCCTTCGTTGAACCATCGGAATTCATCATCGAGCCCGGTCTGACAGGCGTTGTCGGTCCGAATGGCTGCGGCAAGTCCAATCTGGTCGAAGCGCTGCGCTGGGTGATGGGCGAAAACTCCTACAAGAACATGCGCGCATCCGGCATGGATGACGTCATCTTCTCCGGCTCCGGCAACCGCCCGGCCAGAAACACCGCCGAAGTCGGCCTTTATCTCGACAATTCCGACCGCACCGCGCCCGCCGCCTTCAACGATGCCGATGAAATTCAGGTGACGCGCCGCATCGAACGTGAAAACGGCTCCGTTTATCGTATCAATGGCAAGGAAGCGCGCGCCAAGGATGTGCAACTGCTGTTTGCCGATGCCTCCACCGGCGCACGCTCGCCCTCCATGGTGGGGCAGGGCCGCATCGGCGAACTTATCAACGCCAAGCCGCAGGCTCGTCGCCAGCTGCTGGAAGAGGCGGCCGGCATTTCCGGCCTGCATTCCCGCCGCCACGAGGCCGAGCTTCGCCTGCGCGCCGCCGAAACCAATCTGGAGCGGCTGGAAGATGTGACCGCCCAGCTGGAAAGCCAGATCGAAAGCCTGAAACGCCAGGCGCGTCAGGCCAACCGTTTCAAGATGCTGTCGGCGGATATCCGCGCCCGCGAGGCGACGCTTCTGCACATCCGCTGGGTGGAAGCAAAGGAAGCGGAAGGCGAGGCGGAAAGCGCCCTCAATCAGGCGACCAACATCGTCGCCGAAAAGGCGCAAGCCCAGATGGAAGCGGCCAAGCAGCAGGGCATCGCCAGCCTGAAATTGCCGGAACTGCGCGAGGACGAGGCCCGCGTCGCCGCCGCCCTGCAACGCCTGCAGATCGCCCGCACCCAGCTGGATGACGAGGCGAACCGCCTGCTGCGCCGCCGCGACGAGCTGGCCCGCCGTCTCTCGCAGCTTGGCGAAGATATCGTCCGCGAGGAACGGCTGGTCGCCGATAATGCCCAGATACTCGCGCGGCTTGATGAAGAAGAGGCCGAGCTTCTGGAAATCCTCTCCGATTCCGGTCGCCACGCGGACGAGATGCGCGAGGCCTTCGAGGCTGCGGCCATCAAGCTGTCGGAAAGCGAAGCCATCTTCACATCAATCACCGCCGAACGCGCGGAAGCCGCTGCCGGCCGCCAGCAGCTGGAGCGGGCGATCCGCGATCTTTCCGACCGCAAGCTGAGGCTCGAGCGGCAATCGCAGGAAGCATCCACCGAGGTTGACGCCATCGACGAAAAGCTCTCCGGCCTTCCCGATCCTGCGGAGCGGCGCGAAGCTGTAGAGGCGGCTGAGATCGCGGTCGAGGACGCTTTGATTGTCGTGGAAGAGGCCGAGGCCGCCGTTGCCGAGGCGCGTTCCGCCGAAGCACTGGCGCGCGGGCCGCTGGAAGCCGCGAAGAACCGGCTGAATGCGCTGGATACCGAAGCACGCACCATTACCAAAATCCTCGCCTCCAGTGCTGCTGCCAATGGCAGTTTCACGCCGGTGGCGGAAGAAATGACGGTGGAGCGCGGTTATGAGGCCGCACTGGGCGCGGCGCTGGGCGACGATCTCGAAAGCCCGCTCGATGCGAGCGCCCCCGCCTATTGGGGCGGCAATGGCGACGGTGCTGGCGATCCCGCCCTGCCGCAGGGTGCCGAACCGCTTCTGGATTATGCGCAGGCGCCTGATGCGCTTAGACGTGCCCTTGCGCAGATTGGCGTCGTCGCAGACGTTTCGGAGGCCCGTCGCCTTCTGCCTTTGTTGAAAGCTGGCCAGCGACTGGTCACGCGCGAGGGCGCGCTGTTCCGCTGGGACGGGCATATCGCCAGCGCCGATGCACCGGGTGCAGCAGCCCTTCGCCTGTCGCAGAAGAACCGCCTTGCCGAAATCGAGACGGAACTGGATGAGGCCCGCTCCATTATGGAAGACGCCGAAGACCAGCTTGCCGCGAAAACCGAGGACATCAGAAGCAGCGAATTGCGGCTTTCGGACGTGCGTGACCGGAGCCGGCTTGCGACCCGACAGCTTGCCGAGGCGCGTGAGGCGCTGACTTCAGCCGAACGGGCTTCGGGCGATCTGCTGCGCCGCCGGGATATCGTCTCCGAAGCATTGAACCAGATTGGCGCGCAGATCGACGAAATCGCCGTCCAGGAAGAAAATGCCCGTATCGAAATGGAAGATGCGCCGGACCTTTCCGTGCTTGATCTCAAGCTGCGCGAAAGCCAGCTCGAAGTCGCCACCGACCGCGGGCTCTTGGCGGAAGCGCGCGCCCGCCATGAGGGCGTGAGCCGCGAGGCGGAAAGCCGCCAGCGCAGAATCCAGGCGATAGGGCAGGAGCGTTCCACTTGGCAATCGCGGGCGGCAAGTGCGGCCGATCACATCGCCACACTGCGCGAGCGTGAGGAAGAGGCGCGCGAGGAAATCGCCGAACTGGACATTGCACCCGAGGAATTCGACGAGAAACGCCGCAACCTCCTCAACGAACTGCAAAAGACCGAAGACGCCCGCCGCGCCGCCGCCGACCGACTGGCCGAGGCGGAAAACGTGCAGCGCGTCGCCGACCGGGTGGCGGCAACGGCGCTTTCGGAACTCGCCGAAGCCCGCGAGAAGGGCGGCCGCGCCGAAGAGCGGCTGGTTTCCGCCCGCGAAAAACGGCAGGAGGCGGAACATCGCATCCGCGAAACGCTGAATACCGAGCCACATATGGCATTTCGCCTGACCGGCCTTGGCCCAGACCAGCCGAAGCCGGATATACGCGATGTCGAGCGCGATCTCGACCGGCTGAAGATCGAGCGCGAAAGGCTTGGCGCCGTCAATCTGCGCGCCGAGGAAGAACAGGCCGAGCTTTCCGCCAAGCTCGAGGCGCTCATCAAGGAGCGGGATGACATCATCGACGCCGTGCGCAAGTTGCGCGCCGGTATCCAGAACCTCAATCGCGAGGGCCGCGAAAGGCTGATCGCCGCCTTCGACGTGGTCAATTCGCAGTTCCAGCGACTGTTCACCCATCTCTTCGGCGGCGGCACAGCGGAATTGCAGCTGATCGAATCCGACGATCCGCTGGAAGCCGGCCTCGAAATCCTCGCCCGCCCGCCCGGCAAGAAGCCGCAGACCATGACATTGCTTTCGGGCGGCGAGCAGGCGCTGACGGCCATGGCGCTGATCTTCGCGGTCTTCCTGACCAACCCCGCACCAATCTGCGTGCTGGACGAGGTGGACGCGCCGTTGGACGACCACAATGTCGAGCGATACTGCAACCTGATGGATGAAATGGTGGCTTCTACGGAAACCCGCTTCGTCATCATCACCCACAATCCCATCACCATGGCGCGCATGAACCGCCTGTTCGGTGTCACCATGGCCGAACAGGGCGTCTCGCAACTCGTCTCCGTGGATTTACAGACTGCCGAACAGCTGCGCGAAGCCGTCTGAGGCGGCTTGTTGGGGGATACGTTCCCGACTTTTGCTCAATGGGAATTTATCGCGCTGTCTCACCCATTCGGGTGAGCGACTTCGCGCGGCTTTTTGCTATGTATTGGTCACAAGCTTAGGGCTCTCTCCAGACCCCACCATCCGGTTTCCTGTACCGGATGGAATGCCTTGCGAGGCCGCTGCCGTGGCCTCGCAAGGCTTTCTTTCTAGGGGCCACACGCCCCTTTTTCGCTCATTCCTGTGCTCGTCACAGGAATCCAGCCGGCGCGCGTCTGCGCGGCGACAGGAGCCCTTCCAGCCTAAGGACTTGGGCTGGCTAGATTCCTGTGACGAGGGCAGGAATGGGGGAATGCGGATGCTGTGCTTTGCGGAATTCGAACGATATGGCGCAGGCTTTCTCGGCATCTGCTCGCATCAAAATTTAAGCCTCAAACCTCACCCCGGCACCAGCCGCAGCCGCGTGCCCCAGGGGTCGATCGCTTCCACGACGTTATTCTCCATCTCCACCAGCACGCAACCGGCGGCCCGCAGCCGCGTCTTCTGCGCTTCCAGATCGGCGGAATTGCGAACGGTAATTGAAAACCAGTCGAGGCCGGTTTCGGAAGCGTTGCGTGCCTTCGCACCCCTGCTGTTCCATGTATTCACCGCCAGATGATGGTGATAACCGCCGGAAGAAAGGAAAGACGCGTCCGAGCGCGCATCCTGCGTCGGTCGCAGGCCGATGGCCTCTTCGTAAAAGGCGCGGGCGGCGGCGATTTCGCCGACCCGCAGGTGAACATGCCCGATACGCATCCCCGCCGGGGCAGCCTCATAATCGCTTTTTCTGGTATCGGTCAGCGTCACGAGATCATCGACATCGAGCGGTTCCGTGCCCATTTTCACCACGTTACCGTTCCAGACCCATGTGTCCTTCGGCCGGTCGCTGTAAACCTCGATACCGTTGCCCTCGGGATCGTTGAGATAGATCGCCTCGCTGACATTGTGATCGGCAAAACCCGTTAGCGGCACCTGCTTCAGCGCTGCATGCACTAGCCAGCGGGCCAGATCCTTGCGGGAGGGCATCAGATAGGCGATGTGGAACAGGCCGGCGGAAGTGGGGCTCTCGAAATCCGCCGCCGGCTTGTGCACGAGATCGAGCAGCGGCACGTTGCCGATACCGAGCGTCACACCCCTTGCCGTGCGTTCCACCTCGTTCATACCGAGCACCGAACGGTAGTACTCGATCATCTGATCGAGATCGCGCACACGCAGCGCCGCCTGACCCACATGCATCGGTGTCGTTAAGGCGAAGGGCAGGGTGGCATTTGCGGGAGTTGCACCCCCTTCCGCTTTGAGCGCCCCGGCAAGAGCGGTGGCGGCACAGGAAATTCCGGCAAATTTCAACGTATGGCGGCGGGTAAATTGCATGAATAATCTCTTTGCAGCGATTTGAATGGCTTAGGCAACACTCCGTTTCAGCGCACTACACGAATGCGTCAATCATGCCGTATTTGGCCTTTGCGGCAATTCTTGCGCGCAATTCGCCGCAATTATGCTGCACTGCGATGTAAACTGCACGTTGCGGCGTTCCCAACATGCTGGCAATGCTGTAGATGATAGAAAAATGACAACGCTTCTGGGTGGAGAGCGTGGAATGAAAAAATGGGTTTATACCTTCGGCAATGGTGCTGCCGAAGGCAGGGCAGGTGACGTTGCTATATTGGGCGGCAAGGGCGCGAACCTTGCCGAAATGGCAAGTCTCGGCCTACCCGTTCCCCCCGGCCTCACGATTATCGCCGATGCCTGCGCGCTTTATCACAAGAATGGTCGCGATCTTCCCGAAGAGCTGAAACTGCAGGTCATGGCCGGGCTGCACGGCATGGAGATCGTCACCGGCAAGACCTTCGGCGGCAGCCAGTCGCCACTGCTCATTTCCGTCCGCTCCGGCGCCCGCGCCTCCATGCCCGGCATGATGGACACCGTCCTCAACCTCGGGCTCAACGACCGCACGGTCGAGGCGCTTGGCCACGATGCGGGCGACGCCCGTTTCGCCTGGGACAGCTACCGCCGTTTCATCCAGATGTATGGCGACGTCGTCATGGGCCTCGATCATGAAATGTTCGAGGAAATCCTGGAGGACGAAAAAGGCCGGCTTGGCCATGAATACGATACCGACATGTCGGCAGTCGAATGGCAGCACGTCGTTTCGCTCTATAAAAAGCTGATCGAGGACGAGCTTGGCGAAGCCTTCCCGCAGGATTGTCATGTCCAGCTCTGGGGTGCCATCGGCGCGGTTTTCGCCAGCTGGACCAACCACCGCGCCGTGACCTATCGTCACCTGCATAATATTCCCGGCGACTGGGGTACGGCGGTCAACGTTCAGGCGATGGTCTTCGGCAATCTTGGCTCGTCCTCGGCAACCGGCGTCGCTTTCACCCGTAATCCCTCGACCGGCGAGGCGGAGCTTTACGGCGAATTCCTCGTTAATGCGCAAGGGGAAGACGTGGTTGCAGGCATCCGCACGCCGCAATCCATCACCGAGGCTGCGCGGCTGGTATCGGGTTCCGACAAGCCTTCCATGGAAAAGCTGATGCCGGAGGCGTTTTCCGAATTTCTGGCGATCTGCAAGCGGCTGGAAACCCACTATCGTGACATGCAGGATCTGGAATTCACCATCGAGCGCGGCAAGCTCTGGATGTTGCAGACCCGTTCCGGAAAGCGCACCACCCGCGCCGCCATGAAGATCGCCGTCGATATGGTGGAGGAGGGGCTGATCTCGCAGGAGGAAGCCGTCTGCCGCATCGAGCCCTCATCGCTCGACCAGCTGCTGCACCCCACCATCGATCCCGGTATTTCCCGCCCCATCATCGGCTCCGGCCTGCCGGCTTCACCGGGTGCGGCAACCGGCGAGATCGTTTTTACGGCGGAAGAGGCGGTTGCGGCGGAGGCCGAAGGCCGCCGCGTCATTCTAGTGCGCATCGAAACCAGCCCGGAAGATATTCACGGCATGCATGCCGCCGAAGGCATTCTGACGACGCGTGGCGGCATGACAAGCCACGCCGCCGTGGTGGCGCGCGGCATGGGCATTCCCTGCGTCACCGGCGCCGGCTCCATGCGCGTCGATATGCGCAACAAGGTGCTGATCGGCGTCGGCTGCATGCTGAAACGCGGCGACATCATCACCATCGACGGTTCTTCCGGCCGGGTGCTGAAGGGCGAAGTGCCGATGACACAGCCGGAACTGTCAGGCGATTTCGGCAAGCTGATGCAATGGGCTGATAGCCTGCGCCGCATGACGGTGCGCACCAATGCCGATACGCCTGCCGACGCCCGTGCCGCCCGCGCCTTCGGTGCCGAGGGTATCGGCCTCTGCCGCACCGAGCACATGTTCTTCGAGGGCGACCGCATCCATGTGATGCGCGAAATGATCCTCGCCGAAAGCGAAAAGGGCAGGCGGGCAGCGCTTGACGAGCTTCTGCCCATGCAGCGATCGGATTTTACCGAGCTGTTCCAGATCATGCACGGCCTGCCGGTAACGATCCGCCTGCTCGACCCGCCGCTGCACGAATTCCTGCCGAAGACCGATGGTGAGATCGTCGAGGTCGCCGCCGCCATGGGCATGCCGCAGACGGTGTTCCGCCAGCGGCTGGATGCGCTGCACGAATTCAACCCCATGCTCGGCCATCGCGGCTGCCGTCTGGCCATTTCCTATCCGGAAATCGCCGAAATGCAGGCACGCGCCATTTTTGAAGCGGCTGTCGCTGCGGCGCGCATTACCGGCGCACCCGTCGTGCCCGAAATCATGGTGCCGCTGGTCGGCCTCCGCTCCGAGCTGGATTACGTGACTGCGGTCATCGATGGTGTTGCCGCAGCCGTGGCGCAGGAAACCGGCATGGAGATCGAATATCTCACCGGCACCATGATCGAACTGCCGCGTGCGGCACTACGCGCCCATGTCATTGCGGAAGCCGCGGAATTCTTCTCCTTCGGCACCAACGACCTGACACAGACGACCTTCGGCATTTCGCGTGACGATGCGGCGCGGTTCATCAATACCTATCAGCGCAAGGGGATCATCGAACGCGATCCGTTCATCTCGCTCGATTTCGACGGTGTGGGGGAACTGATCCGCATCGCCGCCGAACGCGGCCGCCAGACGCGGCCGGAACTGAAACTCGGCATCTGCGGCGAACATGGCGGCGATCCGGCCTCGATCCATTTCTGCGAAGATGCGGATCTCGATTACGTGTCCTGCTCACCCTTCCGCGTGCCCATCGCCCGGCTTGCGGCGGCGCAGGCGACGCTGGCTGCAAAGGCGAGAGAGGGCGAGACGCCAAGCAATGTCGCCTTCATTCCCGTCAGGGGTTCTGTTGGACGATGATGCGCCGCTCCACCACCACGGGGCGGTAGAACATGTCGCGGTTCATCTGCGCCTGCCAGGCGCGGTTATCGGCGCGGCGGTCCATCTCCAGATCGAGAAGGCAACCGGCCATCGGGTCCGTGCCGGGGCGGAAACCATAACCCCGGCATGTCGCCTCATCCCGCGCCCGGCGCTCTTCCGGTGTCAGCGTCTGGCAGGCGGTGAGCGCCAGCATGGCGGCAAGCGAACCGAGGACGATGGAAACACGCATCTTGTTTCTCCCTGATATGACAGCCGTACGGCACTTTTATTGCCGCGATTGATACGCCTGTTTGCATTTTGGGAAAAGCCGCATCGGGGTGGAAAGTTGCATTGCAACGGTAGCGATCGCGCGTGACGACCGCTACCGCCGGCAGATGTTCTCAGGCCGCCGCCACTTCCCGGTCATCGAGCGCGTCGATGTCCTTGGCGTTGTTATAAACGGCCTCGTTGAGAATGCCCTCACGCTTGGCGACGATGGTCGGCACCAGTGCCTGTCCGGCGACGTTGACCGCCGTGCGGCCCATATCGAGGATCGGGTCTATGGCGAGCAGCAGGCCCACGCCTTCGAGCGGCAGGCCGAGTGTGGAGAGTGTCAGCGTCAGCATCACCACAGCACCCGTCAGGCCGGCCGTTGCAGCGGAACCGAGCACGGAAACGAAGACGATCAGAACATATTCCTGAATGCCGAGCGGCACCTGGAAGAACTGCGCGATGAAGATCGCCGAGATTGCCGGATAGATCGCGGCGCAGCCATCCATCTTGGTGGTGGCGCCGAGCGGCACGGAGAAGGCGGCATATTCGCGCGGCACGCCGAGGCTCTTTTCCGTCACGGTTTCGGTGACGGGCAGCGTACCGATGGAGGAACGTGAGACGAAGGCAAGCTGGATGGCTGGCCATGCGCCTGCAAAGAACCGCGACGGCTTCAGGCCATGCGCCAGAAGCAGCGCCGGATAGACCACGAAGAGTACCAGCGCCAGACCGATATACACGGCCGCCGCATACCAGCCGAGCTGCGACAGCGTCGTCCAGCCATATTGGTCAACCGCGCGGCCGAGCAGGCCGATGGTGCCGATGGGGGTGAGGCGGATGACCCACCACAGGATTTTGCGCACGATGGCGAGCAGCGACTGGTTGAAGGCGAGGAATGGCTCCGCCGCCTTGCCGGCTTTTAGCGCCGCCACACCAAAGGCGATCGATACGACGAGCAACTGCAACACGTTGAAGTTCAGCGAGGTGCTGCCGGCGCCGTTGTTGATTTTGGTGGACGCTTCAAGGCCGAAGACGTTGGCAGGAACCAGACCCTTGAGGAAGTCCAGCCAGGAGCCGGTGGAGGAGGGTGCGGCCGCTGCCGTATTGGCAATCGCCGTGTTGACACCCGGCTGAATGACGAGGCCGAGCACGATACCGATGACGACGGCGATCAGTGCTGTGATGGCAAACCACAAAAGCGTCTGCCAGACGAGCTTCGCCGCATTGGAGAGGTTCTTGAGATTGGCGATTGAAGCGACGATGGCCGTGAAGATCAGCGGCGGCACCAGCGCGCGCAAAAGCTGCACGAAAATGCTGCCGATGGTCTGCAGCGTCACCGAAAGCCAGTTCGGGCTGCCGGCGGCATCGGGGCCGATGTTGCGCGCAACGAGCCCGAGCAGCAGGCCGATGACCATGGCGATCAGAACCTGAAAGCCGAAATTGCGGTAAAAGGGTTTAGGCCCGGAGGGGCCGGCGGACGTCGTTGCCTGTGACATGAGATGTCTCTTTATTGTGCAAAAAACGAGAATGTTGCACTTTTTACACGCATTCTCGAGGGAGGTCGCCGACAATACGCCGATTTCCTCAGCAATTAAGAGATGGACTTGCGTATTTGTTTCATTGTCGGGGAATTATTCCCTGGAACATGTGCGATGCGGAAAATTATTCCAGGCTCTCGCCGTCGTAGCGCGGATCGCCATTGTCCTTTGTTTTCCTCGTCGCAAATCCGGTCTATGACATCATATGCAGGTGATTCCCTGTCAGAATTCGGGTGCAACGCTTTTTAGCCAATGCGATCTAACGGATATCCGCTTCCATGACTGTGCGTTTCGTCCGGCCTTTTTCGGTTGCAGCCTATCTTTCCCGGTATCTGGGCCTTGCGGCGCTGGCGCTTTTTCTCATTGCCGCCGGTATCCACCGTTTCGGACCGTTGACGACGCCAGATCTTGTCGGGCTGCTCCTGATTGCCGCCGGTATCGCTCTTCTCGCTGTGCTTCTGGCGCTGATCGGCCTCGAGCGGCTTTGGACCAGGGGTGCGCGCGGCGGGCTTTCGGCGCTGGCGGCGCTGCTTCTCTCGGCCCTGCCGCTCGGCGTGGTCGGTTACGGCGCTTTTCTTTATTGGCAGCAGCCGAAGATTTACGACATTTCCACGGACCTGAGCGACGTGCCGGAGTGGCTGGCGGCACCAGCGGCCAACCAACAATGGCTGGTGCGGCCCGCCGTCATCACCAGGGCCGACCGCGATGCGCAGATGGAGGCCTATGCCAGCCTTGCCGGGCGCCGTTATGAAGGCGCGATTGACCGCATCTATGCCGCCGCCAAAAAAATGGCCGCCGCCCAGTCCATCCGCATCACCCATACGAAGGGTGTGATCGGCGTGGAAGACGCCCCCTCCATCGGGGTGCCGCCACAGGACAGGCAGCAGCAGCCCACGGAAGATGCACCGGTGGAAGACCTGCCCTCCATCGTGCCGGTGCCCATGGCCCGCCCGACTGATGCGCCGTTACCCACCTTCTTCAACGGCAGCGGCGTGGTGCTGATGCAGGGTGAAACCCGCACCCGCATCTGGGGCCTGCGTTTCGATATCCTCATCCGCCTGAAGGAAGAGGCGGAAACCACCATCGTCGACGTGCGCGTCGCCTCCCGCTACGGCCCGCATGATCTCGGCATGGGTGCGGCGATTGCCGAGGCCTATCTCGATGCGCTGGATGCGGAAATGCAGGGTCTGAACGATAATTGATACGTTTTTTGGTGTGAGGTAGCGCATGGCGCTGCGGCTTGGTTTCTTCTCCCCGAGGGGGAGAAGGTGGCCCGAAGGGTCGTATGAGGGGGCTAGCTCTCCGAATATCTCTACCGTCGCCCCCTCATCCGGCTGCCGCGGACTTCTCCCCGACGGGGAGAAGAAACGAGTGGCACTCGCCCGCGCCATCAATGGGAGAGCGATGGCTGAGGCGATAGCAAGATTTGACATGCTGCCTGTCAAAACCCGTCACGCCGGAAAATATTCACCCGTGAGCGAAGGCGCACCATCCGTCCGCACCTCGCCCTTTTCGATCAGATCCTCGATATGCGCCAGCACGGAAAGTGCGGCCGCGCCATGCAGGCGCTTGTCGGTGCTGGCATAGATCACCTTCACCATATCGGCGATCCGCCTGTCGCCGTCCCGGATGCGCTTCAGAACCGCCTTTTCCCGCATGCGGCGGTGGGCGCGCAAGCCCCGCATGAAGGCGGCGGGATCGGTGACCGGGCCGCCATGGCCAGGCAGGAACAGCCGGTCGTCGCGGGTGAGCAGCCGGTCCAGCGAGGCCATGTAATCGCTCATCGCCCCATCCGGAGGTGCCACGATGGTGGTGGCCCAGGCCATGACGTGATCGGCCGAAAAGACGATGCCGCTGCCCTCAAGCGCAAAGGCGGCGTGATTGGCGGTGTGGCCCGGCGTATGTAGCGCCGTCAATGTCCAGCCATCGCCGGAAAGGCTCTGCCCGTCGCCAAGTGCGATATCGGGCACGAAAGCCGTATCGGAACTCTCGGCAAAGGGGTTTGTCTCGCCCGCGTGTAATGGGCGCGCGGCACGGTGCGGGCCTTCCGCCACGGTCAACGCCCCAGTCACCTGCGCCAGCCTGCGGGCCAGCGGCGAATGATCGCGGTGCGTGTGGCTGACGAAGATATGGGTCACCTCGCGGCCTTCGAGCGCCGCCATCAAAGCCTGAAAATGCGCCTCATCCTCCGGGCCCGGATCGATGACGGCAACGGAGCGCTCGCCGACGATATAGGAATTGGTGCCATGAAAGGTGAAGGCGGAAGGGTTATTGACGGTGAGGCGCTGGATCAGCGGGGCAACAGGAACCGCCTCGCCATAGGCCGGCTTGAAGTCGAGATCGAATGCCGGGTCCGCCATCGAGACCTCCTCAGTGAATGCCATGCCGCCCGTGCCGACGGCACCCGCCGCACAATCGCCAAGCCCTATCATGCCGCCTGCGGCCGGGCACCCAAAAAGCTTGTATTTTGTGAAAAAATTGGTCGCCGGGTCATTGCCGCGCCGGGCAGGCTTTGCTAATCAGGCGCGGTTCAGGCAGCGGCGTTTCGCTCTCGCTGCCCTGTTGGGGCGTCGCCAAGCGGTAAGGCACCGGTTTTTGGTACCGGCATTCCCAGGTTCGAATCCTGGCGCCCCAGCCAAACTTTCTTACCGCAGTTAAATAAAAGACTTAGACGTAGATGCGTACCTCAGTGAGTACCTCACTATGTACCCCGTTTGCCGCAAGATTTGAACTCTTTCGACCACCTATGTTGCGTGAGTTATAGTCGCCCACTTTCTGCCAAGCAGCTAGCGGCGTCATTATCGGAGATGAGGAAGCTGGAAGAGCGCGCCGCAACCTCATTGATAAATGGTTATTGCCCGGACTATCGAAGAGTGACCTTGATACTATCGGCTGTGGATACCGGTGCGTTACGAATATTATCGCAATATTCGTAGGATATAGTGTGCGTCTTGCGCCTTGCCTTTTGGGGATTTAATTGAATGAAGACGACTTTACTACTCTGTGCAGCAGTGATGACGCTGGCTGGCTGCCAGACACCGGCACCACAATCTGTTTTGGATTCGCAGCGTCCTCCTTCCAGATCGATTAAACGGGACTATGTGGGCGTCCTGCGCGGAACCATTAAACCCGGGGATTTCACGAAAGCCGAGATTTCGAGCGTAGTGTTGCTCGATCCCGCAAAGCAGATTTACGCTTTTTGCACGCGGACAGCAGAACGTTCCAATCCCAATTGGTCGTATATTGGCATAGCCTTGTACCAGAATGTGAGCGTGGACGCCTCAAAGAATGACTACCGTTGCCGCGACAAGCGATTGCGTTACTATAAATTTCCGGAGTTGCTGAACATGAAGTCCTGATTGCGATTGCGCGGCGCTAAGCTCGTCTTCCGCGCCGCCCATCTTCACTCCCGTGCTTGAGACCATGCAAGGACACTTCAGGAGAAGTTCGGGGGCTCAGCGAAAGACAGAAAAAGCCACAGGCGTCCCCTCGTAACGCTCCAACGGCATCTGAAGGTGACCTGACCGTCATCCGATGATGGTCGGCTTACCACGCCACGCTATAACCCAGGATACCGTTGAGCGCGAAAACCTGTCCTCCGTCATTCTCGGGTCAAGCCCAAGGGTGAGTGCGGGAAAGGCGTGCATCAACAAAAACGCCGCGCATCCGGAGACACGCGGCGTTCAATCCTAAAAATCGCAACCAAGCCTTAAAGCGCGATATCCGGCACCTTCTTCACTGGCGCACCCGCAGGCGCCGCGCCGGCGCCCTTCAGTGCCTCAAGGTCGATCTGCGGCGGGGTGGGCAGCTGCAGGTGTTCGGCGGTATAGGCCCATTCCTGCCGCACCTTTTCCGGGTCGTCATGGAGCTTCGTGCCATAGCTCGGCACGATCTGGCGCAGCTTCGTTTGCCATTCCGGCGTCGCGACCTTGTCCTTGAAGACCTTTTCCAGAACGCTGAGCATGATCGGTGCCGCCGTCGAGGCGCCCGGCGAAGCGCCGAGCAGACCGGCGATGCTGCCATCCTTGGCGGAGACGACTTCAGTGCCGAGCCTCAGCACGCCGCCCTTTTCCTCGTCGCGCTTGATGATCTGCACGCGCTGGCCTGCCTGCCACAGGCGCCATTCGCCCTGCTTGGCATTGGGGAAATATTCTTTCAGCGCGGCAAAACGGTCGTCGTCCGACATCATCAGCTGGCCGGCGAGATATTCCACCAGCGGATATTCATCGATGCCCACCCGCACCATCGGCCATGCATTGCTTGTCGTAACGGAGGAGACGAGATCGAAATAGGAGCCCTCCTTCAGGAACTTGGTGGAGAAGGTGGCGAAAGGCCCGAACAGGATGACACGCTTGCCGCCCAGCACGCGGGTATCGAGATGCGGCACCGACATGGGCGGCGAGCCGACCGAGGCCTTGCCATAGGCCTTGGCGAGGTGCTGCATCGTCACATCAGGGTTCTCGTTGATGAGGAACGAGCCGCCCACCGGGAAACCGGCATAATCATCGGCTTCGGGAATGCCGGACATCTGCAACAGATGCAGCGCGCCGCCGCCGGCGCCGATGAACACGAATTTCGCGTCCACCACCTGTTCGGCATCGGTTTTGGTGTTGGTATAGGTCACGCGCCAGCTGCCATCGGCATTGCGCTGGATGTCGGAAACCTCGCTATTGACCTGCAGGTCGAAATTCTGGTCGCTCTGCAGATGCGACACGAACTGGCGGGTGATTTCGCCGAATTCCATGTCGGTGCCGAGCGGCGACCAGGTGGCGCCGATCTTCTGGGAAGGGTCGCGGCCTTCCATCATCAGCGGCACCCACTTCTTGATCTGCTCGGGATCGGTGGAGAACTCCATGCCGGCAAAAAGCGGGCTGGCCCTCAACGCCTGATAACGCTTTTCCAGATAGGCGACGTTCTCGTCACCCCAGACGAAGCTCATATGCGGCGTGTGGTTGATGAAGGAGCGCGGGTTCTTCAAGACGCCGTTCTTCACCTGCCATGCCCAGAACTGCCGGGAAATCTGGAAGGATTCGTTGATGTTGATGGCTTGGGCGATCTTGATGTTGCCGTTGGCGTCTTCCGGCGTGTAGTTCAGCTCGGCAAGCGCGGAATGGCCGGTGCCGGCATTGTTCCAGCCGTTGGAGCTTTCCAGCGCCACGCCATCCAGCCGCTCCAGCATCTGCATCGACCAGGTCGGTTCGAGTTCGCGCAGCCACACACCGAGCGTCGCGCTCATGATGCCGCCGCCGATGAGAAGGACGTCCACCTTCTTGGCGGTCGTATTGGCGAGGAGTGGGGAAGAGGGCAGCGCCGCTGCGGCAATTCCGGCGAGCGCACCGCCCAGAACCTGTCGGCGGTTCAGCGGAAATGCATGGGAGAGATCAGTGAGCTGGGATTTGTCTTGATCGATGGGAGTCACGGCCATACCTGATTCTTGTTTTGTGTTAAAAACACTCCTCCCGCTCGCCCCGTTATAGCAAAGCGCAAAGCGGCACAACCCGACCTTCTTCGCTCCGGCTCAAGCAGTTTTGCGGGGATTTTGCAGGAAATATGGTCGCAACGGCCAATTTTGCAGTCTTGCCGATCGTCATTTTTGTGACGGCGAAGATTAGCCGGTGCTTTCAAACGGTTGAAAGGGTTCTGAAAGCGGGGTGTCGCGGAAAGGCGCATATGACGCTGTTTCCGGCGCGTTGCGGGTCGCAGGGTGCGGCTACAGGCAAAAATTTTGCAGAAAAGTGGCAATAATCCCGAAAAAATGAAAAAGCCCGCCAGTTCGGGCGGGCTTTGGGCATTCGGTTTATGGCCGAAGATCAATCTGCGGCGAGGAATTCCGCGCAATAGCTCGGGCCGTTAATGCCGGGGCGGTCGGAGACCGTGCGCACGGCGGTGATCTTGTAGTCGCTGGAAACGACGAGCTGCACCGTGCAGGAGAGCGAGGCGGTGCGGGCGGGCGAGATCTGGCGCCCCTTCTTGCCATCCTTGCCTTCTTCGAATCTGGCCGGAATGGTGGCCTTTCTGTAGCCGCCGCGCCAGTTATACACGGTGGAGCTGCCAGTTTCCGTATCGCTTTGCGGCGGGCCGAATTTTGCAAAGAAAACGCCTGCGGACTGGCCGACCCAGCGGGTCTCAACGGGGCTCTTCTGGGTGAAGGAGGGAGTGGAACCGCCCGTGGAGGTGGTGCAGGCCGAGAGCGCAATGGCAAACGCTGCAAGCGTTACGCTGCGAGATAGCATGGTGAAATGTCCTTTGTGCCGTGTCCGGCTTCCCGCCGGTCATTCCGTTCCCCTAGCAGATTTGGCGGCGGCGGGCAGGGGAGGTGTGCGGTTCGATGAAAATTTCCTGCCACAATTGCTTTTTTGTAACGTTTTGAGGCCTTCCAGCCGGCGGCGCAGGCGCTTGGCAGGGTTGCTTCAACGGATGGGAAAAACTTGTCACAAAAAATGCAATAAGCCGCTTGTCGAATGCCGGAGGCTGGTCTATAGACGCGCTGCTGGTCACGGAGTGTAGCGCAGTCTGGTAGCGCACCACGTTCGGGACGTGGGGGTCGGAGGTTCGAATCCTCTCACTCCGACCAGCTTGAAGCTTGTCCAGACCGGAGACATAGGTAACAGTTTGTACCTAAGACATAGGTGACAATCTCGTGCCGAACGGATTGTCGATTGTTTGCAGCGTTCTCTGTTCCA